>NZ_JAELTO010000239.1 GCF_016428875.1 Xylophilus sp. ASV27
CTTCGAAGGTGACTTCGATGCCCTTGTCGGTGGCCTTGGCGCCTACCGTCCTGGTCTTGAGCATGATGTTGTCGAAGCGCGGCGCGTTCATCTTCTGCCAGACCTTGACCAGGTCGCGGTCGGCGCCCTGCATCAGGCCATCGAGCATTTCGACCACGTCCAGGCGCGTGCCCAGGCTGGAGTAGACCGTGCCCATTTCCAGCCCGATGATGCCGCCGCCGACGATGAGCATGCGCTGGGGCACGCCCGGCAGCGCCAGCGCGCCGGTGGAGTCGACCACGCGCGGGTCATCGGGCAGGAAGGGCAGGCGCACCGCCTGCGAGCCCGCTGCGATGATGGCGCGGCGGAACGTCACGGACTGCGTCTTGCCGGTCTTCTCCTGGCCGCTGCCGGTGGTCTCGGCCACCTCCATGGCGTTCGGGCCGCTGAAGCTTCCCAGGCCGCGCAGCACGGTGACCTTGCGCATCTTGGCCATGGCGGCCAGGCCGCCGGTGAGCTTGCCGATGACCTTTTCCTTGTGGGTGCGCAGCCTGGCGACGTCCACGCTGGGCGCGCCGAAATCCACGCCCAGGTCGGCGAAGTGCTTGACCTCGTCCATGACGGCGGCCACGTGCAGCAGCGCCTTCGACGGGATGCAGCCGACGTTCAGACAGACCCCGCCGAGGGTGGCGTAGCGCTCGACCAGCGCGACCTTCAGGCCCAGGTCGGCCGCGCGGAAGGCGGCCGAGTAGCCGCCGGGGCCGCCACCGAGCACGACCAGGTCGTAGTCGGCGTTGGAAATCTCGGGCGCGGACGCTCCTGAATTGATAGCACGAAGCCCAGATGCCACCTGGGCTTCAGGCGCTTTTTGCTCGGATTTTGCCGCTTCGGGCGGCGGCGCGGCCGCTGCGGGTGCATCGGCGGCCTCCAGGCTGATCAGCACCGAGCCTTCGGCGACCTTGTCGCCGATTTTGACTTTCACTTCCTTGACCGTGCCCGCATGCGAGGACGGGATTTCCATCGACGCCTTGTCGGACTCGACGGTCACCAGCGACTGCTCGGCCTTGACCGTGTCGCCGGGCTTGACCAGTACTTCGATCACGCCCACCTCGGCGAAGTCGCCGATGTCGGGCACCTTGATGTCGATGATTGCCATGGGTGCGGTCTCCTTACAGCAGCACGCGGCGGAAGTCCGCCAGCA
>NZ_JAELTO010000023.1 GCF_016428875.1 Xylophilus sp. ASV27
CCACCACAGACCACCAAGAAGGAGAAGGCGACCAAGAACTTATCCACAACGTGAGCGTGAAGTTCACGAACCAGGGTGGGTCAGATCGAGATGGAAATGGTGGGTTGCGGTTGCATGGAAATCAACAGACTCCATCTGCCGCGACATCAGACGGATCTCCAACGGCGACAAGGCTCGGTCCTTGGGTACGAAGGTCGCAATCGAGGCCGCGCCCACGTCGGCCGCCGGGTTGTCCACCTTCTCCCCATGCAGGATGGCGAAGGCATAGACCTGCTTCACGATGTCGCGGACATGCACCGCGGTGGCCGGGGCGCCCCTCCCCTTCACCTTGCCGCACAAGGCGCGCAAGTCATCGGCGGTGATTTCGTTGAGCAAGGCGGTTCTGGAACGCTGGCAGGATGTCCCGATCGACGATGCTCTTGCGCATCGCTCGCGTGCTGTCGGCCATCCGGGCGCCGGCCAGCCATTGGGCTGTCATGTCGCCAAAGTTCTTGGCGGCGGTCAGGCGGCGCTTCTCGCGCTGTTTCTCGTACGCCGGAGACTTGCCCTGGGCGACGGCCTTCTTGGCGTCCAGCAGCTTTTCGCGAGCCATCCCCAGCGAAATGCCCGCCGGCCCGTAGCGGCCAATGGTCAGGGTCTCGCGGCGGCCGTTGAGACGGTAATCAAAGCGGAAGGTGACGGTACCGGTGGGCGATACCGTCACGTACATTCCATCCCGGTCAGATGCCTTATAAGTCAAGGACTTAGGCTTCAAATTGCGCAGTGCGGTGTCGGTAAGCATCGAGGTTTTTCCTCCTGTTCATGACGGCTTTTACCGTCAGGGGTCAGGAGACCTGCTGATGCCTGGAAAGCCGCATAAAACAAGCTTTTCAGAGGAGTGATTTACCGTCAAAGACCGATTTGGTCTCGATAGTCAACAAGGAGGTCTTAATCCGGCCTCCGGTTTCTACCGTCACCTATACCGTCAATCCTTTTCGCTGCCCGGCGATAGTCACCGATAGCTTTCGTGACGTATTTTCTTTAAAATCAATACGTTACGTCGGATTTTCGATAGATGGCGATAGTCCCCGAAGGACCTGATTTCACTCCCACTCAATCGTCGCAGGCGGCTTGCTGCTCACGTCGTAGGTCACCCGGTTGATGCCGCGCACTTCATTGATGATGCGCCCCGACACCTTCTTCAGCAGCGCATAGGGCAGTTCGGCCCAATCCGCGGTCATGAAGTCGCTGGTCTGTACCGCGCGCAGGGCCACTACATAGTCGTAGGTGCGGCCGTCGCCCATCACGCCCACACTCTTGACGGGCAGGAATACGGTGAAGGCCTGGCTCGTCAGGTCGTACCAGCTCTTGCCGGTGGCTTCATCGCGGAAGTTGCGCAACTCCTCGATGAAGATGGCGTCGGCGGCGCGCAGCAGGTCGGCGTATTCCTTTTTCACTTCGCCAAGGATGCGCACGCCCAGGCCGGGGCCGGGGAATGGGTGGCGGTACACCATCTCGGGCGGCAGGCCGAGGGCGACCCCGAGTTCGCGCACTTCGTCCTTGAAAAGGTCGCGCAGCGGCTCCAGCAGCTTCAGGCCCAGTTGCTCAGGCAGGCCGCCGACGTTGTGGTGGCTCTTGATGGTGACGGCCTTCTTGCTCTTGGCGCCGCCGGACTCGATCACGTCGGGGTAGATGGTGCCCTGGGCCAGCCATGCGGCACCTTTCAGGGCGCCGTCGGCACCGGCCTTCAGGCGCTCGGCTTCCGCCTTGAACACATCGACAAAACCCTTGCCGATGATCTTGCGCTTGGCTTCCGGATCGGTCACGCCGGCGAGTTGGCGCATGAACATCTCGCTGGCATTCACGCGCACCACTTTGGCATGCAGTTTGCCTTCGAACATGTCCATCACCATGTCGCCTTCGTTCAGGCGCAGCAGGCCGTGGTCGACGAACACGCAGATCAACTGGTCGCCGATGGCACGGTGGATCAGCGCCGCGGCAACCGATGAGTCGACGCCGCCGGACAGGCCCAGGATCACCTCCTCGTCGCCCACCTGCGCGCGGATCTTTTCGACCGCTTCTGCGATGTAGTCCCCCATGATCCAGTCCGCCCCGGCGGCGCAGATGTCCAGCACGAAGCGCTGCAGCAGTGCCGCGCCTTGCCGGGTGTGGGTGACCTCGGGATGGAACTGCACGCCGTAGAACCCGCGTGCCTCGTCGGCCATGCCGGCGATCGGGCAGCTTGGCGTGCTGGCCATGAGCTTGAATCCTGGGGGCAGTTCGGTGACCTTGTCGCCATGGCTCATCCAGACGTCGAGCATGCCGTGCCCTTCGGCCGTAGCGAAGTCCTGGATGTCCCGCAGCAGTCGGGTTTGGCCGTGTGCGCGGACCTCGGCAAAGCCGAACTCGCGCTTGTGGCCGCCCTCGACCTTGCCGCCCAACTGGTGCGCCATGGTCTGCATGCCGTAGCAGATGCCCAGCACCGGCACGCCCAGTTCGAACACCGCCTGCGGTGCCTTGTCGGTGCTGTCCTCGTAGACGCTGGCATGGCTGCCCGAGAGGATCACGCCCTTGAGCTGACCGTCGGCCGCGTAGTCGCGCACCCATGCGTCGGTGACGTCGCACGGGTGGACTTCGCAGAACACGTGCGCCTCGCGCACACGGCGGGCGATGAGCTGTGTCACCTGCGAGCCGAAGTCGAGGATGAGGATTTTCTGGTGTTGCATGGCGGGCCTGGGCGATACGGTAGGTAAGAGGCTGGGCTGGAAAGCAGCGGGGCCGGCACACCCTGTGATGTGTCGGCCCTGCGCGACGCCAACTTGCGGGCTATTCCGCGCGGTAGTTCGGCGCTTCCTTGGTGATCTGCACGTCGTGCACGTGGCTTTCGCGGATGCCGGCGGCGGTGATCTCGACGAACTCCGCCTTGTCGTTCATGTCCTGGATGGTGGCGCAGCCGCAGTAGCCCATGGCCGCACGCACGCCGCCGGCCATCTGGAACACGATGGACACCATCGAGCCCTTGTACGGCACCCGGCCCTCGATGCCTTCGGGCACCAGCTTGTCGGCGTTGGGGTTGCCGGTGCTGGACTCCTGAAAGTAGCGGTCGGCGCTGCCCTGCTGCATGGCGCCGATGCTGCCCATGCCGCGGTAGCTCTTGTAGCTGCGGCCCTGGAACAGCACGATCTCGCCCGGCGCCTCTTCGGTGCCGGCGAACACGCCGCCCATCATCACGGTGCTGGCACCCGCGGCCAGCGCCTTGGCGATGTCGCCGGAATAGCGGATGCCGCCGTCGGCGATCAGCGGTACGCCCGAGCCTTTGAGGGCGGTGGCGACGTTGTCGATGGCCATGATCTGCGGCACGCCCACGCCCGCGACGATGCGGGTGGTGCAGATGGAGCCGGGGCCGATGCCGACCTTGACCGCATCGGCGCCGGCCTCGGCCAGTGCCAGCGCCGCCGCGCCGGTGGCGATGTTGCCGCCGATCACGTCGATCTGCGGGTAGTTCTGCTTGACCCAGCGCACGCGCTCGATAACGCCCTTGCTGTGGCCGTGGGCGGTATCGACGACGATCGCGTCCACGCCGGCCTTGACCAGGGCCTCGACCCGTTCCTCGGTGCCCTCGCCCACGCCGACGGCCGCGCCCACGCGCAGGCGGCCCTGCGCATCGCGCGCGGCGTTGGGGAAGCTGGTCTGCTTGGTGATGTCCTTGACCGTGATCAGACCGCGCAGATGGTCCTTGTCGTCCACGATCAGCAGGCGCTCGAGCTTGTGCTTGTTGAGCAGCGCCTTGGCCTCGGCCGCCGTCGCGCCCTCGCGCACCGTGACCAGCCTGTCGCGCGGGGTCATGATCTCGCTCACCGGCACGTCGTAGCGCGTCTCGAAGCGCAGGTCGCGCCCGGTGACGATGCCCACCACCCGGCCGCCATCGATCACGGGGAAGCCCGAGATGCCCAATTGCTCCTGCATCTGCAGCACCTGGTACACGCTGTGTCCCGGCGTGATCACCACCGGGTCGCGCAGCACGCCGGATTCATAGCGCTTGACCTTGGCCACCTGGGCCGCCTGCTCCTGCGCGCTGAGGTTCTTGTGGACGATGCCGATGCCTCCTTCCTGGGCAATGGCGATGGCCAGGCGCGCCTCCGTCACGGTGTCCATGGCGGCGGACACGAGCGGCAGATTCAGGGTGATGTTGCGGGAGAGGCGGGTTGCGAGGGACGTGTCCTTGGGCAGGACCTGGGAGAACGCTGGCACCAACAACACATCGTCGAAGGTGAGCGCTTTTCCAAGAAGGCGCATGTGAAAGCTCCAAAAAAAGGATTGTACCCGCGCCCTCCGGGCGCTTTGGCCGCGGCGGCCTGGCTGGAACCGTGCCCGGCGCGCCGCTACACTGGCCTGCCATGAAAGCCGCTCGCCTCTCAGCCCTTGCCGCGATCGTGCTCGTCGCGCTGCCCCTGACCGCCTTTGCCCAATGGCAGTGGCTGGACAAGGATGGCCGCAAGGTGTTCAGCGACCGCCCTCCCCCCACGGACGTGCCGGACCAGCGCATCCTCAGGCGCCCCGGGGCCGCGCCTGCCGCCGAGGCCACGCCCGCTTCCGCACCCGTGGGCGCGGCGCCGGCCAGGCCGGCTGGACAGGACCGTGAACTGCAAGCCCGCAGGCAGCAGGCCGAAGCCGCCGAAGCGGCCAAGCGCAAGGCCGAGGAGGATCGCATCGCGCAGACGCGCGCCGACAACTGCCTGCGCGCGCGCCAGTCGCAGAACACCATGAGCGCCGGCCTGGGGATGGTGCGCATGGACGCGCAGGGCCAGCCGGTACTGCTGGATGAGAGCGCCCGCGCGGCGGAGCAGCAGCGCATCGAGTCGGTGATCGCCAGCGACTGCCGCTGAGTTTCCCAATAGCCTGACGAGTTTCCTGTTACCCTGATTTCGCGCCCGCGCGCTGGCGCGCAAACAGGCCGGTGGTGCGGGCGCCCTGCTGGCGGAAGCGCTCGCGCCGGGCCACCTTCGGGTCCACGCGCAGCGGCCGGTACAGTTCCACCCGGTCGCCATCGCGCAGCGCGGTATCGAGCGGGCACGCGCGGCCCCAGATACCGGCATCGACCTCGTCCCCGCTATGCTGCCCCGCCGCCCGCAGGGCCTGGCGCAGCGTGCTGCCGGCCGGCAATTGCAACGCAAGCTCCCGCACCGTGGCCTTGGCCAGCGCGATGGCCACGGTGACCTGCAATGGCTCAGCCATCGCCATAGACCTTCTCGGCGCGCGCCACGAACGCATCGACCATGCTGCCGGCAATGCGGTCGAACACCGGGCCGACGAGCGCCGACAGCGCCGCGTTGGAGAAGCCATAGCGCAGGTCGAACTCGATGCGGCAGGCGCGCTGCGCGCCCTCGCCCACCGGCACGAAGCGCCAGAGCCCCTCTAGTTGCGAGAACGGGCCGTCGACCAGTTGCATGCGCACCTCGCGCCCCGGCACATGGGTGTTGCGGGTGGTGAAGCTCTGGCGCAGGCCGCTGAAGGCGATGCCGACCTGCGCGGTCATGCCTTCGGCATCTTCGGACAGCACGGCGGCGCGATCGCACCACGGCAGGAACTGCGGGTACTGCGTGACATTGGTCACGAGCCGGAACATTTCCTCGGCGCTGTACCAGATCAGGACGGACTTGTGGACGGTTTTCATAGAATCGAGAGCTTTCGGCGCCCTATCGCACGCCTTCTGCGGACCATTGTAGGGAGAGCTTCCATCCCGCCGCCGCGGCTCCATCCAAGAACCCATGTCCAAGAAAACCACAGAACCCTCCACCCGCATCGCCGACAACAAGAAGGCGGCGTTCAACTACTTCTTCGAGGAGCGCTACGAGGCGGGCATGGTGCTGCAGGGCTGGGAGGTGAAGGCGCTGCGCGAAGGCAAGGTGCAGTTGACCGACGGCTATGTGGTGATCCGCGACGGCGAGCTGTTCGTGATCGGCTGCCAGATCAACCCGCTCAAATCCGCGTCGACCCACGTCAACCCCGACTCGGTGCGGACCAAGAAGCTGCTGCTGCACAAGGAGCAGATCAAGCGCCTGATCGGCAAGATCGAGCAGAAGGGCTACACCCTGGTGCCGCTCAACCTGCACTGGAAGGCCGGCAAGGTGAAGTGCGAGATCGCCCTGGCCAAGGGCAAGGCCGAGCACGACAAGCGCGACACCATCAAGGACCGCGAAGGCAAGCGCGAGGTCGAGCGCGCCATGAAGAGCCGCCACCGCTGAGAGGGCGCGGCGGCGGCCGCACCGCCTTCAAAGCCCGCGCAGCGGATGCTCCTGCGGCGTCCACGGGCTGACGAAGAACGGCGCCACCATCTCCGGCGTGACGTCCTCGATGCGCGGCGGGTCCCAGCGCGGCGCATGGTCCTTGTCCACCGCCAGGGCGCGTATGCCTTCCAGCGTCTCGCTGCGGCCGGGGCGCAGGTGGAAGCAGTGGTGCACCAGGTCGCGCTCCATGCGCAGGTCGTCCGCAAGGTCCATGGCACGGGCGCGGCGCACCTGCTCCAGCACCACGTGCAGCATCAGCGGCGAGCGCTTGCGCAGCGTGGCGGCCGTGGCGCGGGCGTCGTCGCTGCCGTCAGCTTCCAGCGCTGCCAGGATGGCGGGCACGCTGGATCTGGAAAAATATTGGTCAAAATGGCTTCTAGCCCAGGTAATACCTGAGCTTCTAGCTATGATTTTTGAAGCAAGCCACTCTTCTACCGCTTGCGCCGACGCCAACGGCGTTTCGCCCAGCGACTCCCACAGCGCCGGCTGCGCGTCGGACGGCAGCCGGGCGTCGGCCAGCCCCAGCGCAATGGCCTCGTCCGCGCCGATGGTCTCGCCGGTCAACGCCAGCCATTCGCCGGCATGGCCCGGGCAGCGGCTCAGGAAGTAGCCGCCGCCCACGTCCGGGAACAGGCCGATGGCGGTCTCGGGCATGGCCATCCTGGTGCGCTCGGTCACCAGGCGCAGGCTGGCGCCCTGGCTGATGCCCATGCCGCCGCCCATGACGATGCCGTCCATGAAGGCGATGTAGGGCTTGGGATAGGTGTGGATCAGGTGGTTGAGCCGGTACTCCTCGGTGAAGAAGGCGTCGAGATCCGCATCGCCCTGGCTGCCGGCGCGGTGCAGGAAGCGGATGTCGCCGCCCGCGCAGAAGGCTCCGAACGGGCCTTCCTTGCCCATGCCGCGCACGGCCACGAGCTGGATGGCCGGGTCGTCGCGCCAGGCCAGCAGCGCCTGCGTCAGCTCGCGCACCATGCCCAGGGACAGGGCGTTCAGGGCCTTGGGCCGGTTCAGCGTGAGGAGGCCGGCGTGGCCGCGGGTTTCGAGAATGATGTCGCTCATGGGTACGGGGGTCCTTGGTCTTCGTCTCTTTGGGTTGGTTGGGGGGCCAAGCGATGGCCGCGCCCCGGGGGTCAGCCGGGCCGGCGCAGCCTGGGCAGTTCGTTGGCCAGCAGCGCGGCGATCACCAGCGCGCCGCCGGCCAGCACGGTGCCGCCGGGGGCCTCGCCAACGATCAGCCAGGCCAGCGCGATGCCGAAGATCACCTCCAGCAAGGCCAGCAGCGCCACCTCCGGCGCCTGCAGGGCGCGCGCGCAGTGCATGGCCAGCACGCAGGGCACGGCCAGTTGCACCAGGCCGAGCAGCGCCAGCCAGCCGATGTCGCGCGGCGTGGCGCTGAACGGCAGCGCCAGCGGCAGGGTGGCCACGGCGGAGAGCACGGCGCCCACCAGCACGGCCGGGATCAGGTCCACCTCCTGGCCGCGGCCCTGGCCGTGATGGAGCACGGTCCAGTTCACGCCGGCGGCCAGGGGCACGCACAGGGCCACGAGCGAGCCGGTCCAGTCGCCGGCGGCCAGTTGCGGGCCGTACATCCAGGCAATGCCAACGCCGGCGACCGCAATCGCCCACCAGGTGCGGCGGGCCAGCCGCTGGCCGACGGCGACGCGCGCGACCAGGGCGGTCACCAGCGGCCCGGCCGCCATGACCACCAGCACGTTGGCCACGCTGGTCAGCGTCAGCGCCACCATGAAGGCGGTGAACATCACGCTCCAGCACAGCCCTGAAACCCACAGCAGCGCGCCCCCTGCCCTGATGCGCGCGGCCACGCCGGCGCCGCGCCCGGGCAGCAGCAGGGCCAGCATCGCCAGCGCGGTGAACAGGCTGCGCCAGAACGTGACCTCGAAGCTGCGGGCACTCTCCAACTGGCGCGTGACCACGCCGGCGATCGACCACATCGCGGTCACGCCGACCATCGCCACGACGGCCTGGCCGTGCGAGAGCGGTCGTAAAGACAAGAGAGGGCCTGGCACGCGCGACATGGAGAGGGAGGAGTCCTGAAGTTGCGATGGGCATTGTGCATGAGCCGCGCACTGTAGACCTCCGCTTACGAGGCGGGCCGCATTCCTTCAGTAATATCGCGACCACTATGCAACCTCCCCCTGCGCCCCATCCCCGTATTCCGGCGTGCGACCTGCACCCGTCTCATACCCAGGAGGGCCGGCCATGGAATGGCTGAGCGACCCGACCATCTGGATCGGCCTGGCCACGCTGGTGGTGCTGGAGATCGTGCTGGGCATCGACAACCTGGTGTTCATCGCCATCCTGGCCGACAAGCTGCCGCCGCACCAGCGGGACAAGGCCCGCGTCATCGGCTTGTCGCTGGCGCTGATCATGCGGCTGGCGCTGCTGTCGGTGATCTCCTGGCTGGTGACGCTGACAGAGCCGCTGTTCTCGGTCTGGCGCCTGAGCTTTTCCGGGCGCGACCTGATCCTGCTGGCCGGGGGCCTGTTCCTGCTGTTCAAGGCCACCACCGAACTGCACGAGCGCCTCGAAGGCGTGGAACACAGTGCCGGCACCCGCCGCGGCTACGCGACCTTCGGCGTGGTGGTGACCCAGATCGTGCTGCTGGACGCCGTGTTCTCGCTCGACTCGGTGATCACGGCCGTCGGCATGGTCGACCACCTGGGCGTGATGATGGCCGCGGTGATCATCGCCATGGCGGTGATGCTGTTCGCCTCAAAGCCGCTCACGCGCTTCGTGAATGCGCACCCGACCGTGGTCGTGCTCTGCCTGAGCTTCCTGCTGATGATCGGCCTGAGCCTGGTGGCCGAGGGCCTGGGCTTCCATCTGCCCAAGGGCTACCTGTACGCGGCCATCGGCTTCTCGATCATGATCGAGTTCTTCAACCAGTGGGCGCGCCGCAACCTGGTGCGGCAGCAGTCGCGCATTCCGCTGCGCGAGCGCACGGCCGACTCGATCTTCCGCATGCTCGGCGGCCGGCGCGGCCCGGTGGAGGATCATCCGGAGCAGGCGACTGCGCCGGCACCGGCGCCGGCCTTCGGCGCCGAGGAACGCAACATGGTCAGCAGCGTGCTGTCGCTGGCCGAGCGCAGCATCCACTCGATCATGACGCCGCGCGCCGACATCCAGTGGGTCGACCTGGACGACAGCCCCGAGGCGCTGCGCGCGCAACTGGTGAACGCCGGGCACGGCATGCTGCCGGTCGGACGCGGCGACCTGGACCACCTGCTGGGCGTGGCGCGCGCCCGCGACCTGCTGGCCGACCTGCTCACGCTCGGCCACATCGACCAGGCGCGCAGCGTGCGCCAGCCGCTGATCGTGCCGGCCTCCGTCGGCGTGATCCGGCTCATGGAGATGCTGCGCCAGTCGCGCGGGCAGATCGCGCTGGCCAGCGACGAGTACGGCACCATCCTGGGCCTGGTCACGCCGATCGACGTGCTGGAGGCGATCGCCGGCGAATTCCCGGACGAGGGCGAGCGCCCCGAGATCGAGCCGCAGGGGCCCGGCCACTGGATCGTCGACGGCCTGGCCGGCCTGCATACGCTGGAGCAGGCGACCGACGTCCACACGCTGGTCGGCGAGGCCGATGACTACAACACCCTGGCCGGCTTCCTGCTGGCGCGCCTGGGGCAGTTGCCCACCGTGGGCCAGGTGGTGGAGGACTGCGGGCTGCGCTTCGAGGTGCTGGAGATGGACGGCAGGCGCATCGCCCGGATCGACGTGCGGCGGCTGCCCGATGGCGACGGGCACACGCTAAGCCCGGCCTAAGTTTCCGGGCCCGGTGGCGGGCACACTTCCAGGCAAGGCAGCGCGCAGGCGCAGGCCTCATGCCTTCTGGAGTGCCCCGTGACCCCCGCCAAGAAAAACACCGCCTGGTCGCTGATCCGCCTGTTCTGGGTCTCGCAGGAGCGCTGGCCGGCGCGCGGCCTGCTGGCGCTGATCGTGGCCATGAACCTGGCCATCGTGTACATCAACGTGCGCCTCAACAGTTGGAGCGCGCAGTTCTACAACGCGCTGGAGAGCAAGGACACGGCGCATTTCCGCCCCCTGCTGCTGAGCTTCACCACGCTGGCGCTCGGCTACATCGTGCTGGCGGTGTACGCGCTGTACTTCAAGCAGATGCTCGGCTTTCGCTGGCGCCGCTGGCTCACCGCCGACTACCTGCACCGCTGGCTCGGCGAGCACGCCTTCTACCGCATCGAGCGCGACCGCCTGGCCGACAACCCCGACCAGCGCATCGCCGACGACCTGCAGTCCCTGGCCACCACCACGCTGGCGCTGTCGCTGGACCTGCTCTCCACGGTGGTGACGCTGGTGTCCTTCGTCGTCATCCTCTGGTCGCTGGCCGGGCCGCTGCTGGCCCACGTCGCCGGGCACGCCGTCAGCATTCCGGGCTACATGGTCTGGGCCGCCGCCGCCTATGCGCTGCTGGGCTCCTTTGCCATGCACAGGTTCGGCCGGCCGCTGGTCGGCGTCAACTACCAGCAGCAGCGGGTGGAAGCCAACTTCCGCTTCGGCCTGGTGCGCCTGCGCGAAAACGCCGAATCCATCGCGCTCTACGACGGGGCGCGGGCCGAGGCCGCCCATGCCGCAACGCTGTTCGAGCGCATCCGCGACAACTGGCGATTGGTGATGCGCTACACCAAGCGGCTGACGCTGGTGAGTTCGCTCTACGGGCAGATCGCCGTGGTGCTGCCCCTGGCGCTGGCGGCACCGCGCTACTTCGCCGGCGCCTTCAGCTTCGGCGTGCTGATACAGATCGGCCGGGCCTTCGACACGGTGAGCGACTCCCTGTCCTGGTTCATCAACAGCTATGCCACGCTGGCCGAATGGCGCGCCACGGTCAACCGGCTGTGCGAGTTCCGCGACCTGCTGGAGGCTCCGCCGCCCGAGGCCGGCGGCATCGAACTGCGCATGGCCGAAGGCGCCGCCGTGCGAACCCATGGCCTGCAGATCGCGCTGCCGAACGGGCAGCCCCTGCTGCGGGTGCCGGACCTGCGCATTGCGCGCGGCGGGCGCTGGCTGGTGCGCGGCCCTTCCGGCGCGGGCAAGAGTACGCTGCTGCGCGCCCTGTGCGGCTTGTGGCACTTTGGCAGCGGCAGCATCGTGCGGCCGGCAGCCCACGTGTTGTTCGTGCCGCAGCGCAGCTACCTGCCCCTGGGCAGCCTGCGCGACGTGCTGGCCTACCCCGACGCGGCGAGCGCGCACGACGACGCCGCCTACCAGGAGGTGCTTGGCGCCGTCGGCCTGGCGCCTCTGGCCGCATCGCTGGACGAGCAGACGTCCTGGAGCAGCCGGCTCTCGCCCGGCGAGCAGCAGCGCCTGGCCTTTGCCCGCGTGCTGCTGCAGCGGCCCGAACTGCTGGTGCTGGACGAAGCCACCAGCGCCCTCGACCCGGCGGCCGAGCACGCGCTCTATGCCCTGCTGCTGCAGCGCCTGCCCGAGGTCACGCTGATCAGCGTCGCCCACCGGGAAGCGCTGCAGGCCTTCCACCCGCACACCGTGGACCTGGCGCCGGGCGCCGCCGGGAAAGGCGGCGCCCCCATGCAATACGCCCCGGCGTAAACGCAGGGGCGTAGCGGGAGAGGCACACCCGTGGGGGCGTCTGCCGGGGTTCAGGCCTCGCGGCTGGCGCGCTTGCGCTCGTGTTCCTTCAGGTAGCGCTTGCGCAGGCGCACGCTCTTGGGCGTGATCTCGACCAGTTCGTCGTCCTCGATGAATTCCACGCCATATTCCAGCGTGAGTTCGATCGGCGGCGTGATCTTGATCGCGTCTTCCTTGCCCGACACACGGAAGTTGGTCAACTGCTTGGTCCGCGTGGCGTTGACCACCAGGTCGTTGTCGCGGCTGTGGATGCCGACGATCATGCCTTCGTACACCGGGTCGTTCGCCTTGACGAACATGCGGCCGCGGTCGTCCAGCTTGCCCAGGGCGTAGGTGAAGATCTCACCGTCGTCCATGGAGATCAGCACGCCGTTCTTGCGCCCGCCGATGTCGCCCTTGTGCGGCTCGTAGCTGTCGAAGATGTTGCTGATCAGGCCCGAGCCGCGCGTCAGGTTCAGGAACTCGTTGGTGAAGCCGATCAGGCCGCGCGCAGGAATGCGGTACTCCAGGCGCACCCGGCCCCGGCCGTCCGGCTCCATGTTGACCAGTTCGCCCTTGCGCTCGCCCAGCGCCTGCATCACCCCGCCCTGGTGGGCTTCCTCGATGTCGGCGGTGACCAGCTCGATCGGCTCGTGGCGCACCCCGTCCACGTCCTTGAACACCACGCGCGGCTTGGACACGGCCAACTCGTAGCCCTCGCGGCGCATGTTCTCCAGCAGGATGGTCAGGTGCAGTTCACCACGGCCCATCACCTCGAACACGCCCTCCTCGTCGGTTTCCTTGACGCGCAGGGCGACGTTGGATTGCAGCTCCTTCTGCAGGCGGTCCCAGATCTGGCGGCTGGTGACGAACTTGCCTTCGCGCCCGGCCAGCGGGCTGGTGTTGACGCAGAAGTTCATGGTCAGGGTCGGCTCATCGACCTTGAGCATGGGCAGCGGCGCCGGGTTGGCCGGGTCGGTCAGGGTGACGCCGATGCCGATGTCGGCAATGCCGTTGATCAGCACGATGTCGCCCGGGCCGGCCTCGGTCACCTGCACGCGGTCCAGGCCCTGGAAGGTCAGCACCTGGTTGACGCGGCCCTTGAAGGACTTGCCGTCCGGGCCTTCCATCACCAGCACGTCCATCATCGGCTTGAGGGTGCCGGCGTTGACGCGGCCCACGCCGATGCGGCCCACGAAGGTCGAGAAATCGAGCGCCGAGATCTGCAGCTGCAGCGGCGCCGCCGGGTCGCCTTGGTGCGCCGGCACGTGCTTCAGGATGGTGTTGAACAGCGCCGACATGTCCGGGCCCCACTGCTCGCCGGGCGCGCCCTCTTCCAGCGAAGACCAGCCGTTGATGCCCGAGGCATAGACCACGGGGAAGTCGAGCTGCTCGTCGGTTGCACCGAGCTTGTCGAACAGGTCGAACGCGGCGTTGACCACCTTGTCGGGGTTGGCACCGGGCTTGTCGACCTTGTTCACCACCAGGATCGGGCGCAGGCCCAGAGCCAGCGCCTTCTTGGTGACGAAGCGCGTCTGCGGCATCGGGCCTTCCTGGGCGTCGATCAGCAACACCACGCCGTCCACCATGGAAAGCGCCCGCTCCACCTCGCCGCCGAAGTCCGCGTGGCCCGGGGTGTCGACGATGTTGATGTGCGTGCCTTCCCAGCTCACGGCGCAGTTCTTGGCCAGGATGGTGATGCCGCGCTCACGCTCGATGGCGTTGTTGTCCATCACCGTGTCGACCACCTTCTCGTGCTCGGCGAAGGTGCCGGACTGGCGCAGCAGTTGGTCGACCATGGTGGTCTTGCCATGGTCGACGTGGGCGATGATCGCGATGTTGCGGATTTGCTTGTTGCTCATACGGTTGCTTTCTCGATGCCTGGGGCCGCGTTCGCGGCGGGTGGCGTGCTTTCCAGAATCTGTTGAATTTCGATGGGGCTCAACAGCCGCCCCGGTATCAGTTCGCCGGACTTGATGTGGGCCGTGCCCAACAGCGCCGGCGGCTGGGCGCCGAATACCGCCACCTGCGGTGCATCGGCCCAATGGCCGCGCCGGCGCACGCCGGACAGGAAACGTCCTGCATCCTCGCCCACGAGCGTGACGCGCGCGTGATCGGGCAGCAGCGCCTCCACCGGCAGCAGGCAGGCCAGCCGCCGGGCTTCGTCCATGGCCTCCAGGTCGGCCAGCGTCACCGCCTGGTCCAGCCCGAAGTGGCCGGTGGCGATGCGCCGCAGCATGCTCAGGTGCCCGCCGCAGCCCAGCGCCTCGCCCATGTCTTCACCGAGCGTGCGGATATAGGTGCCTTTGCTGCATTTTACTATTATTTTTATAGCTAGAAGCCCAGGTTTTTCCTGGGCTAGAGCCGCTTTTAGCTCATAAATCTCGACGGCGCGCGGCGCGCGCTCGATTTCGATGCCCTCGCGGGCGTATTCGTACAGGGCGCGGCCGTCCTTCTTGAGCGCGCTGTGCATCGGCGGGATCTGCTCGATCGGGCCGGTGAAGCGCCGCACCACCTCGGCCAGCCGCGCCTGCACCGCATCGGCGTCGACCGGGCGCTCGTCCAGCAGATCGCCCTCGGCGTCGCCCGTGCTGGTGCGCGCCCCGAGCCGCAGCGTGGCGGCATAGGTCTTGACGGCGTCGAGCTGCAACTGGCTGAACTTGGTCGCCGCGCCGAAGCACAGCGGCAGCACGCCGCTGGCCAACGGATCGAGCGTGCCGGTATGGCCGGCCTTCTCCGCCCGCAGCAGCCACTTGGCCTTCTGCAGCGCATCGTTGCTGGACAGGCCCAGCGGTTTGTCGAGCAGCAACACCCCATGCACGGGGCGCCGCTGCACCCTCGTGCGTGGCGCGTGCATGCTCAGTCGTCTTTCGCGCGGGAGGCGACCGCCTGGGCGATGAGCGCGTTCATGTCGGCCGCACGCTCGGGGGTGCGGTCGAACTGGAAATGCAGCGTGGGCACGGTGTGGATGTGCAGTCGCTTGAACAGGCCGTTGCGCAGGAAGCCCGCGGCCTGGTTCAGCGCGACTTCGCACTCCGCCGGATCGCCCACCAGCACGCTGAAGAAGACCTTGGCGTGCGCGTAGTCGGGCGTGACCTCGACCGCCTGGATCGTGACCATGCCCACGCGCGGGTCCTTCAACTCGCGCGCGATCAGCTCCGTCAGGTCGCGCTGGATCTGGTCGGCCACCTTGAACGCGCGGTTGGGGGCTGCGGCTTTTCTTTTAGGCATGGGCTCTCCCGCGTCGAACGCCTACAGCGTGCGCGCGATCTCCTTGACCTCGAAGACTTCGAGCTGATCGCCTTCCTTGATGTCGTTGTAGTTCTTGAGCTTGATACCGCACTCGAAGCCTTCCTTGACTTCGCGCACGTCGTCCTTCAGGCGCTTGATCGACTCGATCTCGCCGGTGTAGATCACCACGTTGTCGCGCAGCAGGCGGAAGCGCGCGCTGCGGGTGACATGGCCCGAGGTGATGTACGAACCCGCCACCGTGCCGATCTTGGAGGCCACGAACACGGTGCGGATCTCGGCCGTGCCGATGACTTCCTCGCGCTGCTCGGGGGCCAGCATGCCGGACATCGCCGCCTTCAACTCATCCACGGCGTCGTAGATGATGTTGTAGTAGTGGATGTCCACGCCGCTGCTCTCGGCCGCCTTGCGGGCGCCGGCGTCGGCGCGCACGTTGAAGCCGATCACGATGGCCTTGGAGGCAATCGCCAGGTTGATGTCCGACTCGCTGATGCCGCCCACGCCCGCATACACCAGTTGCACGCGCACTTCGTCGGTGGAGAGCTTGAGCAGCGACTGCCCCAGCGCCTCCTGCGAACCCTGCACGTCGGCCTTGATGATGATCGGCAGCGTCTTGACCTCGCCCGCGCCGATGTCGGAGAACATGTTCTCCAGCTTGGCCGCCTGCTGCTTGGCCAGCTTGGTGTTGCGGAACTTGCCGGCGCGGTAGGTCGCGATCTCGCGCGCCCGGCGCTCGTCGGGCAGCACCATGAATTCGTCGCCGGCCTGCGGCACCTCGGTCAGGCCCTGGATTTCCACCGGGATCGACGGGCCGGCGGACTTGGTCGTCTTGCCGTCCTCGTCCAGCATGGCGCGCACGCGGCCATAGGTGGAGCCCGCCAGCACGATGTCGCCGGTCTTGAGCGTGCCGGACTGCACCAGCACGGTGGCCACCGGGCCGCGGCCCTTGTCCAGCTGCGCTTCGATCACCAGGCCCTTGGCGGCGGCGTCCACCGGCGCCTTGAGCTCCAGCACTTCGGCCTGCAGCAGCACCTGCTCGAGCAGCTCGTCGATGCCCTGGCCGGTCTTGGCCGAGACGTTGACGAAGGGCGACTCGCCGCCGTATTCCTCGGGCACGACCTGTTCGGTCACCAGTTCCTGCTTGACGCGCTCGGGGTTGGCATCGGGCTTGTCGATCTTGTTGACCGCAACCACGATCGGCACGCCGGCCGCCTTCGCATGCTTGATGGCTTCCCGGGTCTGGGGCATGACGCCGTCGTCCGCCGCCACCACCAGGATGACGATGTCGGTGGCCTGCGCTCCGCGGGCACGCATGGCCGTGAAGGCCTCGTGGCCCGGGGTGTCCAGGAAGGACACCATGCCGCGCTCGGTTTCGACGTGGTAGGCGCCGATGTGCTGCGTGATGCCGCCGGCCTCGCCCGAGGCCACCTTGGCGCGGCGGATGTAGTCCAGCAGCGAGGTCTTGCCATGGTCGACGTGGCCCATGACGGTGACCACCGGCGCGCGCGGCAGGCTTTCGGCGTCCTGCATCGACACTTCTTCGTCGGTGAACGCTTCCGGATCGTCCAGGGCGGCGACGATCGCCTTGTGGCCGAGTTCCTCCACCACGATCATCGCGGTGTCCTGGTCCAGCGGCTGGTTGATGGTGACCATCTGGCCCATCTTCATCAGCGCCTTGATGACCTCGGACGCCTTGATCGCCATCTTGTGGGCCAGTTCGGCCACGGTGATGGTCTCCGGCACGTGCACCTCGATGACACGCTGCTCGGTCTGCGCCTGCTGGCCGTAGTCGTCGCGGTCGCCGCCACGCTCATTGCCGCGACGGCCGCGCGGACCGCCGCGCCAGTTGTTGCGCCCGACGCCGCCGGAGCTGTCGCCGCGGGTCTTGATTTCCTTCTTCTTGGCAGGATCGCCGGCCCAGCTGGACGACAGCTTGGCGGACTTGACCTCCTTGCCGGCGCCCGGCGCGGCGGGCGCACCCGGGCGCGTGCCGGTGCCGGTGGCGGGCTTGTGCAGCGTGCCCTTGACGCCAGACTTGGCGTCGCCCGGCTTGGCGGCCACGGCCGCCGGCTTGGGCTCCTCCGGCTTCTTGGCGACCAGCACCTTCTTGGGCGTGGCCATCATGGAGCGGATGGCGGCGGCTTCGGCCTCGGCCTTGCGGCGGCGCGCTTCCAGGTCGGAGGCGCGCGCGGCTTCCTCGGCGGCGCGGGCGCGCGACTCGGCCTCGGCCTTCTCACGCGCTTCGGCCTGGGCCTGCAGGCGGGCAGCGGCCAGCTCGGCCTGCTCCTTGGTCGCCTCGGCCTTCACGGCGGAGGCCTGGGCCTTCTTCGCCTCTTCCTGGGCGGCGTAGGCCGCGGCACGCTCCTCGGCCTCGCGTTCGCGGCGCTCGCGCGCTTCCCGCTCGCGGCGCTTCTCGGCGAGTTCGGTTTCTTCGCTGCGGATCTGCTCGGCCTGGCGGCGGGCTTCCTCCTCGCGGCGGTGCAGCTCGGCATCCGAGGCCTGCGGCGCGGCCTGCGGCGGGGAATGCAACGGCACGTCTTCCAGCACGGCGGTCTCGGACTCACCGTGGCCCGAGGAATCGCCGGCTTCGTCGCGCTTGATGAAGGTACGCTTCTTGCGCACCTCCACCTGGATGGTGCGCGCCTTGCCGCTGGCGTCGGCCTGCTTGATCTCGCTGGTGGACTTCTTGGTCAGCGTGATCTTGCGGCGATCGGCGGCGACGGTGCCATGGCTGGCCTGCAGGTACCCCAGAAGCTTCTGCTTGTCCCCGTCGGTGAGCACGTCCGACGATGCGGACTTGTGCACGCCGGCGGACTTCAACTGGTCGAGCAGGGTTTCAGTGGACTTCTTGAGCTCGGATGCGAACTCGGCTACGGTGGTGCTGGACATATTCTGTACGGGCCTCCATGATCTTTACTCTTGACCAGCGAACCAGTGTTCGCGGGCCTTCAAGATCAGTTCTTTGGCTTCATCGGCAGACTGGCCGGTGATATCAGTGAGTTCGTCGATCGCCAGGTCGGCCAGATCGTCGCGGGAATGGATGTCCGCGGCCGCCAGCTTGGCAATCAGCTCGGGCGTGAGTCCGTCCATGTCGCGCAGATCCTGCGACACACCGTCCACGCTTTCCTCGCGGGCAATTTCCATGGTCAGCAGCGCATCCTTGGCGCGCGAACGCAGTTCGTTGACCGTGTCTTCGTCGAAGCTCTCGATCTCGAGCATTTCCTGCAGCGGCACGTAGGCCACCTCCTCCAGGCTGTTGAAGCCTTCGGCGATCAGGATGTCGGCGATCTCCTCGTCGACGTCGAGCTTTTCCATGAAGAGCCTGCGGCTGGCGTCGGCCTCGCTGGCCTGCTTCTGGGCCGACTCGGCGGCGTCCATGATGTTGATCTTCCAGCCGGTGAGGTCGGACGCCAGGCGCACGTTCTGGCCGCCGCGGCCGATGGCGATGGCGAGGTTCTCCTCGTCCACCACCACGTCCATGGCGTGCTTCTCCTCGTCCACGACGATGGAGGAGACATTGGCCGGGGCCAGCGCGCCGATGACGAACTGCGCCGGGTCCTCGCTCCACAGAACGATGTCCACGCGCTCGCCGGCCAGCTCATTGGTCACGGCGTTGACGCGGGTGCCGCGCACGCCGACGCAGGTGCCGATCGGATCGACACGCTTGTCATGGCTGAGCACGGCGATCTTGGCGCGGCTGCCCGGGTCGCGGGCACAGGACTTGATCTCCAGCAGCCCCTGCTCGATCTCGGGCACTTCCTGGCGGAACAGCTCGATCATGAACTCGGGCGCCGAGCGCGACAGGATGATGGGCGCGCCGCGCAGCGTCAGGTCCACCTCCATGATCATGGCCCGCACGCGGTCGCCGTTGCGCAGGTTCTCCTTGGCGATCATCTCGCTGCGGCGCAGGCGGCCCTCGACGCGGCCGGCCTCGACGATGATGTCGCCCTTGTCCATGCGCTTGACGGTGCCGGTGAAGATCTTGTCGCCGCGCGACATGAAGTCGTTGAGCAGCATCTCGCGCTCGGCGTCGCGGATCTTCTGCAGGATCACCTGCTTGGCCGCCATGGCGCCGATGCGGCCGATCGGCACCGAGTCCACCGGCTCCTCGATGTACTCGTCCACCTCGATGTCGGGCATCTCTTCCCTGGCTTCGAACAGCAGGATTTCCTGGTCCGGCAACTGCAGGCCGGCCTCGTCCGGGACGACGTGCCAGCGGCGGAAGGTCTCGTAGACACCGCTGTCCCGGTCGATGGCGACACGGATGTCCACATCACCGGGGTAGAGCTTCTTGGTCGCCTGCGCCAGCGCAGATTCGACGGCGCCGAAGACGACGTCCCGCTCCACGTTCTTCTCGCGCGAGATGGCTTCCACCAGCATCAGCAATTCGCGATTCATGCCACAACACTCCTATCCTGAACAGTCGCCGGCAGCGAGTCCCGTGGACTCCGGCCTGCCGCATTTAATGCAAGTAAAGCTAAAAACAAGCGACGGTGCGCCATTTACGCCGGCACACCGCCGCGCGGCTTGCGCCCCTTGAAATCGATGACAGGGGCCAGCCGCGCCTCCCGCAGCTCATCCAACGTGAACCCCAGCACCTGCACAGGCGCGGGCACCTTCTTGCGGCTGACCCGCTGGCCGGGCTTGGGCTCGGGCGCATCGCTCCAGACGATCTGCCAGCCCGCGCCGTCGGCGCGCTCGAGCCGGCCGCGAAACTTCTTGCGGTTGGCGCTGACCTGCCCCGCTGCCGCGGCGCCCATGGGAGCCTTCAACGTGATGTCGATCAATTCGCCTGCGAAACGTTCGAAATCCTGGGCATGCCGCAAGGGACGGTCGATGCCGGGCGAGGATACTTCCAGCCGCTTGTACTCGGCGCCGTCCACCTCCAGCGCGAACTGGAGCTGGCGCGTGACCTTCTCGCAGTCTTCCACCGTGACGAACTGCTCGGTGCCGCTGCCTTCGGCCGGCGCCGCCCAGGGCAGATCGATGGTGACGCGCAGCAAGCCGCCGGCGGAGCGCTCGATCTCCACCAGGTCATAACCCAAGCCGCTCACGGTCTGCTCGACTATCTGCTGCAATGCCACGTTGATTCTGTGCTGCCCAAAAGCAAAATCCGGCTGGCCTGCCGCTGCATGCACCGCGCGGCAAAGCGTGTCCGGATCGAAAAACGATCGACCAAAAAAAACGGGCGGTGAGTACCCGCCCGTTTGGTCGTGAAGGACGTATTCTACTCCGCGATGCGCCCGTCTGGCAAGGCCGAGGCAGGAAACGACGCTTGTATGCGCATCCATAGCGCGGCCTGGGCGGCGTCGGCTGCCATCGGGGCGCCGGCCTGGCCCAGAAGATTCTCCAGCATGCGCTCCAGCACTCCCGCCTGCGGCAGCAGCGGCCCGAGAAAACGTACCGCGGAGCCGTGGGCCACCAGCAAGGTCGGGAAGGTCTCGGCGTCGAAGTCGCCGAGCAGATCGGCCTCGTCCTCCACGTCCAGCCACTCGAAGCGCACGCCGGGGTGTCGCGCGGCAAGCGCCTCGAACACCGGCCGGTATTCCCGGCAGACGCCGCACCAGTCGGCACACAGGCACACCACCCACCACTGCGACGGCATCGGCTCTCCCGGACAAAGCGCCAATGCTAGCGCAGCCGGCGCACCGCGAATGCGTCCACCGGCTCGGCCCGGTTGCCCCAGGCGTTGCGCACGAAGGTGCTCACCGCCGCGACCTCTTCATCGTCGAGCACATGGAGGAAGGGCGGCATTCCGAGCGGCCGCGGATTGCCGGCCGTCTGCGCCTGGAAGCCGCCGTTGAGCACCATCTGCACCACGTTGGCGGGAGGCGACAGCAACACCGCCCGATTGCCGGCCAGCGGCGGGAACAGACCCGCCTTGCCCTCCCCCTGGTCGCCATGGCATTGGGCGCACTGCCTGCTGTAGATGCGGCTTCCGCGCTCCATCGCCTGCGCGTCGGCGGCCCGCGGTGCGGGCCGGGGGCTGCCGTCCTGCGGCAGCGCGCGCAGGTAGACCGCCATCGCGCGCAGGTCCGCCGCGCTCAGGTACTGGGTGCTGTTGTTGACCACTTCGCCCATCGGGCCCATGGCCGAGCCACGCGGCGCCACGCCGGTCTGCAGCAGTTGCACCACCTCCTCCAGCGGCCAGTCGGCCAGCCCCGCCTCATGCGGCAAGTGCAACGAGGGCGCATACCAGTTCTGCCCCGGCATCAGGCCGCCGCCCAATGCCTGCGCAGCCGAACTGGCCCCCAGCGCATTGCGCGGGCTGTGGCAGGCGCTGCAGTGCGCGAGCCCCTGGACCAGATAGGCGCCGCGGTTCCATTCGGCGGACTGCGCGGGCTCCGGCGTGAAGCTGCCGGGGGTGAAGAACAGCGCCCGCCAGACCGCCATGGCCAGCGCGGTGTTGTAGGGAAAGCCGACCTCGTGCGGGCGGTTGCGCTGGCCCGAGGGCGGCACCGACAGCAGATAGGCATAGATGGCGTCCGAGTCCTCGCGCGTGACCTGCGTGTAGTTGGGGTACGGGAAGGCCGGATACAGCATGCGGCCGTCGCGCGAGCGGCCGTGGTGCATGGCGCGCCAGAACTCGGCCGCCGACCAGCGGCCGATGCCGGCCTCGGCGTCCGAGGTGATGTTGGGCGTGTAGACGGTTCCGAACGGCGTCGCCAGCGCCAGCCCGCCGGCAAACGGCTGGCTGCCCTGCGGCGTATGGCAGGCGATGCAGTCGCCGGCGCGCGCCAGGTACTCGCCGCGCTGGATCTGCTGGGCGCTGGGCGCAAAGGGCTGTGCCGGCTGGGCCATGGGCTCCTCGCCGCGCCGGGCCAGCGCAAAAACCGTCGCCACGGCCGCGCCGATCAGCGCCGCGAGCACCAGCACGACAAGCAGCGCGCGGCGGTAGGGGGTGGAGTGCAGGAGCGTCATGTGCGCGCTCCTAGCCGCCCAGGCCGCCGCAAGGCGTGGGCAAAGGTCCGGGCAGCGCGGACGCCGGCGTGGTGTCGGCCGGCAGCGCCTGGGACGACAGCCAGGTGGATACCGCGCTCACGTCCGCGGGCGTCAGGCGCGCGGAGGTGCGGGCCATGCAGTCGGGCGCATGCGCCTTGCGCAGCCCGTTCTTGAAGGCGCCGAGCTGCGCATTGAGGTAGTCGCGCGGCAGGCCCAGCAGCCCCGGGATGAAGGGCGCGACGCCGGTCATGCGCTCGCCGTGGCACTGCACGCAGGCGGGAATGCCCAGCGCCGCGTCGCCAGCGTGCACCAGTTGGCGGCCGCGCTCCAGCACCTCGGCCGGAGCGCCGGCGGTCTGCGGCGGCGGGTACGGCAGGTGCTGGCGCGCGAAATAGGCGGCCATCTCGCGCAGGTAGCCGTCGTCCAGGTTGCGCAGAAGGTGCGCCATGGGCGCGTAGTGCCGGCGCCCGTCGCGAAAGTTGACCAACTGGTTGAACAGATAGCCCTCGGGCTTGCCGGCGATGCGCGGAAAGTAGCCATGGTTGGTGGCGCGCCCCTCGGCGCCGTGGCAGGCGGTGCAGGCGGCCACGCGCGGCGCCATCGAGGCATCGGCCACCGCTGGCGCGGGCGGGGTTCGGTCTTGCGGCTGCGCCAGGGCGGGAATCGCCGCCAGGGCGCATGCCGCGAAAACGGCGGATGGCAGGAGGGTCATGGGTTGTCTTCTATGTGGTTATCGCGCGACTTTAGCCCCGCCTCGGTGCAAAACGCCCTGGACATATTGCCCCAGTCTGGTGCGCAGGCTAGGCCGCGGCCGCCACCAGTTGCCGCGTGTAAGGATGCCGGGGCGCGTCCAGCACCTGCGCCACCGGCCCGGCCTCGACGATCTCGCCGTGGCGCATGGCGATCACGTCATGCGCCATGGCGCGCACCACGTCCACGTCGTGGGTGATCAGCAGGTAGGCCAGGCCGTGCTGCTTCTGCAGGCGCTGCAGCAGGCCCAGCACCTGCTTCTGGATGGTCACGTCGAGCGCGCTGGTCGGCTCGTCCAGCACCAGCAGTTCGGGCTCGACGATCAGCGCGCGCGCCACCGCGATGCGCTGGCGCTGGCCGCCGGAGAACGCGTGCGGGTAGCGCTCGAGCAGGCCCGGGAACTGCGCTTCGGTCAGGCCCACCTCGGCCAGGATGGCCCTTGCGCGGGCTTCACGCGCGGCGGCGCCCAGGCCCGGCTGGTGCACGCGCAGGCCCTCGCCCACGATCTCGCCAACGGTCATGCGCGGCGACAGCGAGGAGAACGGGTCCTGGAACACCACCTGCACGCGCCGGCGCAGCTCGCGGTCCTGCGCCCGGCCCTGGCCCCAGCGGCCGCCCGCCACCTCCAGCAGGCCGCTGCTGGGCAGCAGGCCCAGGGCGGCCAGCGCCAGGGTCGACTTGCCCGAGCCGGACTCGCCCACCACGCCCAGGGTCCGCCCGGGCTGCAGGCGCAGGTCGGCGCCACGCACGGCGATGAACCGGTCGCGCCCGAACCAGCCGCGCAGGCCGGGGCGCGGCACGGGGTAGCTCACCTGCAGGCCGCGCGCCTCCAGCAGCGCCGGCGCGCCGGGCGGCGCGGGGGTGTCGATCACGTCGCGCGTGGGCACGCTGTCGAGCAGGCGGCGGGTGTAGGGGTGCTGCGGCGCGGCGAAGACGTCCGCCACCGGGCCGTGCTCGACGATGTGCCCGTTTTCCATCACCGCGACCCGGTCGGCGAAGCGCCGCACCAGATGCAGGTCATGGGTGATCAGCAGCACCGCCATGCCGTTGTCGCGCTGCAGTTGCGACAGCAGGTCGAGGATCTGCCCGCGCAGCGTGACGTCCAGCGCCGTGGTCGGCTCGTCGGCCAGCAGCAGGCGCGGCCGGCAGGCCAGCGCCATGGCGATCATGGCGCGCTGGCGCTGGCCGCCAGAGAGCTGGTGCGGATAGCTGCGGGCCCGCCGCTCGGGCTCGGGAATGCCGGTCTTTGCTATTAATTCAATAGCTAGAAGCCTGGATTCTTCCTGGGCCAGACCCTTTTTCAGCTGCAAAACCTCGGCAATCTGCTCGCCGACGGTGAGCAGCGGGTTCAGCGCCGTCATCGGCTCCTGGAAGATCATGGCGATCTCGCGCCCGCGCACGCCGCGCAACTGGCGCTCGGGCAGGGCCAGCAGATCGCGCGGCGTCTTGTCGGCCACCTCTTCGAGGCCGGCGAACCGGGCCGATCCGCCGTACTGCGCCTCTGGCACCAGGCGCAGCAGGCTCAGCGCCGACACGGTCTTGCCCGAGCCGGATTCGCCCACCAGCGCCAGCTTTTCACCGGCCTGCAAATGGAAGTCGATGCCGTGCACCACCTCCTTGCCGCCAAAGGACACGCGCAGCTGGCGCACGTCCAGCAGAGGCGAACCGGGCGCCGCGCTCATGTGTGGGCCTTTCGGGGATCGAGTGCATCGCGCAGGGCGTCGCCCATGAAGGTCAGCAGCAGCAGCGTGACCACCAGCACCGCGAAGGTGGACAGCGAAATCCACCAGGCGTCGATACTGCCCTTGCCCTGGCTGAGCAGTTCCCCGAGCGAGGGCGTGCCCGGCGGCACGCCCAGGCCCAGGAAGTCGAGGGAGGTCAGCGCCAGGATCGCGGCGCTCATGCGGAACGGCAGGAAGGTCACCACCGGCGTCATGCTGTTGGGCAGGATGTGGCGGCGGATGATGTCCAGATGGCCCACGCCGAGCGCACGCGCGGCCTTGACGTAGTCGAGCTGCCGGTTGCGCAGGAATTCGGCCCGCACGTAGTCCGACAGGCCCATCCAGCCGAACAGGCTCAGCAGCACCAGCAGCAGCGCGACGCTGGGCGCGAAGATGGCGCTGAAGATGATCAGCAGGTACAGCTCGGGCATCGAACTCCAGATCTCGATGAAGCGCTGGAACGCCAGATCGGTCCTGCCGCCGAAGTAGCCCTGCACGGCGCCGGTGACCACGCCCAGCACCACGCCGACGGCGGTGAGCGCCAGCGCGAACAGCACGCTCACGCGAAAGCCGTAGATCAGCTGCGCCAGCAGGTCGCGCCCGCGGTCGTCCGTGCCCAGCCAGTTGTCGCGCGTCGGCGCCGCCGGGTTGGGCGACTTGGCGAAGTAGTTGATCGTCCTGGCGCCGTAGGGGTTGGGCGGGTACAGCGCCCAGTTGCCCGGCTGTGCCAGGCGCTCGCGGATGAAGGGGTCGAGGTAGTCGGTCGGCGTCTGGAAGTCGCCGCCGAACACCGTCTCGGGGTAGTCGCGCACGATCGGGAAATAGGTCTTGCCCTCGTAGCGCACGAGCAGCGGCCGGTCGTTGGACAGCAGCTCGGCGCCCAGGCTCAGCACCACCAGCACGCAGAACACGAGCAGGCTCCAGTAGCCCAGCCGGTTGCGGCGAAAGCGCTGCCAGGCACGCCGGCCCGGCGAGACCGACACGGCGGCGTCCGTCGGCAGGCCGCTGCGCTGCGGGCCGGGCCCCGAGGCGCCGGGAACGTCAGTCGAACTTGACACGCGGGTCCACCCAGACATAGGAGAGATCGGAAATCAGCTTGGTCACCAGGCCGATCAGCGTGAACAGGTAGAGCGTGCCCAGCACCACGGGATAGTCGCGCCGGATCACGCTGTCATAGCTCAGCAGGCCCAGGCCGTCGAGCGAGAACAGGGTCTCGATCAGCAGCGAGCCGGTGAAGAAGGCGCCGATGAAGGCGGCCGGAAAGCCGGTGATGATCGGGATCAGCGCATTGCGCAACACGTGCTTCCAGAGCACCTGGCGCTCGGACAGGCCCTTGGCGCGGGCGGTCAGCACGTACTGCTTGCGGATCTCTTCCAGGAAGGCGTTCTTGGTGAGCATGGCCGTCACGGCAAAGCTGCCGGCGACCATGGCCGTGACCGGCAGCGCGATGTGCCAGAGGTAGTCGGTGATCTTCGCGCCCAGGCTCAGTTCGTCCCAGTTGGCCGAGGTCAGGCCGCGCAGCGGGAACCACTGCAGCTGGCCGCCAAAGATCACCAGCAGCGCCACGCCGAGCACGAAACCCGGAATGGCATAGCCCACCAGCACGATCAGGGTGGTGATGAAGTCGAAGCGCGAGCCGGCCCGCACCGCCTTGGCCACGCCCAGCGGCACCGCCACCAGGTAGCTGATGAAGAAGGTCCACAGGCCCAGGCTGATGGAGACCGGCAGCTTCTCGCGGATCAGTTGCCACACATCCTTGTTCTGGAAGAAGCTGCGGCCCAGGTCGAAGCGCGCGAACTGGCCCAGCATCTGGATGAAGCGCTCGTGCGCGGGCTTGTCGAAGCCGTACAGCGCCTTGATCTGCTCGATGCGCTTGGGGTCCACGCCCTGGGCGCCGCGGTAGCCGAGGCCGCCGCCCTCGGCCCCGCTGCCGCCGCGCACACCGGCCTTGGCCTCGGCCAGGTACTGCTCCACCGGCCCGCCCGGCACGAACTGGATCACGCAGAAGGTGATCAGGATCACGCCGAACAGCGTGGGCACCATGAGCAGCAGGCGTTTGAGGATGTAGGCCAGCATGGAATGTGTCCTAGGGCTTGGCGGGAGGCTTGGCGGCCCACCAGGTTTCGATCACCCACAGCTCGGGCGTGCTGGTGTAGGGCGGCATGCCGGCGGCGGGCATGGCCAGCCGCCAGGCGTTGTAGACCATGCGATGGGTCGGGGCCGACCATTGCGGGATCAGGTAGTGGCCGTGGGCGATCACGCGCTCCAGCGCACGGCAGGCGGGCAGCAGCTCGGCCTTGGTCCGGGCCCCGACCATGCGGGTGATCAGCGCGTCCACCGCCGGGCTGGAGACTCCCATGTAGTTGCCCGAATCCTCCGTCCTGGCCGCTTTGCTGCCGAAGATGTCCGCGTATTCCTGGCCCGGACTGTGGGTGCCGGGGAAGTTGATGGTGGTGATGTCGAAGTCGAACTTCTGCAGCCGCTGCTGGTAGAGCGCGAAGTCCACGCCGCGGTAGTTGAGCGTGATGCCCAGCTTCTCCAGGTTGCGCGCCCAGGCCGACTCGGTGCGCCCGCCGCCCTCGCCGGCGCCCAGGTATTCGAGCACCATGGGCTGGCCCTTGGCATTGCGCAACTGCCCGCCCTGCACCGTCCAGCCTGCCTGCTGGAGCAGCGCCTGGGCCTGGCGCAGGTTGCCGCGCAGGGAGCTGTCGCCATCGGTGCGCGGCGGCTGGGCCATCGGGCCGAAGGTCGCGGCCGGCAACTGGGCCTTCCAGGGTTCGAGCAGCGCCAGTTCCTCCGGCGCGGGCAGGCCCTTGGCGGCGCACTCGGTGTTGCCGAACAGCCCGTTCACGCGCTGGTAGGCGCCGTAGAACATCTGCCGGTTCATCCACTCGTAGTCGAACGCCAGGCCCAGCGCCTGCCGCACGCGCGGGTCGGCCAGCAGGGGGCGCCGCGTGTTGAGCACATAGCTCTGGAAGCCGGTCGGCAGCAGGTGGCGGAATTCACCCTTGACCAGTTCGCCCGAATCGAACTTGCGGCCGGTCAGCCGGCGCGCCCAGTCGCCGGCCGAGTAGAAACGCATGATGTCGAACTCGCCGGCCTTCAGCGCCTCCAGCCGCGCGGTGTTGTCGGCGTAGATCTTGATCGTGATGCGGTCGAAGTTGTCGGCGCCGCGCTTGACGTTGAGGTCGCGCGCCCAGTAGTCCTTGTCGCGCACATAGGTGATGTCCTTGCCGAAGCGCACCGGGCCGATGCGGTAGGGACCGCTGCCGATGGGCGTGTCCGTCACCACCTGGTCGAAGGGCTTGGCCTTGCCGTTTTCCACGCCCCATTGCCGGCTGAAGACCGGCAGCCCGCCGACGGTCAGGGGCAGCTCACGGTTGGGCTTGCGGAAACGGAAGCGCACCGTGCGCGCATCCAGCACATCGCAGCCCGCCACGTCCTCCAGCAGGGTCTTGTAGCCCGGCGAGGTGAAGGGCCCGATCAGGGTCTCGAAGCTGTGCCGGACGTCGGCCGCGAGCACCGGGTCGCCGTTGTGGAAGCGCGCCTGCGGCCGGATGCGGAAGGTGGCCGAGAGACCGTCGGGCGCCACCTCCACGTCCTCGGCCAGCAGGCCATAGCCCGAGCCGGTCTCGTCCAGCGAACCGGTGAGCAGCGAGTCGAACATCAGCTCCGCCAGATAGGCCGGCGCGCTGCCCTTGATGGTGAACGGGTTGTACTTGTCGAAGATGGAGACGCGCAGATTGCTCACCAGCCGCAACTCGCCGCCCTTGGGGGCGTCGACGTTCACATAGTCGAAATGGGCGAAGCCCGGCGGGTACTTCAGGTCGCCCCAGGGCGCATAGCCATGGGCGGCCCACGACGGCAGTGACGCGCTCCACAGGAGCAGGGACATTAGCAAAACCCGCATGCGACAATTCTGCTGGATTTTTCAAGCGTTATTTCGGAGTTAGACATATGGGTTTTCTTGCCGGCAAGAAGCTGCTGATCACGGGTGTGCTGTCCAACCGTTCGATTGCCTACGGCATCGCCAGGGCCTGCCATGCGCAGGGTGCCGAGCTGGCCTTCAGCTATGTCGGCGAACGCTTCAAGGACCGCATCACCGAGTTCGCGGCCGAATTCGACTCCAAGCTGGTGTTCGACTGCGACGTCGGCGATGACGCCCAGATCGACAAGCTGTTCGCCGACCTGGCGCAGAGCTGGCCCCGGTTCGACGGCTTCGTGCACAGCATCGGCTATGCGCCGCGCGAGGCGATCGGCGGCGACTTCCTCGACGGCCTGTCGCGCGAGGGCTTCAGGATCGCGCACGACATCAGCGCCTACAGCTTTCCGGCCATGGCCAAGGCCGCCCTGCCCTACCTCAACGACAAGTCGGCGCTGCTGACCCTGACCTACCTCGGCGCCATGCGCGCGCTGCCCAACTACAACACCATGGGCCTGGCCAAGGCCTCGCTCGAAGCCTCGGTGCGCTACCTGGCCGAGTCGCTCGGCCCCAGGGGCATGCGCGTCAACGGCATCAGCGCCGGCCCGATCAAGACCCTGGCGGCCAGCGGCATCAAGGACTTCGGCAAGCTGCTGTCGGCCGTGACCCGGGTGGCGCCGATCCGCCGCAACGTGACCATCGAAGACGTGGGCAACGTCGCCGCCTTCCTGCTGTCGGACATGGCCGGCGGCGTCAGCGCCGAGATCGTCTACGTCGATGGCGGCTTCAGCCACGTGGCCGGCGGTGTCGCAGACCCCTCCGCCGACTGATTTTCAAGAGAAAAGTGGCTGTAGCCTAGGTGATACCTGGGCTTCTAGCTATATTTTAAATAGCAAACCTTGGACCGAAGAAGTCTGCTGGCCGCACTGCTGGCCAGCGCCGCCACCCCGCTGCTGGCCGGCGTGCCGCCCGCGCTGATGCTGGCCAACGTGTACCGCCCCGGCCTGCCGCTGGCCGACTACTGGGTCAGCGAGAAGATGGATGGCGTGCGCGGCTACTGGGATGGCCGCGCGCTCTGGACGCGCGGCGGCGAGAAAGTGCATGCGCCAGCCTGGTTCACCAAGGACTGGCCGGCAGTGCCGCTGGACGGCGAACTCTGGGCCGGCCGCGGCCAGTTCGCAAAGGCCGCATCGACCGTGCGCCAGCAGGTGCCCAACGAGCAGGCCTGGCGCGGCTTGCGCTTCATGGTGTTCGACCTGCCCGGCCACGGCGGCCCGTTCAACGAACGCCTGGCGGTGCTCAACGGCCTGCTCTCCAAGCTCGATTCGCCCTACGCCCGGCCCGTGGCGCAGAGCCGCGTGGCCAGCCACGAAGCGCTGATGAAGCTGTTGCAGAGCACCGTGCACGCCGGCGGCGAGGGTCTGATGCTGCACCGTGGCGGTTCGCTCTACAAGGCCGAGCGCAACGACGACCTGCTCAAGCTCAAGCTCCATGAAGACGCCGATGCGCGCGTGGTGGGCCACCTGCCCGGCCAGGGCAAGTACGCCGGCATGCTGGGCGCGCTGCTGGTGGAGACGCCGGACGGCCGGCGCTTTCGGATCGGTTCGGGCCTGAGCGACGCCCAGCGGCGCCATCCGCCCGCCGTCGGCACCTGGATCAGCTACCGCCTGCGCGGCACGCACGACAGCGGGCTGCCGCGCTTTGCCACCTTTCTGCGGGAACGGCCTGATCTGGGCCCTTGACGGGGCCCTTGAGCGCCGCCTTCAATTGAGGGCGCGGTGGGTCAGGCCGTGCATGCGCAGCAGCGTCAAGGTCAGGTCGGCCTGGGCTCTCGGGCGGAACGCACGCTCGCGGTTGACTTCGTCAAGCACGATCTGCCCGGCCGGGCCCCTGGGCGCGTTGACCCAGGCGGTCTTGTCGCCGTCGAGTTGCACCTCGTATGTGCGCGGGTCGTCCTTCACGCGCACCAGCACGTGGTCGCGCTCCACGCCCTCGGCGTGCATCACGTACTGGGCCGGCACCTGGTGGCCCAGGAAGCGGCCCTCGAAGGCCGTGGTGCAGGATGGCAAGCCGGCGGCTTCGAGCAGCGAGGGCAGGAAGTCGGTCTGCTGCCAACGCCCCGGCACCTTGCCCGGCGCCAGACGGGCATTGCCGATCACCAGGGCCGGGACGCGCGCGATCGCATCCTTGCCGAGCTTCTCCCACTCGCCCGGGCGGCGCACGGTCATGCTGCGATGGTCTCCGGTGATGAACAGAATGCCGTGCTTGAAGAAGCCGCGCTGCTCCAGCCCGGCCACGAACTCGCCGATGGCGTGGTCGGCATAGCGCACGGACTGTTCCTCGTCCCGCACGCCGCTCTCGGGTATCACGAAGGGCGGATGCATGGTGGTGGTCTGCACCACCGAGAAGAAGGGATGCGGATGCTGCTCGGTGTCATACCAGTGCAGAAAGCGCTGGTACAGCGCGTGATCGCCCGGGTCGTTGAAAGAGCCCCGGCGCATGCCCTGGTAGAAAGCGTTCTCGGGCCCCTCGACGTGGGAAAAGCCCAAGTGCCTGAGCCAGTCGCCAGTGCCGATGAAGCCAAGGTCGGCCGAGCGGAAATAGAAGGTATCGAAGCCGTGCTGCTGCAGCTGTTGCAAGGCATTCTGCTGGGGATGATCGAAGCCGATGTAGGCCTGCATGCTCTTGTAGCGATCCAGGTTTGGCAGCGGAACATGCCCGGTCAGCAGGGACACCAGGCCGCCATCCGTGGTGAAGCCGTTGGCGTAGAACTGGTCCAGGTAGCTGTACCGGGTGGCGAGCCTGTCGATCTCGGGCGTCCAATCCTTGATGCCCGACAGGTATCTGCTCTGGAACAGGGACAGGGATTCCACCACCAGCAGGATGACCGACGAGGGCGCCGCCGCGCCGGGCTCGCACTGCTGGGCCAGTTCGGGGAGTTGGGCCAGCCTTTTCTCGAAGGCAGGCGTGTAGGGCGCGTCCTCGCCGTCCGGCAGGTTGTGGCTGATGATGTCGTCGAAGCTGGTCTTGGACACGTGGCCGATGTCCCTCGGGACGAACTTTGCGCCGTACATGCCGGCCGACAACACCGCCAGCACCAGGGCGGCCGCGATACGCCGCCGCTCCTGGGTTGCGAGCACGACGAAACCCACGGCACAGCCCAGCCCCGCGAGCACCGAAGAAATGCCCAGCCCCGAATCAAGCACCGGCAGCACCAGATGGCTGTCCAGCGAGACGTCTCCTGCGTACTTGAAGACGTCGCCGATATCGAGCCGGTGGTTCAGCAGCATGAAAACGAACAGGTCCAGCACGTAGGCCAGCAGCAGCACAAGGCCCGCGCCCACCAGCAGTGGACGGGTGTACCGCAGCCGGAGACAGCAGGCCGCCAGCAGCAGCACCAAGCAGCCCAGCACCGTGGCGTCGTTGGAAAAAATGACCGGCGCAAAGCAGCGCCGGTCGCACCCCGTGTGCAGGCCCGTCTGCGAAGTCACCAGCTGCAGCCGGATCGTGACGAGCGCCGCAAAGCACGCCAGAAACAGCACGGCCGCCCAGGCCGAACCGAGCTTGCGTCTTTCGATCATTGCAATTTCCCTCCCGTCTTCTGCATCCACGATGCACATCGCGCATGCGCCGCCGCTGCACATTCCCTACGCCGGGACATGGCGCCGGCGCTGCGCGGCGACTACCTTAACGGCGCAAAGGGCGTTGCGCCACATCGCAGCCCCAGCCAGGACAGAGAGTTACACCGGGCAAAGCGTGCTTTACCCGGCATGCACAATCAGAAAAACTGGCTCTGAATCAGATGGTGCGCGCAAAGGGGCCGTCGGAGCCGACCTGCACCAGGTTGTCTTCCGTGGCCAGCGGCAGCGAGGCGCCGGGCGAGCTGACGTGGGCCACGCAGTCGGCGTAGTAGCGCACCTTGCCGTCTTCGCCCTCGATCTCGACCAGGCCGTGGATGTCGGTCTCGAAGCCCGGGCATTTGGCGTTGAACTCGCGCGAGAACTTCAGGTAGTCGACGATCTTGCGGTTGAAGACTTCGCCCGGGATCAGCAGCGGAATGCCCGGCGGATAGGGCGTGACCAGGCTGGTGGTGATGCGCCCTTCCAGTTCGTCGATCTCCACCCGCTCGGTCTTGCGGTGGGCGATGTGGGCGTAGGCGTCGCTCGGCTTCATGGCCGGGGTCAGGTCGCTCAGGTACATCTCGGTGGTCAGGCGGGCGATGTCGTACTCGGCGTACATCTGATGCACGTGCTGGCACAGGTCGCGCAGGCCCATGCGCTCGTAGCGCTTGTGCTGCTGGCAGAACTCCGGAAGGATGCGCCACATGGGCTGGTTCTTCTCGTAGTCGTCCTTGAACTGCTGCAGCGCGGTCAGCAGCGTGTTCCAGCGGCCCTTGGTGATGCCGATGGTGAACATGATGAAGAAGCTGTACAGGCCGGTCTTCTCGACGATCACGCCGTGCTCGGCCAGGAACTTGGTGACGATGCTGGCCGGAATGCCGCTGCCGGCGAACTTGCCGTCCATGTCCAGGCCCGGCGTGACGATGGTCGCCTTGATCGGGTCGAGCATGTTGAAGCCGTCGGCCAGCGTGCCGAAGCCGTGCCACTTGGCGTCGCGCTCCTCGCCCTTGATGATCCAGTCGTCGGCGCGGCCGATGCCTTCGTCCGCGAGCTTCTCGGGGCCCCAGACCTTGAACCACCAGTCGTTCTCGCCGAACTCGGCCTCGACCTGGCGCATGGCGCGGCGGAAGTCCAACGCCTCCAGGATGCTCTCCTCCACCAGCGCGGTGCCGCCCGGCGGCTCCATCATGGCGGCGGCCACGTCGCAGCTGGCGATGATCGCGTACTGCGGGCTGGTGCTGGTGTGCATCAGGTAGGCCTCGTTGAACAGGTGGCGGTCGAGCTTGCGGTTGACCGAATCCTGCACCAGCACGTGGCTGGCCTGGCTGATGCCGGCCAGCAGCTTGTGCGTCGACTGGGTCGAGAACACCAGCGACTCCTGGGGCCGCGCGCGCTTCTTGCCCATGGCATGGTAGGGCCCGTAGAACGGGTGGAAGGCCGCGTGCGGCAGCCAGGCCTCGTCGAAATGCAGGGTGTCGACATAGCCGTCCAGCGCGTTCTTGATGGTCTCTGTGTTGTAGACCACGCCGTCGTAGGTGGACTGGGTCAGCGTGAGGATGCGTGGCTTGACCTTGTCGGCATCCACGCCCTGCAGCAGCGGGTTGGCGCGGATCTTGGCCTTGATCGCGTCCACGTCGAACTCCGAGCGCGGGATCGGGCCGATGATGCCGAAATGGTTGCGCGTGGGCTTCAGAAACACCGGGATGGCCCCGGTCATGATGATCGCGTGCAGGTTGGACTTGTGGCAGTTGCGGTCCACCACCACCACGTCGCCGGGCGCCACCGTGTGGTGCCACACCATCTTGTTGGAGGTGCTGGTGCCGTTGGTCACGAAGAAGCAGTGGTCGGCGTTGAAGATGCGCGCGGCATTGCGCTCGCTCTCGGCCACCGGGCCGGTGTGGTCGAGCAACTGGCCGAGTTCCTCGACCGCATTGCAGACGTCGGCACGCAGCATGTTCTCCCCGAAGAACTGGTGGAACATCTGCCCCACCGGGCTCTTGAGGAAGGCCACGCCGCCCGAGTGTCCGGGGCAGTGCCAGGAGTAGGAGCCGTCTTCCGCATAGTCGAGCAGCGCCTTGAAGAACGGCGGCTGCACGCCTTCGAGATAGCTCTTGGCCTCGCGGATGATGTGGCGCGCCACGAACTCCGGCGTGTCCTCGAACATGTGGATGAAGCCGTGCAGTTCGCGCAGGATGTCGTTGGGAATATGGCGCGAGGTCTTGGTCTCGCCATAGATGTAGATCGGCACGTCGAGGTTCTTGCGGCGCACCTCCTCGATGAAGGTGCGCAGGTTCAGCACCGCCGGATCGAGGTCGGGGCCGGCGGTGAATTCCTCGTCGTCGATCGACAGGATGAAGGCGCTGGCGCGGCTCTGCTGCTGGGCGAACTGCGACAGGTCGCCATAGCTGGTGGCGCCGAGCACTTCAAAGCCTTCGGTCTCGATGGCCTGGGCCAGGGCGCGAATGCCCAGGCCAGACGTATTTTCCGATCGGAAATCCTCGTCGATGATCACGATGGGAAAACGGAATTTCATGCAGGGCTCCGATCAGGAAAAGGGCAGCGGGTAAAAAGAGGCTAATGTCGAAAACGCCGCGAAGTGTAAGGAATTGGCGAGGCCCCTCCCGCCTTTGCGCCGAGAATGCGCAGTGAACCCGAAGGGCATCCGCTCATTCATACGACAGACACAGAGGAGGACTCGGCGTGGCACTCTCGACCTACTGGTGGCTCATGGCCGGCGCGGCCGTCATCGCGGAACTGCTCACCGGCACCGTCTACCTGCTGCTGATCGGGCTGGGCTTCTGCTTTGCGGCCCTGGCGGCCCATCTGGGCCTGAGCCTGCCGCTGCAGATGGTGGTCGCGGCCGTGGTGGGCGCGGGCGCGGTGCTCATCTGGCGCGCCATCAAGCGCCGCCAGCCGACCGGCCCCAGGCCCGGCGCCAACCCCAACGTCAACCTGGACGTGGGCGAAACGGTGCAGATCGCCCAATGGGAGCCCGACGGCACCGCCTTCGTCCACTACCGCGGCGCACGCTGGACGGCCATGCCCCGGCCCGGCAGCGCGCCCGGGGGCACCGGCGCGCACCGCATCGTCGAGGTGGTCGGCAACCGCCTGGTGATCGAGAAGATCTGAAGTTCCGGGCTCCGCCGGAGCCCTGCAAAAGAGAGGAATCATCCATGGAAGTCACCATCGTCCTGCTGGTCATCGCCATCATCTTCGTGAGCCAGTCGGTCAAGTTCGTGCCGCAGCAGAACGCCTGGGTGCGCGAGCGCCTGGGCAAGTACCACAGCACCATGACGCCTGGAGCCAACTTCCTGGTCCCCTTCATCGACAAGGTGGCCTACAAGCACAGCCTGAAAGAGATCCCGCTCGACGTGCCCAGCCAGGTCTGCATCACGCGGGACAACACGCAACTGCAGGTCGACGGCATCCTGTACTTCCAGGTCACCGACCCGATGCGCGCCAGCTACGGCTCGTCGAACTACATCATGGCGGTCACCCAACTGGCGCAGACCTCGCTGCGCAGCGTGATCGGCAAGCTCGAACTGGACAAGACCTTCGAGGAGCGCGACGTCATCAACGCCCAGGTGGTGGCGGCCATCGACGAGGCCGCGCTGAACTGGGGCGTGAAGGTGCTGCGCTACGAAATCAAGGACCTGACCCCGCCGAAGGAAATCCTGCTCGCCATGCAGGCGCAGATCACCGCCGAGCGCGGCAAGCGCGCGCTGATCGCGGCCTCCGAAGGCCGCCGCCAGGAGCAGATCAACATAGCCACCGGCGAGCGCGAAGCCTTCATCGCCCGCTCCGAGGGCGAGAAGCAGGCCGCCATCAACAAGGCGCAGGGTGAGGCCGCAGCGCTCATCACGGTGGCAGACGCCACCGCCGCCGCCATCGAGCGCGTGGCCGCGGCCATCCGCCAGCCCGGCGGCGAGCAGGCGGTGCAGCTCAAGGTGGCCGAGCGCGCGGTCGAGGCCTACGGCAAGGTCGCGGCCGACGCCACCACCACGCTGATCGTGCCCAGCAACATGACCGAGGTCTCGGCGCTCATCGCCTCGGCCATGAAGATGGTCAGCACCGGCGCGGCGCGCACATCCTGATCATGGGAGTCTGCTGCCCGAAAGCCCGGAATCCGAATGCTATAATCGTGGGCTTCGGAGCGGTGGATGAGTGGTTTAAGTCGCACGCCTGGAAAGCGTGTGTGGGTTAATAGCCCACCGCGGGTTCGAATCCCGCCTGCTCCGCCAGATATTGAACAAAGTCAGTGGGTTGCGGTATTCCAAGAACCATCTGCCCACAAACTGCCCACATACGGCGGCAGGTTCAGCAAGCAATGAAGCCCGCGAAAGCGGGCTTTTTTGTTTTGCGGTCCTAACGGCTCCGGATCGGTGATGGCGGACATGGCGTTGGAGCAGGAACTCTCGCTGCATGCGGCCGCACGCAAGATGGCCGACGACTTCGCCAATGCCGGGCCCGCAGGACTCCAACAAGGAAAATATGGACCCGCGCGCTGCGCAAGCGGACGACCTCGGCGACACCCCGGGGGCGGACTGGAAACTGCGCTTCTGGTGCGTCTTCGGAGGTCAGGTTTCCTCGCTCGTCGGATCGGCGCTGACCCAGTTCGTGCTGCTCTGGTGGATCACCGATACGGTCGGCAGCGTCTCGGCGCTGGCGACGGCTGGCATGGCCGCTCTTCTCCCGCAGGCTCTTGTCGGCCCGCTTGGCGGCGTCCTGGCCGACCGCTACAGTCGACGCGCGCTGATGATCGCGGCCGACGCGACCAGCGCAGTGTGCATGCTGGTTCTGATGGGGCTGTTCTTGAGCGACGGCATTCAGCTTTGGCACGCCTACGTCATGATGGCGATCCGCAGCGCGATGCAGGGCTTCCAGCAGCCGGCGGCCGCCGCCAGCACGGCCATGCTCGTGCCCAAGCACTTCCTGCCGCGCGCCGCCGGCCTGGACCGGACGTTCGCGAGCCTGACGATCGTGGGGGCGGCCCCGCTCGGCGCTCTCGCGATCGGCTTTCTTCCGATCGGTCTGGCCCTGAGCATCGATGTGGTGACGGCCGTGCTCGGCATCATCCCGCTCCTGATCTTCCGCATTCCCCAGCCCCGCGTCCCCGAGGGCGAGCGAAGCAGTTTTCGATTGGAGTTCCGCGATGGGCTGAGACTGGTCTGGGGGCACCACGGCCTGCGCCATCTCTACATCCTGCTGGGCATGCTGACCTTGGTCATGATGCCGTGCGCAACCCTCATCCTGTTGCTGGTGAAGGAGCAATTCCTCGGCGGCCCCGCCAAGGTGGCGACGATGGAAGCGGCCGCAGGCGTCGCGATTGTTGCAAGTGGCCTGATCGTGACCATGATCGCGCCGAGGCGCCAGATCCTTTGGGTGCTCTGGGCCTCCGTCGTTTCTTCGTTCGCCCTGGCGCTCACCGCGCTGATGCCGGCCGGCTTCTTCTGGGCGGCGGTCATCTGGTGGGCGATCGGCAACGGCGTCTACGTGATCGGGGACGCGGCCCGTTTGGCGCTGCTCCAATCGACCATTCCGCTGCACCAGCAGGGCCGCGCCCTCTCGCTGCTCACGAGCGTCATGGCGTTTGCCGGCCCCGTCGGGATCGTGCTGACCATCCCGATTGGCGAATGGATCGGCGTTCGCTGGCTGTTCGTGCTTGTCGGTGTGGCAGCGGGTTGTGTCAGCCTGCTGGCATTTCGGTCCAGCGCCCTGATGCAATTGGGTCGATCAGAGTCAGGCCCTCCATCGCGCGATTCCTGAGATGCCCCACAGCTCGGCCGCCTCTGGAGAATCAGGGGTTTTCGTGTCGCGCGTCTTTGTCGCGAGCGAGGAAGAGAAGAACGGCTTGCGGCTCAAGGCTCGGAATCCGGAGCAGGGATTGCCGGTCCGGCGGGTTGCTGGTTCGCATGGGAAATCGCAAACCCCAGCGCTGCGTGGATAAAGAAAGGCCGCCTCGCGGCGGCCTGGGGCAAAGTACGGATCCGTTCTACAGCGGAACCCGCTTGCCGTCCTTGTAGGTGTAGAGCGTGATGGCCGGGTTCTTCATGTCGCCATTGGGTTGGAAGGCGATGTTGGCCGTCACGCCCTTGTAGTCGGAATTGAGCAGCGCCGGGAGGTAGACCTTCGGGTCCCAGGAATTGGCGCGCTTCATCGCGTCGGCGAAGAGCATGGTCGCGTCATAGGTGTAGGGGCTGTATATCTGGAACTGGCCCGGGTACTTGGCGTCGTAGCGCGCCTTCCAGGCCACGCCGCCCGGCATCTTCGCCAGCGAGGACCCGCCTTCGGCACAGACCACGTTACTCAGAATCTTGGCTCCGCCGGCAAGGCGGGCGAGTTCCGACGTGCAGATGCCGTCGCCGCCGAAGTACCGCACGTTGCCCATGCCCAACTGCTCCATCTGGCGCAGCATCGGGCCGCCCTGCGGGTCCATGCCGCCGAAGAAGATGCCGTCCGGCGCCTTGGCCTTGATGGCGGTCAGGATGGCCATGAAGTCGGTGGCCTTGTCGGTGGTGAACTGTTCGGAGACGATGGTCGCGCCCTCGGCCGCAGCGGACTTCTTGAACACGTCGGCCACGCCCTGGCCGTAGGCGGTGCGGTCGTCGATGACGGCGATCTTCTTGAGCTTGAGCGTGTCCACCGCGTAGAGCGCCAGGCCCGCGCCCAGCGCGTTGTCATTGGCGATGATGCGGAAGGTGGTCTTGTAGCCCGGCTTCATGAGCTGCGGGTTGGTGGCCGAGCCGGTGATGTGGGGAATGCCGCAGTCGTTGTAGACCTTGGCCGCGGGAATGGTGGTGCCCGAGTTGAGGTGGCCGACCACCCCTGCCACCTTGGCGTCGCACAGCTTCTGCGCGGCGGCCGTGCCCTGCTTGGGGTCGGCGGCGTCGTCCTCGGCCTGCAGTTCCCACTTGATCTTCTTGCCGTTGATGACGATGTTCTGGGTGTTGAGATCTTCGATCGCCATGCGGGCGCCGTTCTCGTTGTCCTTGCCATAGTGGGCCTGCGGGCCCGACACCGGGCCGACGTGGCCCAGCCGGATCACCTGTACGTCTTGGGCGGATGCGGCGGCGGCCGAGGCGGCCACTGCGGCGAGCACGGTCAACTTCAACTTCAGGTACATAAGAATCTCCGGTTGAAAATATCGATCCCGAGGACAGACCGAACCCGGAAGGTATCGCAATTTCCGCGCCTGAACCAGAGAATTGTCGCGGGGTGCTTCAGCCGGCGCTGGAGGAAGGGCCAGAGCCCAGTTCCTCGCGCAGGGCGTCGGCCACGCTGTGGCGCACGGCCTCGGCGATTTCCTCGCGCAGGCGCGGGAGCATGAAGCGCGTCTGCTCCATCACCACCTGCGCAATCGCCTCCGACAGCCGCCCCGGCAGGCTGTGCTCCACCCGGCCGAGCACGCTGGAGACGATGTGCTCCTGCAGCGCCAGGACCGCCGCGGCGTCGGCCGCGGAAGCCCCACTGCCGGGCGCGCCAGGTGCGGCGGGCTGCTGCGGTGCCGGGGCGGCGGCTTCTTCAGGCTGCCACTCGACCACTTCGGTCAGGGTGGGAACGAAACGGGGGGCCACGGGCGGTGTGCTCATCAGGACTTCAGCGCCAAGTCGTGCCGCGTGATGGCGTAGGCGCGCTCGGCATAGTGCTTCCAGCGCCGCCGGGCGCGCTGCCGATCGTCTTCGTCGTCGCGGCCCACCACCTCGATCAGCCGCTCGAAGCGGCCGAACTCGGGCGGCACCTCTTCGCCCAGGTTCAGCAGCACCTGGTGGTGCGGCACCGGCTGGCCGCCTTCGGCCAGGACGATGGGCGAGGCGGCCAGCAGGGGCGCCGCGTCGGCCGCGCGGCAATGGGGCAGGAAGTCGACCGGGGAGAAGGTCCAGAGCGCCCGGTCCAGGGCATCGAGCGTCCCTGCGGCCGCCGTCACCACCACCTTGGCGTCGCCCGCAAGCGCCTTGCGCAGCAGGCGGCAGGCATAGGCCAGTTTGTCCGGCGCATTGAAATGGAAGGCGACCTCGGTCAACGCGGGGCTCCCTCGGCGCGGCCCCGCACTCAGGCCCCGCGCGGCTTCTTCGCCGGACTTTTTGCTATATTTTTTATAGCCACAGACCCAGGCACAGCCTGGGCTGCAAGGTAATTCAGCAATAAACCGACCGGCCGTCCGGTGGATCCCTTGGCGGCGCCGCTTTTCCAGGCGCTGCCGGCGATGTCCAGGTGCGCCCAGGGGAATCTGGCCGTGAAACGCTGCAGGAACTTGGCCGCGGTCACTGCGCCGCCGGCCCGGCCGGCGACGTTGGCCACGTCGGCGAAATGGGTCTTCAGGCCTTCGGCGTACTCGTCGTCCAGCGGCATGCGCCAGCACGGGTCCTGCGCCGCCCGGCCTGCGGCGAGCAGCGCCTCGGCCAGGGCGTCGTCGCTGGAGAAAAGGCCGCTGTGCACATGGCCCAGGGCGATCACGCAGGCGCCGGTGAGCGTGGCGATGTCCACCACCGCGCGCGGCTTGAAGCGTTCGGCATAAGTCAGGGCGTCGCACAGCACCAAGCGCCCTTCGGCGTCGGTGTTGAGCACCTCGATGGTCTGCCCGCTCATGCTGGTGACCACGTCGCCGGGCTTGAGTGCGCGGCCGTCGGGCATGTTCTCGCAGGCCGGGATCAGGCCGACGACGTTGACCGCGGGCTGCAGTTCGGCCAGGGCGCGGAAGGTGCCCAGCACGCTGGCGGCGCCGCACATGTCGAACTTCATCTCGTCCATCTCGGCGGCCGGCTTGATCGAGATGCCGCCGGTGTCGAAGGTGATGCCCTTGCCCACCAGCACCACCGGCGCCTCGGAGCGGGCCGCGCCGCTGTACTGCAGCACGATGAAGCGCAGCTCCTGCTCCGACCCCTGGGCTACCGCCATGAAGGAGCCCATGCCGAGCTTGGCGACCTCGCGCGGCCCGAGCACCTGGCACTGGATGCGCGAGGCCTTGGACGATGCGAGCGACCTGGCGGCCTGCGCCAGCAAGGCCGGCGTGGCGTGGTTGGCCGGCCGGTTGCCCCATTCCTTGGCGAATTCGACGCCTGCGACCGTGGCCGTGGCGCAGGCGAAATCCGCGCGCGCCGCCGCGGCCGACGCCGCATCGGGCACGCCCAGCGTCACGCGTTCGAGCCTGCGCGGCTCGGGCTTGGACTTGGTGGTGGTGTAGACGTAGCTGGCCTCGGCCGCCGCCAGTACCGCGGCCTGCACGCCGGGCCCGTCGGCGGTGGGCAGCAGCAGGCAGAGGCGGCGCACCGGGGCCGACCTGAGCGCGCCCACGGCCGCGGCCACGGCCTGGCGCACGGCACGCGCGCTGCCGTCGCCGATGCCGGCCAGCAGCACGCGCGGCGCGGCCACGTCCGCCGGCCGGTAGAGCGCCAGCAGCTTGCCAGCCTTGCCGTCGAAGTCGCCGGACTTGCGCGCCTGCGCGATGCAGCGGCCGAGCGCGTCCGCGCCGGGCCGGGCCGCTTCCGCCGTCAGCACGACGAGCGCATCGGTCTTTTCGGTGCAGGCGCCCGCAGCGTCCAGGGTCTTGAGTTGGAAGTCCATAATTCGCGTTTTCCTTCGAACCGATGTTATTCCATTCCTCCATCCGCAAGGAGCTGGGCCGCAGCTTCGGCGCCACCCTGGTGGTGCTGGCGACCGTGGTGATGACGATCATGCTGATCCGCGTGCTCGGCCAGGCCGCGCGCGGCAGCGTCAACCCGTCCGAGGTGCTGCTGGTCATGGGCTATACCGTGCTCAGCCAGCTCTCCACCATCCTCGCGCTCAGCCTGTTCGTCTCGATCGTCGGCACGCTCTCGCGCATGTACCGCGACAGCGAGATGGTCATCTGGCTGTCGGCCGGACGCGGGCTGGCCAGCCTGCTGCGGCCGCTGCTGCGCTTCTCGTGGCCGGTGCTGGCGCTGATCGCGGTGCTGGCGCTGGGCGTCTGGCCCTGGGCCAACACCCAGATCCAGGACATGAAGGACCGCTACGAGCAGCGCGGCGACATCGACCGGGTGGCGCCCGGCCAGTTCCAGGAATCGGCCGGCGGCAACCGCGTGTTCTTCATCGACAAGGCCTCGCCCGACAGCCAGACCGCGAGCAACGTCTTCATCACCTCCAGCGAACATGGCCAGGACATGGTCACTTCCGCGCGCAGCGGCCGGCTGGAGACCATCAAGGGCCAGCGCTTCGTGGTGCTCACCGATGGGCAGCGCATGGAAAGCAGGCCGGACGATCCGGGCCTGAAGATCAGCGAGTTCCGAGAGTACGGCAACCTGATCGGCGGTGCGGCGGCGAGTGTCCAGGATGAGGTGCCCGCCAAGCTGCGTTCCACCCTCGAACTGCTGCGCTCGCCCACGCGGGAGTACCAGGCCGAGCTGGCCTGGCGCCTGGGAATGGTCTTTGCCGGCATCAACTTCGTCGTGCTGGCGCTGGCGATCTCCAGCGTCAATCCGCGCGCGGGCCGCAGCGGCAACCTGGTGTTCGCGCTGTTCGCCTTCGTGCTGTACTACAACCTTCTCAACCTGGGCCAGAGCTGGATGCTGGGCGGGCGCGTGGCGTTCGCCGAGCTGCTCGTGTTCCTGCACGGCGGCGTGATGGCCGGCAGCCTGCTGCTGCTGGCCAAGCGCCACATGCAGTGGTCCTGGCGCAGCCTGCTGCGCCCCCGCGCACGGACATCCGCGTGAAGACCATCCGCCGCTTTCTCTATGCCGAGGTGCTCAAGGCCGTGGCCTTTGTCACGCTGGGCTTCCTGGCGCTGTTCTTCTTCTTCGACTTCGTCGACGAACTGCGCTACATCGGCCGCGCCAACAGCGAATACCAGTTGCCGCAGGCGCTGGCCTTCGTCGCGCTGTCCATGCCCGGCCACCTGTACGAACTGCTGCCGATCACGGTGCTGATCGGCACCATCTTCGTCATGGCGCGGCTGGCGCAGAGCTCCGAATTCACCATCCTGCGCACCAGCGGGCTCGGCCCCTGGCGCGCGCTCGGCACCCTGCTGTCGCTGGGGCTGGTGTTCGTGCTGCTGACCTTCGCGGCGGGCGACTATGCGGCACCCGCCGCGGATCGCGCGGCGCAGTTGATCAAGGCGCGCTACAAGGGCCAGATCACCGTGGGGCAGACCGGCGCCTGGCTGCGCGAGCGGCAGGACGACATCGCCTATGCCGCCAACGTGCGCGCCCTGCGGCCGGACGGCACCTTGCAGGGCATCCGCATCTTCGAATTCGATCGCCGCGGCTTCCTGTCGGCCCATACCGAGGCCAGGAGCGCGCAGTTCGGCCCCGACGCCGCCTGGACCCTGCAGGACGTGCAGCGCAGCGAGTTCCACACCCAGGACGGCCAGCCGCGCATCGAGCGCAGCAGCGAGGCCACCCGCATCTGGCCGACCCAGATCACGGCAGAGATGGTCGCGGCCGCGCTGCTCAAGCCCGACAGCATGAGCACGCTGGACCTGTTCGAATACATCCGCCACCTGGACGCCAACGGCCAGGCGGCGCAGCGCTACGAGATCCAGTTCTGGCGCAAGGTGTTCTACCCCATCTCCTGCCTGGTGATGGTGGTGCTGGCCCTGCCGTTCGCCTACCTGCATTTCCGCTCGGGCGGCATCGCCACCTATGTGTTCGGCGGCGTGATGGCCGGTGTGAGCTTCTTCCTGCTGAACAACGTGTTCGGCTACATCGGCAACCTGCAGAACTGGCTGCCCTGGCTCACGGCCGCGGCGCCGGGCATGATCTACAGCGTGCTGTCGCTGGCGGCCTTCAGCTGGCTGGTGCTGCGCCGATGAAGCGGGGCATCGTCCTGTTCGCCCACGGCTCGCGCGACCCGCTGTGGCGCGCGCCGGTGGAGGCCGTGCGCGAGCGCATCGAAGCCATGGGGCTGCCAGCGCGCTGCGCCTATCTGGAGCTGTGCGCGCCCGACCTGCCGGAGGCGGTGGCCGGCCTTGCGGCGCTGGGCTTGGGCCAGGTCACCGTCGTGCCCATGTTCCTGGGCACCGGCCGCCACGCGCGCGAAGACCTGCCGCTGCTGGTGCAGGATCTGCGCGCACGCCATCCGAACCTCACCATCACGGTGCAGCCCGCCATTGGCGAAGACCCGCGCATGGCGGCGCTGATGGCGCAGATTGCGATCGAATAGACCGCTTGCGGCGGATCACCGCCGAGTCGAAGCCCGGACAGGGCATGCGCAAGGCATTGCCCATGCCGCCGTTTTCTACCAACTGCCGCGCGATTTGCGCGAACGGGCCGCGGCCTCGATCTGGGCGGCCAGTTGCGAGCGCTGCGCCTTGCGCGCGAAGTCGGCCGCGGTCATGCCCTGCTGGTTGCGCATGGCGGTATCGGCGCCTTCGTCCAGCAGCAGCCTGGCCGCCTCCTCGCTGCCGTAGCCCGCGGCCATCATGAGCGGGGTGGTGCCGTTGGGCGACTGCGCGTCGATGAAGGCGTAGTTCTCCAGCAGCAGCTTGACGATCTCGATCTGGTGCGGCTGCGCGGCGCTGACGGCGTAGTGCAGCGGCGCCCAGCCCGGTTTGTTGACGTCTGCGTCGCGCGCGATCAGTGCCTTGACGGTTTCGAGGTCGCCCTTGATGGCGGCGATCATCAGCGGGCTTTCATCCGCGCGGTTGCGCAGCTCGACGTTGGTCTTGCGCGACTGCAGCAGCACGGCCAGCGCCTTGGGCGAGGGTTCGCGCAGGGCGATGATCAGGCCGCCGTCGCCCCTGGCATCGACCGCGTTCGGATCGAACCCCCGGTTGATCAGGCTGGCGATGGCCGACGGGTCGTCGCGCTTCAGGGCGGTGAAGAAATCGTCATAGGCCCCCGCGTGGGCACAGCCCGACAAGGTGGCGGTGACGGCAGCGGCCAGCGCGAGCGACAGCAGGCCGTGGCGGGAGATGCGGGGGTTGGGGAATTTCATGATGGAAGATGGAACGACGCCGCGGCGGAAGGTTCCGCGCGCAGGAACAGGCGGTCGAAGTTGGCGCTGGTGGCCCGCGCGACCTCTTCCAGCGCCAGGCCTCGCAGCTCCGCGATCTGCCGCGCGACGAAGGGCACGTAGGACGGGTTGTTCTGCTTGCCGCGGTAGGGCACGGGCGCGAGGTAGGGGCTGTCGGTCTCGATCAGCATGCTCTCCAGCGGCACGAAGGCCGCAACGTCGCGCAGGTGCTGGGCATTCTTGAAGGTGACGATGCCCGAGAAGGAGATGTAGAAGCCCAGCTCCAGCGCCGAGCGCGCCACCTCCGCGGTCTCGGTGAAGCAGTGGAACACTCCGCCTGCGGCCCCGGCCCCGCCGTCCTCCCCCTCCTCCCGCAGGATGGCCAGCGTGTCGGCCGAGGCGCTGCGCGTGTGGATGACCAGCGGCCGGGCGCTCTGCCGCGCCGCGCGGATGTGGGTGCGGAAGCGCTCGCGCTGCCATTCCAGGTCGGCGATGCTGCGGCCGCCCTTGCGCTCCTCCATGCCGTAGTAGTCGAGCCCTGTCTCGCCGATGGCGATCACGCGCGGCAGCGCGGCGCGGCGCACCAGGTCGTCGACGCTGGGCTCCTGCACGCCTTCGTTGTCCGGGTGCACGCCGACGGTGGCCCAGAAGTTGTCATAGGCCGTGGCCAGGGCATGGACCTGCCCGAACTCCTCCAGCGTGGTGCAGATGCACAGCGCGCGGTCGACCTGCGCTGCCGCCATGGCCTGCCGGATGCCAGGCAACTGGTCCAGGAACTCCGGCATGGCGAGGTGGCAGTGCGAATCGGTGAACATCAGGAATTCGGAAGAAAAACGGCTTAAGCCCAGGTAAAATCTAGGCTTTTAGCTATTAAAAATATAGCAAATACCGCCGCCGGCCGGGGACGCTGGCGCGGCTCAGATGGTCTGCGTCGAACGGTCCGATTGGAGATGGCTGCCCAGGATCTCTTCGATCTTGCGCTTGAGCGCACGGGAATTCTCGTCCGCGGGGAACTGGATGCCCACGCCCTGGGTGCGGTTGCCCGAAGCGCGCGCCGGCGTGACCCAGGCCACGCGGCCGGCCACGGGATAGCGCGTGGGGCTGTCGGGCAGGGTCAGCAACACGTACACATCCTCGCCCAGCCGGTAGTCCCGCGTGGTCGGGATGAATATGCCGCCCTCGGTGAAGATCGGGATGTAGGCCGCATACAGCGCCGACTTCTCCTTGATGGCGAGCTGTACGACGCTGGGCCGGGGGGTGACGGGGCTGCTGCTCATGGTGCGTGGCGCGAGTGTAGGACGTTTTGCGCGCCGCTCACCAGCGCTTCCTGCATGAGCCCGGGGTTGAACGGGTGCTCGGCCGTGCGCGCGGCCTGCATCAGCGCCTTGGACCAGCGCGCCAGCGCGCGCAGCGGCGGTGGCCTGGGCAGGTCCTGCGGCGCGAAATAGCGCGGCTGCGCCCCCGCCTGCAGCGCCAGCAGGTCATGGCAGAGCTTTTGCAGCGCCGCGATGGCCTCGGCCGCGGGCCAGTCGGCAAAGACGCTGGCGTCGCCACGCGCCAGCGCCTTGGGCAGCAGCGCCCAGGCGCGCGGGTCGCGGCCTGTCTCTTATACACATCT
>NZ_JAELTO010000240.1 GCF_016428875.1 Xylophilus sp. ASV27
TCTACCAGGGGCTTCTGCTATCTTTTTGTGAAAGCAGAAATCGCCGCCCGCTCAGCCCGGCGGGCGTGCCTGCAAGCCGGGCGCCTACCGCCGCCGCAGCCCGCGCGCGCCCAGCACGGCCAGTGCCAGGCTCATGGCTGCCAGCATCCAGGGCTGCAGCAGGGGGATGGCCGTTGGGTTTGGCCCGGCCGCAGCCATGATGGCAATGCCGCCAGGGTCGACGATGCGGCCGTCTGCCGCCAGGTCGCTGTCGCCAGGGCCGCCGTCGGTGATGCTCAGCGTCACGGTGTTGCCCGTGATCTGCACCTGGCTGGCGTCCAGCGCATACCAGTGGTCCTGCGGCTGCTGCGCCGTGGGGCCGTACTTCCAGTACTGCGCGTTGGCCGGCAGGGCATTGCCGGGGTAGCTCAGGCGCAGCGACAGCGTGCGGCCGGCCTGGTCGCAGGTGGCCTGGAAGCTCAGCAGGCCATAGGGCATGGCCGTGGCGCCCGGCGGCAGCGTGGCTGGTGCCGCCGGGTAGCTCACCGTGTCGAAGGCGCAATTGTTGCCCTGGATATCGGTGGTGAGCGTGCCCTGTCCGCCGGGGCTGGGCGCGCTGTAGCCCGACTGTGCAAACTGCGCCACCACCGTGCAGTCCTGCGCCAGCGCGGCCGTGGTGTAGGTGCTGCCCACCAGCGTCCCGCCGCAGGTACCGCCAACACTGGCTATGCGCCAGCCGCTGGCGGGCTGCAGGGTGAACTGCTGCACGCTGCCCAGGTCCAGCACTTGTGGCGTGGCCGGGCTGATCTGCCCACCGGCACCGCTCACGCTGGGCGTGACGGTGGGGGCGGCCAGATAGACCTGGCGCACCGAGCGGTGAAGTGAGGTCGATCCATTGAAGTAGCCGCCGCTGGCCAGGCCCTCGGCGCGCAGCCACAGGTTGCGGTTGCGCGGCAGCGCGGCGGCATCCAGGCCATCCAGGGCCCAGCCGCCGGGCACGTAGGTGGCGGCGCCCAGGTTGGTCCAGCTGGCCTGGTCTTGCGACACCGCAAAGCGCACCTGCGCCAGCTCGGGCCCGCTGCCGCTGCGCCACCAGCGCAGGCGGGCGCGGTCTGGCAACAGCTCCAGCGCCTGCAAGGCAGCCTCGGGCACGCTCAACCGGCCGATGCGGTTGCGCGTCTGGCCGCCCAGCT
>NZ_JAELTO010000241.1 GCF_016428875.1 Xylophilus sp. ASV27
CCCCCCCCCCCCCCCCCCCCCCCCCCCCCCCCCCCCCCCCCCCCCCCCCCCTTTTTCAAGCAGAAGACGGCATACGCGATTTCCTGTACGGTCTCGTGGGCTCGGAGATGTGTATAAGAGACAGGTCGCTGGGGCGGGCCCGGCCGGCAGCGGCGCCTGCCGTGGCGGTGCCGGCCGCGCCCGCCATGCCGCCAGCAGCGCCCGCTGCAGTCGCTGCGCCAGTTGCGCCCGTCGCGCCGCTTGCCGCCGAGGCGCCCTTCGACCTCGGCCGCGCCCTGGCCACGCTGCCCCGCGACGAGGCCGAAGCCTGGCGTGCGCTGGCCCGGTCATGGGGCGTGGCCCTGGAGGCGGGCGACGCGGCGGCCGACCCCTGCGTGCAGGCCTTGCCACGGCAGGGGCTGCAGTGCTTCCGCGGCAGCCGCACCAGCCTGGGCCTGGTGCGCCAGCTCGACCGCCCCGGCATCCTGGCGCTGTACGGCGAGGACGGCCGGCCGGTGCCGGCCCTGCTCACCGGCCTGGAGGCGCAGCACGCCACGCTCGCCCTCGGCGGCCAGACGCGCCGCATCGCCCTGCCCGAACTGGCGCGCTGGTGGCGCGGCGACTTCGCCACGCTCTGGCGCCTGCCCCCGGCCCATGCCGGCACTGCGGGCAGCGCCGACGCGGCCCTGCGGCAGGCCGGCGACTGGTTCGACACCCAGTTGGCCCGAGTCGAGCCCGCCCTGCCGGCCGAGGCGGGCGAGACCCCCGCTGCCCAGCGCAAGGCACGCCTCTACCGCTTCCAGTTGGCCCAGGGCCTCACACCCGACGGCCGCAGCGGCCCCCTGACCTTCATGCTGCTCAACCGCGCCGCCGGCGTGGACGAGCCGCGCCTGCAGCACACGCCCTGAACCCATGTCCTACATCCTCGATGCCCTCCGCCGCGCCGACGCGGAACGCGAACGCGGCGCCGTGCCCGGCCTGCACACCGCCCAGCCGCTGCCGGCCGGCGCCTGTCTCTTATACACATCTAAAATCGGGGGGGGGGGGGGGGGGGGGGGGGGGGGGGGGGGGGGGGGGGGGGGGGGGGGGGGGGGGGGGGGGGGGGGGGGGGGGGGGGGGGGGGGGGGGGGGGGGGG
>NZ_JAELTO010000242.1 GCF_016428875.1 Xylophilus sp. ASV27
CCCCCCCCCCCCCCCCCCCCCCCCCCCCCCCCCCCCCCCCCCCCCCCCCCCCCCATTTTAGATGTGTATAAGAGACAGCTCCTGGGGCATGGGCGGCGCCACGGCCGGCAGCGGCTGCCAGACGGTCACGCCCATTTCCTCCAGCATGGCGCGCTGGCGCGGGTCCAGGTCAAGTCCCATGGGGCAGCATCCTCAGTTCCAGAGCCGGAGGCTCATCACCACGGCGTCTTCGCGCTGCTCGTGCAGCGCGGGGTAATAGCGCTTGCGCAGGCCCACGCGCTGGAAGCCGTGGGCTTCGTAGACATGCTGCGCGCGCAGGTTGCTCACGCGCACCTCCAGCCACAGCCACAGCGCGCCCTGGCCGCGCGCCCAGGTGTCCAGCCCTTCGAGCATGACCCGCGCCCAGCCCTGGTGCTGGTGGGCCGGGGCGACCGTGAAATTGAGCAGGTGCACCTCGTCCACACCCTTCATGGCGACGAAGTAGCCGAGCAGTTCCTGCCCGCCCAGCAGGCACTGCGCCTGGTAGCCCGCGCGCAGCGAATCGGCGAAGTTGCCGCGCGTCCAGGGATGGGTGTAGGCCGCCTGCTCGACCGGCAGGACGGCGCCGAACAGCTCCGGCGTCATGGGCTCGAAGCGGGCCTCGGCGGCTTGCGGCAGGGCGCTCACCGGACTACCCCTGGACAAGCGCCGCGCGCAGGGCGCGTTCGGCCTCGCGCTCGGCGGTGGTCTTGGCCACCTTGTCGCGGATGTAGAGCGGCAGCGCGGCGGCGGCCGGCACCAGGTGGCCGTCGGCGATCAGGGCGGGGGCCAGGCGCAGCAGGGCTTCGGCGCCGGGCTGGGCGTCGAGCGCGGGCGCGCCGGGCGCGATCCGCTCGCCGTAGGCCGCGCGCGCATTGCCGGCCCTGTCTCTTATACACATCTAAAAGCGGGGGGGGGGGGGGGGGGGGGGGGGGGGGGGGGGGGGGGGGGGGGGGGGGGGGGGGGGGGGGGGGGGGGGGGGGGGGGGGGGGGGGGGGGGGGGGGGGGGG
>NZ_JAELTO010000243.1 GCF_016428875.1 Xylophilus sp. ASV27
CATGCCCTGCAGCCGGTCGATGTGGGCCTCGGAGTGCGCGCGCATGAGGTCGGCGTGGCTGGCCTGCGGCGCCTCGCGCCGCTCCAGCGCATCGGCCACGCCGGTCAGCAGCAGACGGTCCTCGATCACGTCGAGGCGCTGGGGGCATTCGGGGTGGCCGGCACCCATCTCGTGCCGCCAACAATCGCGATGGGTGAAGTAGCCGGTTTTGTTCAAGAAAAGCCGCTCCATGTCTCTTTTTCGGCTAACGTCAATGCCATGCAGATACAGCAGAAACTCGATGCCTTGCTCGGCCAGCTTAACACGGTGATCGTCGGCAAGCAGGCCCAGGTGCGCGACTGCGTGGCGTGCCTGCTGGCGGGCGGCCACCTGCTGATCGAGGACATGCCCGGCGTGGGCAAGACCACCCTGGCGCACGCGCTGTCGCGCACCTTCGGGCTGCAGTTCTCGCGCGTGCAGTTCACCGCCGACCTGATGCCGGGCGACCTGGTCGGCGTCTCGGTCTATGAGCGCGGGCGCGAAGGCTTCGTGTTCCACCCGGGCCCGGTGTTCGCCCAGGTGCTACTGGCCGACGAGATCAACCGTGCCAGCCCCAAGACCCAGAGCGCGCTGCTCGAGGCCATGGAGGAGAAACAGGTCACGGTCGAGGGCGAGACGCGCGCCCTGCCCCATCCGTTCTTCGTCATCGCCACGCAGAACCCGCATGACCAGCTGGGCACCTTCGCGTTGCCGGAGTCGCAACTGGACCGCTTCCTGATGCGCATCTCGCTCGGCTATCCGGACCGCGCGGCCGAGCGCGTGCTGCTGCAAGGCGCCGGCCGGCGCGACATGCTGGACCACCTGCTGCCGCTGCTATCCACCGAGGAGCTGGCCGCGATCCAGCATCAGGTGCTGGCGGTGCATGCCGCCGAGCCGCTGCTGGACTACGTGCAGGCGCTGCTCGCGGCCACGCGCTCCGGGCGCTGGTTCGTGCAGGGCCTGTCGCCGCGCGCCGGCCTGGCACTGCTGCGCGCGGCCAAGGCGCAGGCCCTGCTGGCCGGGCGCGACTACGTGGCGCCGGACGACGTGCAGTCGATCCTGCCGCAGTGCACCGCGCACCGGCTGGTGCCGATCGGCCAGG
>NZ_JAELTO010000244.1 GCF_016428875.1 Xylophilus sp. ASV27
CTGCTGTGGGCGGTCTGCGGCGTTGCAAATCCTCGCCATAGCTGCGGCTATGGCTGCGGTTTGCGCCTTGCATCCCATCCCACACCAGGGCGCGCGCCACCACGCGGACTTGTTCAGCGTTGCCTTAGGTGCATCCGATCACGGGCGTATCGCGTAATGCAGGCATGGGCCAGAATCCCGCATGCTCACCGAATCCCCCGACCAGGCACTGATCGCCCTCATGCAACGCGTCGCCACCCATGACCAGGACGCCGCCGCCGCCCTGCGCGAGCTGTACGAGCAGACCTCATCGCGGCTCTATGGCGTGGCGCTGCGCGTCACCGGCAACCGCGAATGGGCCGAGGACGCGCTGCAGGAGGCCTACCTCAACATCTGGCGCATCGCCGGCGACTACCGGGCCAGCCTGAGCCCGCCCATGGCCTGGCTCGGCGTCATCGTGCGCAGCCGGGCGCTCGACTTCCTGCGCCGGCGCAACAGCGAGCGCGTGGACCGCAACCAGGAACTCGACGACTACGTGCAGGAAACCGTCGCCGGCGAGGCCGTCGATCCGGCCGATGCCGCGAGCACCAGCGAGCAGGCCTTGGCGCTGCGCCAATGCCTGTCCCGGCTGGAGCCCAGGCAGCGCGAGGTGGTCAGCCTGGCCTACCTGCGCGACCTGAGCCATGGCGAACTGGCCGAGCAGTTGAAGCTGCCGCTGGGCACCGTCAAGACCTGGATCCGGCGCGGCATCGAGCAACTGCGCCAATGCATGCAGAGGTTCGCATGAACCTGCGCGACCACCCCGATCTGCTCGACCAACTGGCCGCCAGCCACGCCCTGGGCACGCTGCGCGGCGGCGCCCGCCGGCGCTTCGAGACCCTGGCGCGCGAGAACCCCGGCGTGCGCGCCCGCGCGCTGCTGTGGCAGGAGTGCTTTGCCGCGCTGACCGAACTGCAACCGGCCGTCCCTGTCTCTTATACACATCTCCGAGCCCACGAGACCGTACAGGAAATCGCGTATGCCGTCTTCTGCTTGAAAAGGGGGGGGGGGGGGGGGGGGGGGGGGGGGGGGGGGGGGGGGGGGGGGGGGGGG
>NZ_JAELTO010000245.1 GCF_016428875.1 Xylophilus sp. ASV27
GCAGCCCGACGGCAAGGTACTGGTGGGGGGCGCTTTCAACCAGCTGGGCGGCCAGAGGCGCAACGGCCTGGCCCGCCTCAACGCCGATGGCTCGCTGGACACGGGCTTTGATCCCGGCGCCAACGGCACGGTGTACGGCCTGGCCGTGCAGCCCGACGGCAAGGTACTGGTGGGGGGCTTTTTCACCCAGCTGGGCGGCCAGACGCGCAACTACCTGGCCCGCCTCAACGCCGATGGCTCGCTGGACACGGGCTTCACTCCCGGTGCCGACTACCTGGTGCGCAGCCTGGCCGTGCAGCCCGACGGCAAGGTACTGGTGGGGGGCGCTTTCACCCAGCTGGGCGGCCAGACGCGCAACTACCTGGCCCGCCTCAACGCCGATGGCTCGCTGGACACGGGCTTTGATCCCGGCGCCAACAGCACGGTGTACGGCCTGGCCGTGCAGCCCGACGGCAAGGTACTGGTGGGAGGCGGTTTCAACCAGCTGGGCGGCCAGAGGCGCAACGGCCTGGCCCGCCTCAACGCCGATGGCTCGCTGGACACGGGCTTTGATCCCGGCGCCAACGGCTGGGTGTACAGCCTGGCCGTGCAGCCCGACGGCAAGGTACTGGTGGGGGGCGCTTTCACCCAGCTGGGCGGCCAGACGCGCAACCGCCTGGCCCGCCTCAACGCCGATGGCTCGCTGGACACGGGCGTCACTCCCGGCGCCGACTACCTGGTGTACAGCCTGGCCGTGCAGCCCGACGGCAAGGTACTGGTGGGGGGCTCTTTCACCCAGCTGGGCGGCCAGACGCGCAACCGCCTGGCCCGCCTCAACGCCGATGGCTCGCTGGACACGGGCTTTGATCCCGGCGCCGACAGCCCGGTGCTCAGCCTGGCCGTGCAGCCCGACGGCAAGGTACTGGTGGGGGGCTTTTTCACCCAGCTGGGCGGCCAGACGCGCAACCGCATCGGCCGGTTGAGCGTGCCCGAGGCTGCCTTGCAGGCGCTGGAGCTGTTGCCAGACCGCGCCCGCCTGCGCTGGTGGCGCAGCGGCAGCGGGCCCGAGCT
>NZ_JAELTO010000246.1 GCF_016428875.1 Xylophilus sp. ASV27
GACCAGCCGCACCGCCTCTTGCTTGAATTCGAGCGTGTAGCGCGCTCTCGTCGTCTTCCTCATTTACGTCTTCCTTGCTTGTATTGAAACACTCAGCAAGGGATACGTTTTTCGAGGGCAAGGTCAGCGCTTCGACGCCTTGCTCTCATCGTGGCCCGCTGACGTACGGGATCACACGTCGATGCTTGCCCAAAGCTCGTTCACGGTTTGACATCGGCGTTCGTCGCCGTGCCCTGCAGGGGCCGCCGCAATACCGAAGGCCAGGGCACTTCGGAATCAACGGCGGGTTTCAACTGGAACAAGTGGCGCCTTTGAATCGGAATCGGCGGCGCTTTTACTGTGGAATACGCAACTCGGTCGGTGTCACGCGCCAGTACTGCGGGATGCTGGGCAAGCAGGACAACTGCCAGGTGGCTGTGAGCATCTCGCTTGCAAGCAAACAGGGCAGCCTGCCCGTGGCTTGGCAGCTGTACCTGCCCGAGGCCTGGGCGGCAGATGCTGAACGCCGCGCCAAGGCTGGCGTTCCCGAGGAGGTTCGTTTCGCCACGAAGACACAGATCGCGCTGCAGCAGCTGCGTAGGCTGCTGGACGAAGGCGCACCGCGCCATTGCGTGCTGGCCGATGCGGGATACGGTGTGGACAACGCTTTTCGTCAGGCGCTCAGCGACATGGGCCTGCTCTACGCGGTGGGCGTCACATCTGCCCTCGTGGTCTGGCCGCCTGGCGTTCAGCCGCTGCCACCCCAGCCTTACAGCGGCATGGGCCGCCCGCCAGTAGTGCCCAGGCGCACGGCGGCGCTGCAGCCCATGAGCGTCAAGGCATTGGCGCAGTCGCTTCCAAGCCGAGCGTTCCAGAACGTCAGTTGGCGCGAGGGAACCCATGACACGCTCAACGGCCGCTTTGCGGCCGTGCGGGTGCGCCACGCCGGCGGCAATACGGGCAAGGCACGTCTGCATCCCGAGCAGTGGCTGCTCATCGAGTGGCCGGCAAACGATGCCGAACCGAGCAAATACTTCT
>NZ_JAELTO010000247.1 GCF_016428875.1 Xylophilus sp. ASV27
GCCCGGCGTGTTCAACGTGGTGCCAGGCCATGGCCGCACGGCGGGGCAGCGCCTGGTGGAGCACCCTGACGTGAACAAGATCTCCTTCACCGGCTCCACCGCCACCGCCAAGCGCATGGTGCAGAGCGGCTCGGACAACCTGAAGCGCTTCACCTTCGAGCTGGGCGGCAAGGCGCCGCACATCCTCTTTGCCGACGCCGACCTGGACAACGCCATCAACGCCGCCACGGCCTCGGCCTGGCGCCTGACCGGGCAGAGCTGCGCGCTGGGCTCGCGCGTGCTGGTGGAGCGCAGCATCTATGCGCGCGTGGTCGAGGCCTTCCGCGAACGCGCCAGGGCCGTGCGCGTGGGCCTGCCCAGCATCGATGCCAACCACATGGGGCCGCAGGCGCACCGGGAGCAACTGGAAAAGACGCTCGCCTACGTCCAGTACGGCAAGGAGGACGGCGCCGAACTCGTCACGGGCGGCCGCCGCATCGAAACGCCCGAACTCGCGCCCGGCTACTTCGTCGAGCCCACGGTGTTCGCGGGCGTGAACAACCAGATGCGCATCGCGCGCGACGAGATCTTCGGCCCCGTGGCCTCGCTGATCCCGTTCGACGGCGAGGACGAGGCGATCGCGATCGCCAACGACACGCCCTACGGCCTGACCGCCGGCCTGTGGACGCGCGATGTGGGCCGCGCGCACCGCGTGGCCAGCCGCATCGAGGCGGGCATGGTCTGGGTCAACACCTATTCCTTGCTGCGCTGGTCCACGCCCTACGGCGGCTTCAAGTCCAGCGGCTGGGGGCGCGAGAACGGCATCGACGCGCTGGCGCCCTACCTGGAGACGCGCACCACGGTCATCAGCACCACCGGCCAGTTCCCCAACTTGTACGCCTGACTGAGGAGACAGCATGACCAGCACCGTACCCGCAGAAGCCGCGCGCGCCCAGGCGCTCGCCTGGA
>NZ_JAELTO010000248.1 GCF_016428875.1 Xylophilus sp. ASV27
CCCCCCCCCCCCCCCCCCCCCCCCCCCCCCCCCCCCCCCCCCCCCCCCCCCCTTTTAGATGTGTATAAGAGACAGCCGCGCCCCCGGCTCCCGCGCGCGCGCCCAGCCGCCCGCCCGCCGCCGCGGCGCGCGCCACGACACCCGCGGCGGAGGTCACCGTCCGCCCCGGCGATACCGCAGGCCGCATCGCCGCAGCCAGCAAGCCGGCCAATGTCTCGCTCGACCAGATGCTGGTCGCGCTGCTGCAGGCCAACCCGGACGCCTTCATCGGCAACAACGTCAACCGTGTGCGCGCCGGCGCCGTGCTGGAAATCCCCGATGCCGGCCAGGCCAGCGCCACGCCGCCGGCCGAGGCGCGGCGCATCGTGATGGCGCAGAGCCGCGACTTCAACGAATTCCGCCGCAGACTGGCCAGCCGCGCCCCGGCGGCCGATGTCGGCACGCCGCAGCGCGTGGCCAGCGGCAGCGTGCAGACCGAGGTGCAGGATCGCCGGCCGGCCGCCACGACGCCCGATCGCCTGACCCTCTCCAAGGGCTCCGTCGGCGCCGCGGCCGAGGCCGAGCGCGTGGCCCAGGCCAGCCAGGCGCGCGACAGCGCCGCCCGCGCGGCCGAATTATCAAAGAATCTGAGCGACCTCAACCGCCTGGGCGCGGCCGCGGCCACACCGGCAGCGCCACCGGCCGAGCCCCCGGCGTCGGCTGCGGCCCCCGCAACGCCAGAGCCGGCCACCGCCAGTGCGCCGGCCGCCGCGCCCGAGACCCTGTCTCTTATACACATCTAAAAGGGGGGGGGGGGGGGGGGGGGGGGGGGGGGGGGGGGGGGGGGGGGGGGGG
>NZ_JAELTO010000249.1 GCF_016428875.1 Xylophilus sp. ASV27
GATCAACGATGGCCGGGATGCCTTCCATCGCCGAGCCGCCTATAGTCACGCCCATGGCGTCTAGCAGCGTCTCCTTGGCATGGCGGACCGCATCGGCCGGCAGGTCGTCGTACTGCGTCCGCAGCGCCATGCGGCACAGCGTGGCCATTGGGTCTTCGATATCTTGCTGCACATATTTCGTCATGGTCCCGATTCCTTGCATTGGTGCAAGGTCAAGGCGCGATGGCAAACTTGCCGTCCTTGACGGTGAGCACCAGCGCTCCGATCTGCGGTCGGCGGTCGACCTGGTTCCAAACGCCGGAGCCGACGATCACTGGAACGTCCTTCAGTCTCAGATAGGCATCGCGCACCTTTTCACGCGTCGGCGTGGGGCCGGCTTCCTTGAGGGCCGCCAGCGCGACCTGCGCCAGCGTGTAGCCGATGGCGGCGAAGCTGTCGGGCTCCATCTGATAGCGAGCCTGGTAAGCCGCGTCGAAAGCCTTGTTGAGCGGGCGATCGATGCCGATCACGTAGTCGGAGATGACGTAGGAGCCGTCCGAGTCCTTGCCCGCGATGGCGATGAACTTCGGTGATGCAACAGCCAGCGAGCCGATGATGCGCACTTTCCCGGGCACGCCCGCCTTGCGTAATTGCGTCGCTAGGTTGGCGGCCTGCTCGGCGTAGCTGGAGATGTAGATCGCATCCACGTCCAGGCTCTTGAGCTTGGTGGCCAAGGGCAGGAAGTTGGCATCCTGGCTCACGATGGCGTCCTCGGCGGCCACGCTGCCGCCGCCGGCCTTGAAGGCGTCGCGGAAGATGTTCTTGTATTCGATCAGTGACTCGTTGGTACGGTCGAACACCAGCGCCACTTTGCGAATGGGGGTTTTCTCCAGCAGGTACTTGGTGAGGATGGGGCC
>NZ_JAELTO010000024.1 GCF_016428875.1 Xylophilus sp. ASV27
CCTGGACCTGGACCGCTTCAAGAACATCAACGATTCGCTCGGACACCAGTTCGGCGACCGGGTGCTGGTGAAGGTGGCCGAGCGCATCGAGGGCTGCCTGCGGCTGGCCGACACGCTGTGCCGGCTCGGAGGTGACGAGTTCGTGATCCATCTCCACCACGCCGACGCCGCCTCGGCGGAGGTGGTGGCGCGCCGCATACTTGAAGCCATGGGCCAGCCGTTCGAGCTGGACGACATGCACTTCTCGATCAGTTGCAGCATCGGCCTGGCCCTGTACCCGCAGGACGGCTCCACGCTGGACGACCTGGTGCGGCACGCCGACACCGCGATGTTCAGGGTCAAGGAGCACGGTCGCGGCAGCTACCGTTTCTACCAGCCGCAGATGAACTCCAACCTGCTGGCGCGCATGAAGCTCGACCATGCGATGCGGCAGGCCATGGAGGAAAAGCGCTTCATGCTGCACTACCAGCCGCAGATCCACATAGGCAGCGGCGAACTGGTCGGCGTCGAGGCGCTGATCCGCTGGACCGACCCAGAACTGGGCGCCATCTCCCCGGGCGTTTTCATTCCTCTGGCAGAGGAGTCCGGCTTCATCGTGTCCATCGGCGCCTGGGTGCTGGAGGAGGCGGTGCGCCAGGCCGCGGTCTGGCAGCGCGCCGGCCAGGCGGTGCCGGTGTCGGTCAACGTCTCGGCGCTGCAGTTCCGACAGGCGGACTTCGTGGATCGCGTGGCAGCGGCCATCGATGCGTCGAGCCTTGCTCCGTCATTGCTGGAGCTGGAGCTCACCGAGTCCATCCTGCTGCAGGGGGCGGACGAGGCGCTTGAGCGACTGCACGCGCTGGCGGCGCTGGGCGTGCGGCTGGCCATCGATGATTTCGGCACCGGCTACTCCAGCCTGGCCTACCTCAAGCGTTTCCCGATCCATCGGCTCAAGATCGACCAGTCCTTCGTGCGCGGCCTGCCCGACGACGAAAGCGACCGCGCCATCGTCAGCGCCATGACCAGCATGGGCGCCGCGCTGCGCTTCCAGATGGTGGCCGAAGGCGTGGAGACGCAGGCCCAGCACGACTGCCTGCAGGCGCTGGGGTGCGAGCTGTTCCAGGGGTTCCTGTGCGCTCCCGGCCTGCCGGCCGATGTCCTGACGGAGCGCATGCAGGTGCGGCCGTTCATGGCGCAATGAGAACAACGCCGTGCGGGTCGGTGACCGGCACGGCGTTGGGAATAGGCGTCTGCGAATGCCACCGGACCGGCATCCTGAACCGGGGGTTCAGGTGGGCGAGGGCAACCAAGCATTGGGTTCATCTGACGCGAGATGATCACGCTTGCCAGGCAATGTACCAAGCCCGTGCTCAGTGAGCATTGGTTCAAGGAAATATAAAGCCCGGCGAGCACCGCAGACGGCTCCATTGTAGAGCCGTCTGGCTGCATGACCTAGGGCAACGCTGAATAAGTCCGCGTGGTGGCGCGCGCCCTGGTGTGGGATGGGATGCAAGGCGCAAACCGCAGCCATAGCCGCAGCTATGGCGAGGATTTGCAACGCCGCAGACCGCCCACAGCAGGGATGCGCGACACGCGAGGGGCTTGTTCAGCGTTGCCCTAGAGCAGCCGCCCGTCGCCCAGCGCATCGTCCAGGCGGCGCAGCAGTTGGGTCCAGCGCGCGCCGTCCTCGTCGTCGCCCGGAGGCGCCGCGGCCGGGGTGATGGACGGTGGCGCCTGTGCCCGGTCGGCCACGTCGAATGCCAGGTTGAGCGCGGCCAGCACCGCGATGCGGTCCCGGGCGCGTACCTTGCCGGCGTCGCGGATGCGCTGCATGGTGGCATCCACGCGCTCGACCGCGGCGCGCAGCCGCGCTTCACCGCCCTCGGGGCAGCCCAGCAGGTAGCTTTGCCCCATGATCTGTACTTCGAGCTGCTTCATGTGTCGTTGCCGGGGCCGGGTGCCGGAGCGATGAGGTCGGCCGGAAGCCGCTCCAGCAGCGCGTCGATGCGGGCGCGGGCCGCGCGCAGACGCGACTTGAGCGAGTCCCGTTCCTGGGTCAGGGCCGCCACCTGCTGCGCCAGCAACTGGTTGGTGCGCTGCAGCTCCGCATGGCGCAGCAAGAGGCGCTCGACGCGTTCAGCGACCTGGTCGACGGTTGCGGGGCTGGGCATAGGCCGGCAGATTGTAGGTGTCTGCCATGGTTTGATGCATTCGGCCTGCCGCTGGAGTGTGCAATGGTTCTCGGAACAGGCGGCAAGGTGCGCCTACAATCCTGCCCGTTGGTGCTCGCGGCCTGGTTCACAGGGCGCAGTTCAACGGGAAGCAGGAGGGCGCGCCGGTGATGGGCGCCTGACCTGCGCTGCCCCCGCAACGGTCAGCGGACGAATCGCAAGATTCCGCACCCCCTACACAGCCACTGGGCGCACTGAACACGTGCCTGGGAAGGCGGGGGTTGTCGATTCCGCCAGCCCGGATACCGGCCAACGAGGTGGACGCGCGCGCCCAAGCTCCGGCGACGTTGCGCGCGTCCGTGACGCCCACAGACTGGCGGGGAGGCCGGTCAGGGGTTTACATGCTCTGCTCCTTTCCGATGAGAACCCGTTTTTCCTGCCTGCGCGCCGCCGCGCTGCCCCTGGCCCTGGCCGCCGCATTTCCCCTGCATGCGCAGAACGCCGCCATCGCGCCCGAACTTGCCGCGACCGTGGTCACGGCCACGCGCGTGGCCCAGCCGCTGTCCGACCTGGTGGCCGACGTGTCCATCGTCGACCGTGACAGCATCGAGCGCAGCGGCGCCGCCGGCGTGGCCGACGTGCTGGCGCGCCTGCCGGGCGTGGAGATCACGCGCAACGGCGGCCCGGGCACTTCCACCAGCGTGTTCCTGCGCGGCGCGGAGTCGCGCTTCACGGCGGTCTACATCGACGGGGTGCGCGTCGATTCCCAGTCCACCGGCGGGGCGCCCTGGGAGCAGATCCCGCTGTCGCAGATCGACCGCATCGAGGTGCTGCGCGGCCCTGCGGCGGCGGTGTACGGTTCGGACGCGATCGGTGGCGTGATCCAGCTCTTCACCCGCAAGGGCGAGGGCGGGCCCGCGCCTTTCGTCGGGATCGGCGTCGGCAGCCACGGCACCTCGCGCGCGGAAGCCGGCATCAGCGGTGCAGGCGGCGTGGACGGCGCCTTCGACTACTCGCTGGGCGTGGCGCATGAGGAAAGCTCCGGCTTCAATGCCCGCCCGATCGCCGGCCAGAACCCGGACAAGGACGGCTACCGCAGCAACTCCTTCAACACCAGGCTGGGCCTGCGCATCGACGCGCGCCAGCGCATCGACGCCACCTTGCTGGCCAACAACCTCAACTCGCAGTACGACAGCAGCCCGAAGGCCGACGACCGCAGCCTGAACCGGCTGCGCACCGCCGGCCTGGGCTGGACCGCGCAGTGGACCGACGCCTGGAAGACGCGCGTGCAGGTCACCGATTCCAGCAGCCGCTACCAGACCACGCCCTCGCCGTACCTGACCCTCACCGACCTGCGCGGCTACCTGTTCCAGAACGAATTGCGCTTCGGCGCGCATCTGGTGACGGCGGCCCTGGAGCGGCGCGAGGACCACCTGAAGAACGCGCCCATCGACCGCGGCCGGCATCAGGACGGTCTGGCGCTGGGCTATGGCTTCACGCAGGGGGCGCACACGCTGCAGCTCAATGCGCGGCACGACAAGGACAGCGAGTTCGGCGGCAAGACCACCGGCAGCGCGGCCTACGGCTTCGCCTTTGCGCCGAACTGGCGCGCCACCGCGTCGGCCGGCACCGCCTTCCGCGCGCCCACGCTGTACCAGCGCTTCAGCGACTACGGCGTGGCCACGCTGCAGCCGGAGAGCAGCCGCAACCTGGAGGCCGGCCTGCGCTGGAGCCAGGGCGGCAGCAGCGCCGGCGTGGTCGCCTACCGCAACCGCGTGAGCAACGTCATCACCTTCGCCGGCGCCGGCGCCTGCCCATCTCCGTTCGGCTGCTATGCGAACGTGGCGCGGGCCGAGTACAAGGGTGTGACCTTCTCGGGCGAGCAGCGCCTGGGCGACGTCGCGCTGCGCGGCTCGCTGGACTTCCAGGACCCGCGCGACCTGGCGACCGACAAACTGCTGGCGCGCCGCGCACGCCGGCACGGCACGCTGGGCGCGGACACGCGCATCGCCGGCTGGACGGTGGGCGCCGAGGCGCAGTTCTCCGCCAGCCGATTCGACAACGCCGCCAATACGCAGCGCCTGGGCGGCTATGCGCTGCTCGGCCTGTACGCCAGCACGCGCCTGTCGCGCGACTTCACGCTGCAGGCGCGCATCGACAACCTGGCCGACAAGGACTACCAGCTGGCCCGCAACTACGCCACCCCGGGCCGCGTCGCCTTCGTCAGCCTGAAGTGGATGCCGCAGTAGGCAGGGCGCGCGCGCCTTGGACGACGGACGTGAACCCTGCGAGCGAACTGGTGCTGGGCGGTCAGAAGAGTGGCAAGTCGCGCCGTGCCGAGCAACGCGCCGAGGCCTGGCTGGCGGCGTCGCCCGGGCGCCGGGCGGTGTTCATCGCCACGGCCCAGCCCTGGGACGAGGAAATGCGCCTGCGCATCGAACGCCACCGCCAGGACCGCGCCGAGCGCCTGCCGCGCATGGCGACGGTCGAGGCGCCGCGCCGCCTGGCCGAAGCCATTGCGGCGCATGATTACCCGCATACGCTGCTGGTGGTGGACTGCCTCACGCTGTGGCTGACCAACCTGATGATGCCCCTGCACCCAGAATCTGAAGAAAAAGTGCCTGAAGCCCAGGTGATACCTGGGCATGTAGCTATGCTTTTGGTAGCAATAGGGCAGGCAAGGGGCCCGCTGGTGCTGGTCTCCAACGAGATCGGCCTGGGGGTGGTGCCGATGGGGCGCGAGGTGCGCGCCTTCGTCGACATGCTGGGCCAGACCAACCAGCGCGTGGCCGCGGCCTGCCGGCGCGTGACGCTGATGGCGGCCGGGCTGCCGCTCGTCTTGAAGGACGATGCTCCATGAAAACCGCTCTGCGCTGGCTGCTGCTGGCGCTGTGCCTGCACGCCGCCGCCGCGCGGGCGCTCAGCGTCCGCGATGACCGCGGCCGCGCGCTGCGGTTCGAGCACGGCCCGCAGCGCATCGTGAGCCTGCTGCCCTCGCTCACCGAAAGCGTCTGCGCGCTGGAGCAGTGCCAGCGCCTGGTGGGCGTGGACCGCTATTCCAACTGGCCCGAGAGCGTGCGCCGGCTGCCGGTGGTGGGCGGCGGCCTGGACCCCAACATCGAGGCCATCGTCGCGCTCCAGCCCGACGTGGTGCTGCTGGCCACGTCCTCGCGCGCCAGCGAACGGCTGGAGGCGCTGGGCGTGAAGGTGCTCGCGCTCGAACCCAAGACCCATGCCGACGTGCGCCGCGTGCTGTCGAAGCTGGCGCAACTGCTGGAGCTGCCGGACGAGCGCGCGGCGCAGCTCTGGCGCGTGATCGATGCCGGCGTGCAGGCCGCGGCGCAGTCGCTGCCGCCGCGCGCGCGGCAGGCGCGGGTGTATTTCGAGGTGAGCCGCGGGCCGTATGCGGCGGGCGAATCGTCCTTCATCGGCGAGACGCTCTCGCGCCTGGGCGTGCGCAACGTGGTGCCGGCGGCGCTCGGTCCGTTTCCGCGGCTCAACCCGGAGTTCGTGGTGCGCGCCCACCCCGATGTGATCATGATCGGCAACCGCAGCATGCAGGCCGCCGTGCCCTACCCGGGCTGGGGCGGCATGCGCGCGATCCGCGAGCAGCGCATCTGCGTGTTCGGGCCGGAGGACTCCGACGTGGTGGTGCGCCCCGGGCCGCGCATGGCCGAGGCGGCGCGGCTGATGGCGCAGTGCATCGCCGAGAAGGCGCCCTAGCATGATGCCGCGCACCCGCCGCCGCGCCGCGCTGCTGGGCAGCGCCCTGTTCGTGCTGGCCCTGGTGCTGCTGGCGCTGGGCGCGGCGGTGGGCAGCACCGGCCTGGACAGCCTGCGCGCGATGCGCGAAGACCCGGTCGCCTGGCAGATCGTGCGCGACATCCGCCTGCCGCGCACCGTCGGCGGCTGGATCGTCGGCGCGCTGCTCGGGCTGGCCGGCGCGGTGGCGCAGGGCCTGTTCCGCAATCCGCTGGCCGACCCGTACCTGCTGGGCAGCGGCTCGGGTGCGTCGCTGGGGGCCGCGCTGGCGCTGCTGGCGGCCGGGCTGTCGCCGGCCGCGGCCATGGCCAGCGGCTGGTGGCTGCAGGTGGGCATCACCGGCGCGGCCTTTGCCGGCGCGGTGCTGGCGGTGATGCTCACGCTGGCCCTGGCGCGCGGCGCGCAGCACACGCTGCGGCTGCTGCTGGGCGGCGTCATCGTCGGCGTGGTGCTGGGCGCGGCCAAGGACCTGGTCACGCTGGCGGCGCCGGAGATCCTGCAGTCCATGCAGGGCTTCACGCTGGGCAGCACCAGCTTCCTGGGCTGGCAGGCGGTCGCGCTGATGGCGCTGGTGCTGGCGCTGTGCGCGGGCGCATCCTGGCTGCTGGCGCCGGTGCTCGACGGCCTGAGCCTGGGCGAGGCCACGGCCGCCAGCCTGGGGCTGCCGCTGCCGCGCCTGCGCGCCGCGCTGGTGGCGGTGCTGGCGCTGGCCACCGCCACGGCGGTGGCGCAGGCCGGGCTGATCGCCTTCGTCGGCCTGGCCGCGCCGCACCTGGTGCGGCCGCTGCTGCGCTCCACCCATGGCGCGCTGCTGCTGCTGTCGGCCGGCATGGGCGGCGCGCTGCTGATGGCCGCCGACCTGCTCGCGCGCTGGCTGCTGGCGCCGCAGGAACTGCCGGTGGGCGTGCTCACCGCGCTGCTGGGCGGCGGCTACCTGCTGTGGCTGATGCACCGGCGCGGCATGGCGCGCAGCGGGGCGCGGGTCAGTTAAGGTATGCGCCCATGAGTACATCGATGGATCTGATCAAGCCGCTGGTCACGCTGGTGGCCATCGTCAACCCGCTGGCCATCGTGCCCTTCTTCATCCACTACACCCAGGGCTACAGCGACGCGCAGCGCCGCCGCACGGTGCGCATGTCGGCCTTCAGCGCGTTCGTGGTCATCGCGGTCAGCGCGCTGCTCGGGCTGCAGCTGCTGTCCTTCTTCGGCATCTCCATCGCCAGTTTCCAGGTCGGCGGCGGCATGCTGCTGCTGATGAGCTCCATGTCCATGCTCAACGCCAAGCCGGCCGAGAGCCAGACCAACGCCGACGAGCTGCGCGCCACCGAGGTGAAGGCCTCGATGGGCGCCTCCATCGCGGTGGTGCCGCTGACCATCCCGCTGCTCACCGGCCCGGCCGCGATCTCGACCGTGGTGATCTATGCCGACAAGGCGCAGCACCTGTGGGAGCTGGCGCTGCTGGTCGGCTATGGCGTCGTGGTGGCGCTGGCGACCGCGCTCGCCTTCTCGCTGGCGCAGCCGATTGCGCGCGTACTCGGCAAGACCGGCATCAACATCATGACGCGGCTGATGGGCCTGATCCTGGCCGCGCTCGCGGTCGAGGTGATGGCCGACGGGCTCGGCAAGCTGTTCCCGATCCTGTCGAGGGCATCCTGATGCGCGCGGCCGCGCTGCAGGCGCGCGCCGTGCAGGCGCGGCTGGGCCGGGCCGAGGTGCTGCACGGCATCGACCTGGCGCTGCCCGCCGGCCGCTGGACCAGCATCGTCGGCCCCAACGGCGCGGGCAAATCCACGCTGCTCAAGCTGCTGGCGGGGCTGGTGCCCTGCAGCGGCGGCGCGGTCGCGCTGCAGGGCCGGCCGCTGGCGCAGTGGCCTGGCAGCGCGCGCGCGCGCGAGGTGGCCTGGCTCGGCCAGGGCGAGGGCGGCGCGGACGACCTGAACGCCTACGACGTCGCCATGCTCGGCCGGCTGCCGCACCGGCCCTGGCTGGCGCCGCCGGGCCCGGCCGACCATGCGGCGGTGGAGCGCGCGCTGCGCGCAACGCACGCCTGGGACTGGCGCGATCGCGCGCTGGGCGAGCTCTCCGGCGGCGAGCGCCAGCGCGTGCTGCTGGCGCGCGCGCTGGCGGTGGAGGCGCCGGTGCTGCTGATGGACGAACCCCTGGCCAATCTCGACCCGCCGCACCAGGCCGACTGGCTGGCCGCCGTGCGCCGGCGCGTGGATGCGGGCGGCACCGTCGTCAGCGTGCTGCACGAGATCGGTTTCGCGCTGCAGGCCGACGAGGTGGTGGTGCTGCAGGCCGGGCGCGTGGCGCATGCCGGCGCCGCCGCCGACGCCGCCACGCACCGCGCGCTGGAGGCGGTGTTCCAGAACCGCATCGCCATCCTGGCCGTGCAGGGCCAGTGGGTGGCGCTGCCGCGCCCCTGAAACATCCGAGGACACCCCATGCAGATCGAAACCCCGCCCTCCGTCAAGCCCTACGAGAAGCCCGAGGGCGAGCGCCGCGGCCTGGTGCTGGTGAACACCGGCGACGGCAAGGGCAAGAGCACGGCCGCCTTCGGCCTGGCGCTGAGGGCGCATGGCCGCGGCAAGGCCGTGAAGATCTACCAGTTCATGAAAGTGCCGAGCGCGCGCTTCGGCGAGCACCGCATGTTCGAGCAGATCGGCATCCCGATCGAGGGGCTGGGCGACGGCTTCAGCTGGAAGAGCCAGGACCTGGAGCGCAGCGCGCAACTGGCGCGCGAGGGCTGGGCGCGGGCGCGCGCGGCGATCCTCTCGGGCGCATACTTCCTGGTGGTGCTCGACGAGATCACCTATCCGCTGATCTACGGCTGGCTGCCGCTGCCGGCGGTGCTGGAGACCCTGCGCGAGCGCCCCCGCGACGTCCACGTAATGCTGACCGGACGCCGCTGCCCGCCCGAGATAATCGCGCTGGCCGACACCGTGACCGAGATGCAGATGATCAAGCATGCGTTCAAGGCCGGCATTCCCGCACAGCGGGGCATCGAGGACTGAGCCGCCTCGCTGCCCGCGTTTTTTCCGAAGGCAACCGCAGCGCATATGGGTATGAAGAAGGTCGTGGTCAGCCTGCACCAGATGCTGGGCGTGGTCCTGGCCTTGCTGCTGCTGGCCTGGATGGTGGGCGGCCTGGTGCTGCACTTCGTGCCTTTCGGCGCGTCGGTCCTGGCCGAGCGCCTGACCGCGCTGCCGCCGTTGCAGGCGCTGCCCGGCTGCTGCCTGACCGCGCAGCAGGCCGCCCGGCGCGCCGGCCTGCTGGCCACCGAGGGCCGCCTGAGCCTGCACGGCGGCGTGCCGGTGTGGCGCCTGCTGGTCCGCGAGCCGGGCAGTGACGATGCGCCGCGCTGGACGGTGCTCGATGCGCGCAGCGCCGCCGCGCTGCCGCCCCTGTCCGAATCCCAGGCCGCCGCGGTGGCCGAGGCCTTCAGCGGCCGGCGCATGCTGCAGACGGACTGGCTCGACAGCGATCCCTGGACCCGCTCCCCGGAGCTCGATCCCTACCGGCCGCTGGTCAAGGTCACGCTCGACGGTGACGACGGCCTGCAACTGTACGTCTCCGTCGGCGCGGCCGAGGTGGTGCGCAGCACGCGCTTGGCCGAGCGCTTCTGGTCCCGGCTGGGCAGCGCGCCGCATTGGCTCGACCCCACCGTGCCGCGGTCGCCGGCGCGGCCCTGGCACCAGATGGTCGTCGGGCTGCTGCTGGCCGCCGCCACTCTGGCTCTGGGCCTGGGCCAGTTCCTGCTGTACCGGCTCGGCTGGATTCCCGCGCGGGCCGGCCTGCGCTGGTACCAGCTCGCCGGGCTGGTGGCCGTGGCCTGCGCGCTCAGTTGGATGTTCACGGGGTCGCTGGACATGGAGCAGGACTTCGGGGCGACGCCTCTGGCGCGCGCGATGCCGTCCGCCGAGGCCACGCTCGACCCCAGCCGGGCATTGGCGCAGGCGCAGTTGCGCGGCATCGCGGTGCGCGAACTCGACCTGCTGCAGGTGGCCGGCCAGGCCTGGTACCTGCTGCGCGAGGCAGGACGGCGGCAGATGCTGCTGCGGGCCGATGCCGGCGCCTCCCTGGAGCCCTTGCCGGTGCTGCCCGAGGCCACGGTGGCGCGGGCGCTGAGCGCGCTGCGCCCGCAGTCCGGCGCCCCCTCGCTGCGCCGCCTCGACGCCTATGACGAGCAGTACTACCTCTGCCATCGCGCCTGGATCTGCCGCCAGCAGGAGCGGCCGCTGCCGGCGTGGCGCGCCGACTGGGCCGACGGCGCGCGCGCCTACGCCGACCCGGCCTCGGCCCGCGTGCTGCTGAACAGCCCTGCGCCCGCAGCCTTGCCGCGCTGGCGCTACCCCGGCCTGCACGGCCTGACGGAGGTGCCGCCGTGGGCGCGCGCCGGGCTGTGCCACGGCGTGGTGCTGGGCCTATCGCTGCTGGGCCTGGGGCTGTGCCTGGGCGTGCTCGCGGCCGCCTGGCAGGCGCTGCGGCCGGGCCTGCCGGAGCGCCGGCAGCCCGCGGCAGGCAGCCCCGGCGCCGGGACGCTGGCATCGTGAACGGCCTGCTGCCGGCCGGCGCCTGGATGGCGCTGGTGCCGCCGCTGGCACTGCTGGTGGACCGCCTGTGGGGCGAGCCGCGCGCGGCCTGGCACCCGGTGGTGTGGATCGGGCACTACCTGGGCCGTGCCGGGCGCCGCATCGCGCCGGCCGCCGGCAGCGTGCCGCCGTCGCCCGACTACCGGCGCCTGCTGCTCGGCGCGCTGGCCTGGTGGGCGGGCGCCGCGACCGTCTGGTGCGTGGCGGCCGTGGTGCAGCAGGGGGTGTCGCGGCTGCCTGGCTGGGTGGCGCTGCCGCTGCTGGCACTGCTGCTCAAGCCCCTGCTCGCCTGGCGCATGCTGCGCGAGGAAGTGGCGGCGGTCGAAGCCGCGCTGGCGCAATCGCTGGCTGCCGGCCGCGCCCGGCTCGCGCGGCTGGTCAGCCGCGACGTGAGCGCGCTGTCGGCGGCCGAGGTGCGCGAAAGCGCCATCGAGACGCTGGCGGAGAACCTCAACGACTCGGTGCTCGCGCCGCTGTTCTGGTTCGTGCTGCTGGGCCTGCCCGGCGCCGCGCTCTACCGCTTCGCCAACACCGCCGACGCCATGTGGGGCTACCGCGGCCGCTGGGAATGGGCCGGCAAGTGGGCCGCCTGGGCGGACGACCTGCTGTCCTGGCTGCCCGCGCGCATCACGGCCGCGCTGTTGCTGCTGGGCGCCCCCGCTGCCGCATGGCGCGCGCTGCCGGCCGAGGCGCGCCGCACCGCCTCGCCCAACGGCGGCTGGCCCATGGGCGCCATGGCGCTGCGGCTGGGCGTGCGCCTGGGCAAGCCCGGGGTCTATGTGCTCAACCCGGCGGCGCGCGAGCCGGATGCCGGCGACGTCGCCCGTGCCGGGAAATATGCATCAAAAGTGGTTGTAGCCCATGTAATACCTGGGGTGTTAGCTATTGTTTTGATAGTGATGAGCCGCGCATGGTGGCCGTGAGCGGGGCCGCGCTCCCGCGCCGCGCGCACGGCGGCCCCGACGCCGCGGGCGCCGCGCCATTCGACTTCTCGACCAATGCCAATGCCTGCGGCCCCTGCCCGCAGGCGCTGGCGCGGGTACAGGCAGCCGATGCCACCCGCTACCCCGACCCGGCCTACCAGGCGCTGCGCGAGCGCCTGGCCGCGCGCCACGGCGTGGCGCCCGCGCGCATCGTGCTGGCGGCCAGCGCCAGCGAAGCCATCTTCCGCCTCACGGCCCGCGCCGCGCAGCGCGGCCTGCGCCGGGTGGCGCTGCCGGCGCATGCCTATGGCGACTATGCGCATGCGGCCCAGGCCTGGGGCCTGGACGTCGAGCCTGGCCCAGGGGAGGGCGCCGTGCTGCGCTGGCAGTGCGACCCGTCCAGCCCGCTCGGCCAGCCCGACCCGCCCGGGCCCGGCGGCCTGCGCGTGCTCGACCGCGCCTACGCGCCCCTGCGTCTGAGCGGCGCGGACCCGTGGAGCCGCGCCGCGCTGGAGCCGGTCTGGCAGCTCTGGAGCCCGAACAAGGCGCTGGGCCTGACGGGCGTGCGCGCCGCCTACCTGGTGGCGCCCGAGGGCGGCGGGGGCGAGGCCGCCGCACTGGAGCGGCTGGCCCCGTCCTGGCCGCTGGGCGCGCACGGCGTGGCCCTGCTGCAGGCCTGGTGCGAGCCTGCCGTGGCGGCCTGGCTGGCGCAGAGCCTGGCCACGCTGCGCTCATGGAAGGCGCAGCAGCAGGCGCTGTGCACCGGTTTTGGCTGGACCTGCCTGCCCAGCGAAGCCAACTTCTTCTGCGCCCGGGTGCCGGGCGGTGGGACGGCGCCGCTGCTGCGGCGGCTGCGCCGGGCCGGCGTCCGGCTGCGCGACGCCGCCTCCTTCGGCCTGCCGGGCCACGTGCGCCTGGGGGTGCTGCCGCCGCAGGGGCAGGCCGCGCTGGCGGCGGCGCTGCGGGCGGAGGGCGCGCCGTAAGATCAGGCTTTCCATTCGCAGAAAGTCCGACGTGGCCCAGGCCGACAGCGACAACCCCCGCTCCGTAGCCCTGTACTGGGACTTCGAGAACCTGCACGCCAGCCTGTTCGAGGAGCGCTACGGCGAGGGCGCCTATGGCCGGCCCGACGGGCGCTTCCGGCTGCAGGAGCCGCTGGTGGACGTGCCGGCCGTGCTGGAGCGCGTGGCCGCCTTCGGGCCCATCGCCATCCATCGCGCCTACTGCAACTGGCAGTTCTTCGGCCGCTACCGCGACGCGCTGCTGCAGGCCTCGATGGAGCTGGTGCAACTGTTCCCGCCGGGCGCCTCGGCCAAGAACGGCGCCGACATCCAGCTGTGCCTGGACGCGGTGGACGACCTGCAGCGCCACGCGCACATCGGCACCGTGGTGGTGGTCGGCGGCGACAGCGACTTCATGCCGGTGTCGCACCGCATCAAGGCCGCCGGCCGCAGCCTGGTGGGCATCGGCACGCGCAAGTCCACCAACCGGCACTGGGCCAGGAGCTGCCATGCCTTCCTGTACTACGACGACTGGGCCACGCCGCCGCCCGCGGATGGCGCGGCCCCGCCATGACGGCGCGCTGCGTGATGGTGCTAGGCACCACCAGCGGTGCGGGCAAGAGCTGGCTGGCCACCGCGCTGTGCCGCTGGTATGCCGACCAGGGCTGCAAGGTCGCGCCCTTCAAGGCGCAGAACATGAGCAACAACGCGCGCGTGGTCGCCGGCCCGGGCGGCGTCTACGGCGAGATCGGCAGCGCCCAGTACTTCCAGGCGCTGGCCGCGCGTGCCGTGCCCGACGTGCGCATGAACCCGCTGCTGCTCAAGCCCGAGGCCGACACCCGCAGCCAGGTCGTGCTGCTGGGCCAGGTCAGCGATGAGCTGTCGCGCCTGCCCTGGCGCGGCCGCAGCGCGCGCGTCTGGCCCGTGATCGCGCAGGCGCTGGACGCGCTGCGCGAGGAGAACGACGTCGTCGTCATCGAAGGCGCGGGCTCGCCGGCCGAGATCAACCTGCACGCCAGCGACGTCGTCAACATGCGCGTGGCGCGCCATGTCCATGCCGATTGCCTGCTGGTGGCCGACATCGACCGCGGCGGCGCCTTTGCCCACCTGTACGGCACCTGGGCGCTGCTGCCGCAGGACGAGCGCGCCCACCTCAAGGGCTTCGTGCTCAACAAGTTCCGGGGCGACGCCGCGCTGCTGGCGCCCGGCCCCGAGATGCTGCAGCAGCTCACCGGGGTGCCCACGGTGGCCGTCATCCCCATGCAGTGGCGGCACGGCCTGCCCGAAGAGGACGGCCTGTTCGATGAGCGTGCGAGCAGCGGCGGCGGCGTGGTCCACACCCGCATTGCCGTCGTCGCCTATCCGCGCATCAGCAACCTGGACGAATTCCAGCCGCTCAAGAACATGCCCGGCGTGCGCCTGCAATGGGTGCGCAGCCCGGCAGAGCTGCAGGGCGCCGACTGGATCGTGCTGCCCGGCTCCAAGGCCACGGCGGCCGACCTGGCCTGGCTGCGCGCACAGGGCCTGGACCAGGCCATCAACGCCCACGCCGCCGCGGGCGGCCGGGTGCTGGGCGTCTGCGGCGGCCTGCAGATGCTGGGAGAGGCGCTGGTCGATCCGCACGGCATCGACGGCAACGCGCCCGGCCTGGGCCTGCTGCCGCTGGTCACCGTGTTCGAGCCAGCCAAGACCGTGCGCCCGGTGCGCACTGCGTTTGGCGCGCTCGGCGGCGCCTGGAGCGCGCTCTCGGGGGTGGCGGTGCAGGGCTACGAGATCCACCACGGACAGACCGCCCAGCACCCCGCGATGGCCGCCGCCGGCGACCTGGCGCACGCCGCCATGCCCGACGGGCTGGCCTGGCGCAACCAGCGCGGCAACGTGCTCGGTGTCTACCTGCACGGCCTGTTCGAGGACGGCGCCGTGCTGCAGGCGCTGTTCGGCACCGGCGTGCCGACGCTGGACAGCGTGCTCGATGGGCTGGCGCGCGGGGTGGACGAATGGTTCGAACCCGGAGTGCTGCGGGGCATGCAGGCAGAGGCCGCCTGCGCGCCTGCATGAAATTCAACGTCACAAGGAGAATGCATGGGTTTTTCATTGGAAGAGCGCGCCGCGCTGCTGGGCGTCAAGGGCGTGGGCCCCACGGTCGTGGCACGGCTGGAGCAGATGGGCTTCATATCGCTCGCGCAATTGGGCAAGGCCAACGCGCTGGACATCGTGTCCAGGGCGTCGGAGATCGTGGGTTCCTCCTGCTGGAAGAACAGTCCGCAGGCCCGGGCGGCGATTCAGGCCGCCATCGCACTGGCGCGGTCCCGCGGCTCCTGAGCGTCAATTGAGCGTCAACTGATGGCCGGAACTGCGGGCGCCGCCAGTTGCACCCGGTTGCCTCCCTGCCGCTTGGCCTGGTACATGGCCTGGTCGGCCTGCAGCATCAGCTGCCGCTCGTCCACGCCGTGCTCGGGATACAGCGCCATGCCGATGCTGGGCGATATCCGTACCGGCTCTCCGGCCAGATCGAAGGGTTCGCCGAGGGCCGCGCGGATTTTCTCGGCCACCTGCAGGGCCTGCTCCATCCGGTGCAGACCGACGAGCAGCACCAGGAATTCGTCGCCGCCGATGCGGCCGACCGTATCGGACTCGCGCAGGCAGCGCTGCAGGCGGCGCGCGGCCTGCTGCAGCAGCAGATCGCCGGCGGCGTGGCCGAGCCGGTCGTTGACCGGCTTGAAGCGGTCCAGGTCGAGGTAGAGCAGCGACAGCCGCGCGCCGTTCTGCCGGGCCTGCACGAGCGCCGCCTGCAGGCGCTCGTGCAGCACGCTGCGGTTGGGCAGGTCCGTCAGCGGGTCATGGCAGGCGGCGTGCCGCAGGCGCGCCTCCGACTGCTTGCGCTCGATGGCCGCGGCGACCTGCAGCGACACGAACTGCAGCAGTTCCACATCCCCCCCGGTGTAGCGCGCCACGCCCGCGCCGCTTTGCACCACCAGTGCGCCGATGGTGCCCTGCTGGCCTTTGAGCGGCACGCCCAGCCAGTTCGGCAGATCGTCCGCGGGGCCGGACTGGAGCGACTGCCCGGGCGCGGCCGTGCCGCCGGGCGTCAGCAGCAGCGCCTGCCCGCTGCGGATGACCTGGGCGCAGAGGGCGTCGGCTTGCGGCTGCCGCGGGCCGGGCGCGGTGTCGCCCTCGTGGGCGCGGTAGGGCACGGTCAGCTCGCCGGTGGTCCCGTCATGCAAGGCAATGAAGAAGTTGGCCGTGGTCAGCAGGCCCCCGATGACGCGGTGGATGCGTTCGAACAGGGCGAGCAGGTCCCCGGCGGAGTGGGCCGCTTCGGAAATGGCATACAGCGCCGAGCGCATGGATTCGTCGCGCCTGCGCTGCGTGACGTCGCGCGCCACGGCCACGCGCAACTGCTGCGCCTCCGACCAGTGGGCCGACCACATGATGTGGGCGACGCGCCCGTCCTTGCGCAGGTAGCGGTTTTCGAAGTGGGGCTGGTGCGTGCCGGCCAGGATCTCATCCACGGCCTGCAGCGTACGGGCGCGGTCCTCGGCGTAGACGAAGCCGAGCATGGGCTGGCCCACCATCTCGTGCGGTGGGTAGCCGAAAATGCGTTCACCCGCGGCGCTCACGAAGACGAAGAAGCCCTGTGCATCGACGACGCAGACGGCGTCGAGCAGCAGGTCCAGGACGGTGGGCAGGAGGGCGTCGCTGATTTTTTTCATGCAGCAGCGATGGTAGTGGCCGTTGCCGCAACGTGCGCCCCGCGCAGTGTTCAGGCCCCAGCCGTGGCCGGCTGGCGAGCCAGCACGCCCAGCAGGTTGTTCGCGGCGGCGACGCCCATGTTCACGTAGGCGTCGCTGGTGACGCCGCCGATGTGCGGACTCAGCACGAAGCGCGGCTCGCCCTGGAAAGGGTGGCCGGCCGTCATGGGCTCGACCGCGAAGCTGTCCAGGCCCGCGGCCATCACCTGGCCCGAGCGCACGGCTGCCAGCAGCGCCGCCTCGTCGATGAGGCCGCCGCGCGCGGTGTTGACCACGATCACGCCGCGCTTGCACCGCGCCAGCGTGTGGGCATTGAGCATGCCGCGGTTGTCATCGGTCAGCGGACAGTGCAGCGAGATCGCGTCGGATTCGCGCCAGACCGTCTCCAGATCCACGGCCTGCACATAGGGGGGCAGGTTCTGCGCGAATGGGTCGAAGCCGATCACGCGCATGCCCAGTGCATCGGCCATGCGCGCAAAGCGCAGGCCGATGGCGCCCAGGCCCACCAGGCCGATGGTGCGGCCGCCCAGCTCCAGGCTCTTGTGCGTGGCCTTGTCCCAGTGGCCGGCGTGCATGCGTGCGTCGAGCGGCACCACCGACTTGGCGCAGGCCAGCAGCAGCGCCAGCGCCTGCTCGGCCACGGCCGCGGCATTGGCGCCGACGGCGGCCACCACCTCGATGCCGCGCGCCCGGGCCGCGGCCTTGTCGATGGTGTCGGTGCCGCTGCCGTGCTTGGAGATCACGCGCAGCGAAGGCGCGGCGTCCATCACCGCGGCGCCGACCTTGCCGTAGCGCACGATGATCGCCACCGGGTCGTGCGCGCGGCACAGCGCCACCAGGTCGGCTTCGGTCGGCGTCCTGCCGGCGTAGACGATCTCGTAGTCCTTGAGCAGGTCGAGCGCCTGCTGCGCCAGGTCGGCGCCCGTGACGACGATGCTGCTCACAGTGCTTCGCCTTCCTTCAGCACGCCGGCGGCGCGCAGGGCGGCGGGCAGCCACTTCGACGCGGTGTCGCCGCGTGCGATGGCGTCGAGGCGGGCGGCCTCGTCGGCCACCTTCTTGTCGGCCAGCGCGAGCATGGCGGACGCCTTCTCGCGCTCGATGACCACCACGCCGTCGGCGTCGGCCACGATCAGGTCGCCGGGATTGACGACGGTGCCGCCGGCGGAGATCGGGTGGTTGATGCGGCCGGGCGCGAGCTTGGTCGGGCCGGCCGGGTTGAAGCCGGCGCTGAAGACCGGCAGGCCCAGTTCCAGCAGCTCGGCGCGGTCGCGGATGGCGGCATCGACCACCACGCCGGCGATGCCGAGCTTCTTGCAGGCGCTGAGCATCAGCGTGCCCATCAGCGCGGCGGTCTGGTCGCCCTTGCCGTCGACGACGATCACGTCGCCGGGCCTGGCCAGTGCGATCGCGGCATGGATCATCAGGTTGTCGCCGGGGCGCACTTCCACGGTGAAGGCGGGGCCGGCCAGCCGCATGCCATGGTGCACCGGCGCCACGCGGCCATGCATGGTGCCGCGCCGGCCGGCGACGTCGGCCAGGATGGCGGCCTGGAAGGTGCCGGCCTTGGCGACGACGTCGGCGCAAACGCGATCGATGTCACGGATGATGTCGGGGAGATTGCTCATGGTGTCTGTGGTGAGTGCGTGGTTGGGATGGGAGGGCGGAATCACTCGGCCTTGATGTTTCCGTCGCGGATGACCTTGGCCCACTTGGCCGAATCGGCCTTCTGCAGGTCGCCCAGCTGGCGCGGCGTGCCGCCGACCAGGGTCACGCCGAGCTTGTCGGCCAGGGCCACGATGGCGGGGTCTGTCAGCGACTTGGCGATCTCTGCGTTCAGCCGCTGCACGATGGGGGCGGGCGTCTTGGCGGGCGCGAACACGGCCTGCCATTGCTCGACCACGAAGTCCTTCATGCCGGCCTCGCCCATGGTGGGCACGTCGGGCAGGGCCTTCAGGCGTGCGGCCGAAGTCACGGCCAGCGCCCGCAGCTTGCCGGCCTGCACGTGCGGCAGCGCCGCGGCGGCGGGGGCGAACATGAAGTTGACCTGCTCGGCCAGCGTGTCCTGCAGCGCCGGCGTGTCGCCCTTGTAGGGCACGTGGATGAACTGGGTGCCGGTCTGCTGCTTGAGCAGCTCGCCCTGCATCTGCAGGATGGTGCCGTTGCCGCCCGAGGCAAAGGCCAGCGTGCCAGGCGCCGCCTTGGCCGCGGCGACCAGGTCGGCCACCGTGCGGTAGGGCTGCCTGGCGCCCACCACCAGGATGTGCGGAATGGTGCCGATGGTGATCACCGGCTCGAAGCCCGCGATCGGGTCATACGGCAGCTTACCCATCAGGTGCGGCGCAATGGCCTGCGGGCCGATGGAGGTGCCCAGCAGCGTGTAGCCGTCCGGCGCCGCCTTGGCAACGTAGGCCGCGCCGATGGTGCCGGTGGCACCGGCCTTGTTGTCGACGATGACGTTGGTGCCCAGCGCCGTGCCGATGCGCTGCGCCACGTTGCGGCCCAGCACGTCGGTGCTGCCGCCCGGCGGGTAGGGCACGACCCAGGTGATGACGCGGCCGCTGGGCCAGTCGCCCTGCGCCAGCGCGGAGCCGGTGGCCAGCAGGCCGCAGGCGCCCGCCAGCAGGCGGCGGCGCAGCGGGGAGGGAAGTGTGCTCATGGTGATGTCTCTGATGAAGGGAGCGGGGGAAATCCGTAGAGCGCCTGCGGGTTGTCCACCTGCACGCGTTGCAGCACGGCGCTGCTGCCGGCCCATTGCGCGAGCCGGTCAATCTGCCGCGCGTCGTCGGGCAGCGGCTGCACGCCGGCGGAGGCCGTGGCATGCGGCCAGTCGCTGCCCCACAGCACGCGCTCGGGGGCCACGTTCAGATAGCTGCGGGCCAGTGCATCCAGGTCAGGGTCTTCGACCGAATGCGTGCTGCTCACGATGTAGCCGCCGGACAGCTTGATCCAGGCGCGGCCCTGCCCCAGCAGCTCCAGCAGCAGTGCGTGGGCCGGGTGGCGCCCAGCCTGTGAGGGATTGATGCGGCCCAGGTGGTCGAACACCAGCGGCACCGGCAGGCGCCGCAGCGTGTCCCCCAGGCCGGCCAGCAGCTCAGGCGCCATCAGCAGTTGCAGGTGCCAGCCCAGCTCGGCTATGCGCTGCGCCAGGGGCTCCAGCATGTCGACCGTGTTGGCCACGCCCAGCGACAGGTTGCAGCGGATGCCGCGCACGCCCAGTGCATCGAGCCGGCGCAGCTCGGCATCGCTCTCGCGGCCATCCATCACCGCCACGCCACGCGCCTGCGCCCCCAGCGCCGCCAGCCCATTCAGCATGCAGCGGTTGTCGCTGCCGTAGGTGGACGGCGTAACCAGCACCGTGCGCGAAGTGCCAATGCGCCGCTGCAGCAACCGGTAGTCGGCTACCGAGGCATCCGGCGGCAGCAGCTTGGCGCCCGGCGCGCTTGGATAGCGACCGTCGTAGACATGCATGTGGCAGTCGCACGCGCCGGCTGGCAGCGCCGTTTTCGGCCGCTCAGTGCCGGCCGAAAACGGCACCGCGAAAGAGGCGTTGATTTGGTTCGGTGACATGAGTCAACCCCGGTCCATCCCCAAAACACCGCGGAACTGGCTTTGCCAGGCCGCAGGTGTTGCCCCCTGCAAGGGGGTTGGCGAAGACACGAAGTGCGTAGCCTGGGGGTTAGTCGATGCGCGCGCCCGAATCCCGCACGATCTGCCCCCAGCGCACGATGTCGGTCTTGAGCAGGGCCCCGAACTGTTCGGTGCTGCCGCCCAGGACGTCGCCGCCTTCGGACTTGAGCTTGGCGGCCACGTCGGGCTGCTTGAGCACCTTGTTGATCTCGGTGTTGAGCGTCTTCACGATGGCCGCGGGCGTGCCGGCCGGAGCCAGGATGCCGAACCAGGTCGAGGCGTCGAAGCCCGGGTAGCCGGATTCCGCCAGCGTGGGCGTCTGCGGCAGTTCGCTGGAGCGTGTGGCCGAGGTCACCGCAATCGCGCGCAGCTTGCCGTTGTTGACGTGGCCGAGCAGCGTGGGGACCGAGGACATGTAGATGTCGACCTGGCCGCTCATCACGTCGGTCATGGCCTGGGCCGCGCCCTTGTAGGGCACGTTCTGCATCTGGATGCCGGCGGCTTTCTTCACCTGTTCGCCCGAAAGGTGGGCCACCGTGCCGTTGCCGGAGAAGCCCAGGGTCAGCGCGTCCGGCTTGGCCTTGGCCGCGGCCACGATGTCGGCAAAGCTCTTGTAGCGGGACTGCGGCGGCACGACGATCGCGATCGGCGAGGAGGCCACCAGCACCACCGGCACCAGGTCCTTCAGCGGGTCGTAGGGCAGCTTGGGATAGAGCGTCGGGTTGACCGCGAGGTTGCTGGTCTGGCCCATCACCAGGGTGTAGCCGTCGGGCGCGGACTTGGCCACAGCATCGACGCCGATGTTGCCGCCGGCGCCGGGGCGGTTGTCGATGATGACCGTCCACTTGAGCGTGTCGGACAGTTTCTGGGCCACGGTGCGCGCCAGCAGGTCGGTGCCGCCGCCCGGAGGGAAGGGCACGATCAGCTTGATCGGCTTGTTGGGGTAGGGGGCCTGGGCCCAGGCGAAGGTGCCGGCGGTGGTGCTGGCCAGGGCAAGGCCAAGGGCGAGGGCCATGCGGCGGCTGGTTCCGGATCGGATGGGCATGCTTGTGTCTCCTTGAGGGCGCGCGGCCGGGTGCCGCGCGTCGGGTCGGACTGTAGAGTGGGGTTTCGATAGATACAATGAAGTTTCGACTGTCGAAACAAAGGCCAGCATGCGAAACACCTCCCATCCCGCATCCCAGATACCGGGCGGTATTGCAGACGAACCCAGTACCGGCAGCGTGGTGGCGGTGACGCGGGCGATGCAGCTGCTGGGTGCATTCGCTCTGGGCGAATCACAGCTGCCGCTGGCCGAGCTGAGCCGTCGATGCACCATGCACAAGACCACGGTGCTGCGCATCGCGCGCACGCTGGCCATGGCCGGCTACCTGGTGCAGTGCGAGAACGGCGAATGGCGCCTGGGCCCGGCGGCAGGCTGGCTGGGCGCGCGCTACCAGTCGGGCTTCGACGTGCAGAACGTGGTCGAGCCCATGCTGCGCGAGCTGTCGCACGCCACGGGCGAGAGTGCGGCGTTCTACGTGCGCGAAGGCGATTTCCGGACCTGTCTGGTGCGGGTCGAAGGGCCGCAGCCGTTGCGCCACCATGCCCGCATGGGGGAAGCGCTGCCACTGGACCGCGGCTCGCCCGGGCGGGTGATCCTGGCCTTCTCGGGCGAGCGCGGCGCGGTCTACGAGGCGATCCGCCAGCGCGGCTACCACCTGTCCATCGGCGAGCGCGAGAAGGACGTGGCCACCGTCTCCGCGCCGGTGTTCGGCCTGCACTGGCGCCTGCTGGGATCGGTCTGCATCTCGGGGCCCGCCTCGCGCCTGCCGGAGGACAAGCTCAATGCCCTCGCGCAGACCGTGATCGCGGCCGCCAACCGCCTGTCCTACAGCCTGGCCGGGGACCGCTCCACACAGACGCCCAAGGTGGTCTCGACCTGGCATCCTTGAACCACCCCCAGGCTGCGCGCTTCGCGTCTTCGCCCGCCCCCTCAAGGGGGCACATCCTGCGGACCGGCGAAGCCGGTTCCGCGGATGTTTGCGCATGGCCTGCTCTGCGGCCTTTCGTTCCTTTGGGTTTTAATCGCTGCGGGTGCTGCGTAGCGCGGTGCTGGGATGAGTCACCCCCAGGCTACGCGCTTCGCGTCTTCGCCCGCCCCCTGCGAGGGGGCTGAGCCCGTACACGAAAGGTCCGGTGGACCTTTCGTGACTGGCGAAGGGCCGGGCCGCTGGCCCGGCGCGGTCTGCAAGACCTCTCCTGCGGACCGGCGAAGCCGGTTCCGCGGATGTTTGCGCATGGCCTGCTGCGCGGCCTTTCGTTCCTTTGGGTTTTATTCGCTGCGGGTGTTGCGTCGCGCGGTGCTGGAATGGGACCACCCACAGGCTGCGCGCTGCGCGTCTTCGCCTTCTCCCTGCGAGGGGGCTGAGCCCGTACACGAAAGGTCCGGTGGACCTTTCGTGACTGGCGAAGGGCCGGGCCGCTGGCCCGGCGCGGTCTGCAAGACCTCTCCTGCGGACCGGCGCAGCCGGTTCCGCGGATGTCTGCCGATGGCCTGCTCCTCGGCCGTCTGGATCTTTGCGCCGCCTGCGGCGCAGCATGGAAGAATGGGGCACCGTGAAAGGAGTTCTCCGGATGAAAGCCATTGCTGCCCCATTCCGCCGCCTGTCCCTGCCGGCAGGGTTTGCCGTTGCGATTGCGCTCGCTGGCTGCGCGTCGTTGCAGCCGCCCGATCCCAATGCCCACCTGGCCACCTTCACGACCCGGCTGGCCGGGACCAACGAGGTGCCGCCCAACGGCAGCATGGGCACCGGCACGGTGGATGCCGTGCTGGACAAGAACACGCTGCTGCTGCGCTGGAAGCTGTCCTACGGCAACCTGAGCGGGCCGCCCACCATGGCGCATTTCCATGGCCCGGCGGAGATCGGCGCCAATGCCGGGCCGGTGATCACCTTTCCGCCGCCGCTGACCGCGGCCTACGACGGCCGCGCGACCCTGACTCCGGCGCAGGCGGCCGAACTGCTCGCGGGCAAGTGGTACGCCAACGTGCACACCGCGCGCTTCCCCGGCGGCGAGCTGCGCGGGCAGATGATCGAGCGCAAGTAGCTTTCCACGCCGCCCGCGGCGCACCAGTTCCACGGCTCGGAACTCGGGTGCTCATGCGGGGGCTGGTGTCTTGGGCCGGTAGTCGCAGTAGGGCGCCACGCCGCAGCGCCAGCACTGGGGCTTGCGCGCGACGCAGACGTAGCGGCCGTGCAGGATCAGCCAGTGGTGCGCATGCACCATGTAGGCAGGCGGCACGCGCTTGAGCAGCTTCAGTTCCACCTCCAGCGGCGTCTTGCCCGGCGCCAGGCCGGTGCGGTTGGCAACGCGGAAGATGTGCGTGTCCACCGCCATCGTCGGCTCGCCGAAGGCCACGTTGAGCACCACGTTGGCGGTCTTGCGGCCGACGCCGGGCAACTCCTCCAGCGCCTCGCGGGTGCGCGGCACCTCGCCGCCGTGCTTGTCGACCAGGATGCGGCAGGCGGCCATCAGGTTCTTGGCCTTGGTGCGGTACAGGCCGATGGTCCTGATGTAGCCCTCCAGCCCTTCGAGCCCCAGATCGAGGATCGCCTGCGGCGTGTTCGCCACCGGGTAGAGCCGGCGCGTGGCCTTGTTCACGCCCACGTCGGTCGCCTGCGCGCTCAGCAGCACGGCGGCCAGCAGCTCGAAGGGGGTGCTGTACTCCAGTTCCGTTTCGGGCGCCGGGTTGGCGGCCTGGAGCGTGGCGAAGAAGGCGGCGATGTCGGTTTTTTTCATGGCAGGGGGCGGCGTGGTCCGCGCCGCGGGACGGGCGTGGACATGATGATCGCGGTGCGCGTCTCGCCCCAGCGGTTGACGTCGCCGAGGAAGGATTCCAGCGCCGCCATGTCCGCCACGGCGACCGTCATCATGTACGAATCTGCGCCGGTGACATGGTGGCACTCCAGGACCTCGGCGCGTGTGCGCAGCACCTTGAGCAAGGCCTGCTTGTGCGGCTGGCCTGTGGTGATGCCGATGATGGCCTGCACCGGCAGGCCGAGCCTGGCGGGATCGAGGTCGGCATGCACGCCGCGGATGACGCCCGCGTCCTGCAGGCGCCTGAGGCGTTCGGCGGTCGCGGCAATCGACAGGCCGGCCGCCTTGGCGAGGGTCTTGAGCGGCGCGCGGCCATCGGCCTGCAGCGCTTCGAGCAGTTTCCAGGCTTTGGCGTCGAGTTGAAGGCTTTCGGTCATGGGCACGGTTTTCCATAAAAATTCCGGCGATAACCATGATATGCCGTAAAAATATGCTGCACCAAGCGAAAATGCCTGCGTACGATGAGCGGCATGGAATTGCTTGAAGTCTTCATGTCTTCGCTGCTGATCGGACTGTCGATCGCCGCGCCGGTCGGCCCCATCGGCGTGCTGACCATCCAGCGCAGCCTGGAGCAAGGCCCGCGCGCGGGGCTCGCCACCGGCCTGGGCGCCGCCGCGGCGGATGCCGTCTATGGCGCGATCGGCGCCTTCGGCGTGAGCTGGCTGATGCAGGCGCTGGCGGCGGTGCGCCTGCCGCTCGCCTTGTTCGGCGCCGGTTTTCTGCTTTGGATGGCCTGGACACTGGTGCGCGCGCCCGCGGCCAAACGCACGGCCGGTGCCGGGGCTGCGCGCAGCCTCTGGAAGTACTTTGCAAGCACGTTCGCGCTGACCTTGTCCAACCCGGCAACGATCCTCTCGTTCGCCGCGATCTTCGGCGCGATGGCCGGCCGCTCGGCCGTGACCTCACCCGCAACCATGGTCTCGGGCGTGCTGATTGGCTCGGCGATCTGGTGGCTCTGCCTCAGCAGCGTCGTCGGCCGGCTGCGCGAGCGCTTCGACCTGCGCTGGCAGCGCCGCGTCAGCCTGGGCAGCGCCACCGTGCTGGCGCTTTTTGCCGTGTGGCAGTTGACGTCGATCGCGTGGTGAGGGAATTTCAATAAAAAAGTGGCTGAAGCCCAGGTGTATCCTGGGCATATAGCTATCATTTATATAGCAAACCGCGTCGGCCCAAGCCCGCGGCGCCGCGCGACAATATGCCGCAGCGTTTCCCTCCATCACCAAAGAGGCCCTCTCCATGCGATTCGCCGACCGTCTTCAGAAAGTCGAAACCTCCGCCATCCGCGAACTCTTCAAGCTGCTGGGCAAGCCCGGCATCATCAGTTTTGCCGGCGGCTTCCCGGACAGCGCCATGTTCGACGTCGAGGGCCTGCGCGAAGCCAGCGCGCGGGCACTGGGCGAGGAGGCCGGCAGCGCGCTGCAGTACGGCGCCACGGAGGGCTACGACCCGCTGCGCGAGCAACTCGCGGCCTTCATGCAGGCCAAGGGAGCGGACGTGGCGCCCGCCGGCCTGATCGTCACCACCGGCAGCCAGCAGGCGCTGGACCTGCTGGGCAAGACCATGATCAGCCCCGGCGACAAGGTGATCGTCGAAGGCCCGACCTTCCTCGCCACCATCCAGTGCTTCCGCCTCTATGGCGCCGAGCTGGTCAGCGCCCCGATCGACGCGCACGGGGTGCAGACCGACCGGCTGGAAGCCCTGATCGCCGAGCACCGCCCGAAGTTCGTCTACCTGATCCCGACCTTCGGCAATCCCAGCGGCGCCCTGCTCAACCTGGAGCGCCGCCGCAAGGTGCTGGAGCTGGCCGTCAAGTACCAGACGCTGATCGTCGAGGACGATCCCTATGGCGACCTGTACTTCGGCGAGGCGCCGCCGCCCTCGCTGCTGGCGCTCAGCAAGGAAGTGCCCGGTAGCCGCGAACTGCTGGCCCACTGCGGCAGCATGAGCAAGGTGCTGAGCCCGGGCCTGCGCGTGGGCTGGATGATCGCCCCGCCGGCGCTGCAGGCCAACGCGGTCATGTGCAAGCAGTTCAGCGACGCCCATACCAGCACCTTCGCCCAGGCCACCGCCGCCCAGTACCTGAAGGCCGGGCGCATGCCCGCCACGCTGGCGCACGTGCGCAAGGTGTACGGGCAGCGCGCCCAGGCCATGGGGCAGGCGCTGCAGCGCGAACTGGGCGAGGCCGTCAGCTTCACGCAGCCGCAGGGCGGCCTGTTCTTCTGGGCCCGGCTGACCGGGGCCGGCGGCAGCACCCGCGACGCCGGCGAGTTCGCCCGCAGGGCCATCGAGCAACTGGTGGCGTTCGTGCCCGGCGCGCCGTTCTACGCCACCGCGCCCGATGCGTCCACGCTGCGCCTGAGCTTTGCCACGGCCGACGTGGCGCGGATCGAAGAGGGCATCCAGCGGCTCAGGAATGCGCTCTAGGCCAGGGACGCCGCGAGCCGGCCCACCTCGGCCAGCGTCCGCTCCCGCACCGCCACCGGCGCCGTGGTGCCGGTGAGGTAGCCGCACACCAGCAGCGGCGCCCGCCCGCCCGGCGGCCAGAGCACGCCCACGTCGTTGTGGGTGCCGTGGCCGCCCGTGCCGGTCTTGTCGCCCACGCGCCAGCCCGGGGGCAGCAGGGCGCGCAGGCGCGCGTCGCCGGTCTTGTTGGCCAGCAGCCAGCGGTTCATCTGCTCCCGGGACGCGGGCGACAGCGCATCGCCCAGGGCGATCCTGTGCAGGCTGCCCAGCATGGCCGCCGGCGTGGTGGTGTCGCGCGGATCGCCCGGCGTGGCCTCGTTGAGCTGCGGTTCGATGCGGTCCAGCCGGGTCTTGTCGTCCCCCAGCGTGCGCAGGTAGGCGCTCAGGCCCCGCGGGCCGCCGAAGCTCGCGAGCATGAGGTTGGCGGCGGTGTTGTCGCTGAGCGTGACGGCCGTCTCGCACAGTTCCGCCATCGTCATCGGCGCGCCGCCGATGCGCGGCTGCGTCGCGGGCGAGTAATCGACGATGTCCTGCGCCCGTACTTCGACCCGGCGGTCCAGCCGCTCGCGGCCCTGGTCCACGCGCGCGAGCACCAAAGCCGCGGCCAGCAGCTTGAAGGTGCTGCACATGGGGAAGCGTTCGTCCTCGCGGTAGCCGTGGCGCGCACCGGAGGCGGTGTCGAGCACGGCCACGCCCAGGCGGCCGCCGCTGGCGGTCTCGATGCGGCGCACCTCGTGCTGGAACGAGGCGGCCGGTGCGTCGGCGCCCGCGCCCCGGACTCTCTGGGCGCAGCCGCTGCCGGCCAGGGTGAGCACAAGCAGGCCGGAGGCGTGGGTGAACTGGCGTCTTTTCATCTTCACTTGCAGGAATTCATGGGCGGGGCGCGAATGATGCACTACGCCTTCCGAAGGCCGCAGGGCATGGCGGGTGCCGGCGCGCGTGCCCGTTTTACAAGTCTGTTGCATCCGCCGCCTAAGATGCCGCCCTTGATGTCTTCCGTATTCGCCCGTTCCTCCCATTTCCTGGCCCTGCAGGGGCGCCGCGCCTGGGGCGCGGCGCGTGCGCACCCGTGGCGGGTGGCGGCTGCGCTGCCGGCGCTGTTGCTGGTGTACCTGCTGTTGCTGATCCCGTTCACGCCCAGCATCGGCGACATCCGCAAGGCCAGCGACGAGAAGCCGGCCGTGCTGCTGTCGGCCGACGGCAAGGTGCTGGCCGAATTCCGGCGCGCCAACCGGCAGTGGGTCAAGCTGGCCGACATCTCGCCGCATGTGATCACGGCGCTGTTGTCGACCGAGGACCGGCGCTTCTACCAGCACCACGGCATCGACATCAAGCGCACGCTCGCGGCCATCGCCCATACCGCGCGCGGCGACCGGCAGGGCGGCTCCACCATCACGCAGCAGCTCGCGCGCAACCTCTATCCGGAGCAGATCGGCCGTTCGGTCAGCCTGACGCGCAAGGCCAAGGAGGCGATCACCGCGCTGAAGCTCGAGGCGGCGTACTCCAAGGAGCAGATCCTGGAGACCTACCTCAACACCGTGCCCTTTCTTTACAACGCCTATGGCATCGAGATGGCGGCGCGCACCTACTTCGACACCTCGGCCGACAAGCTGGACGTGCTGCAGAGCGCCACGCTGATCGGCATGCTCAAGGGCACCAGCTACTACAACCCGGTGACCAACCCCGAGCGCGCGCTGGAGCGCCGCAACCTCGTGCTGGCGCAGATGGCCCAGCGCGACGGCCTGGCGCCGGCGCAACTGGCGGCACTGCAGAAGAAGCCGCTGAAGGTGGACTTCGAGCGCCAGGACGAGGCCGTGGGCCCCGCTCCCCACATGGCGCGGCAGCTGCGGCGCTGGCTGATTGACTGGGCCGACCGCAACGGCTACGACATCTATTCCGACGGCCTGCGCGTGCAGACCACCATCGACTCGCGGCTGCAGGACTACGCCAACCGCGCGGTGCAGCGCCAGGCCGACCCGTTGCAGAAGGCCGCGGCCGCGCACTGGGGCCCGCGCGCCTGGACCCTGCGGCGGCCCGTGGTGCAGGCGCTGCTGCGCGAAACGGCGGCCTACAAGGCCGCGCGCGATGCCGGCCTGGACGACGCCGCAGCGCTCAAGCAGGTGCTGGCCGATGGCGAGGCGATGCAGGCGCTGCGCGAGGACAAGATACGGCTGCAGGCCGGCTTCCTGGCGCTGGACCCGCGCAACGGCCAGATCCGCGCCTGGGTGGGCAGCCGCGGCTTCGCCGAAGACCAGTTCGACCATGTGCAGCAGGCGCGCCGGCAGCCGGGCTCGACCTTCAAGCCCTTCGTCTACGGCGCGGCGTTCGCGCAGGGCATCGACCCGAACGAAACCTTCATCGACGGCCCGGTCGATATCGACCTGGGCAACGGCCAGGTCTGGCGGCCCACCGACGGCAACGAATCCAGCTTCCAGCCCATGACGCTGCGCGACGGCCTGGCGTTCTCGCGCAACACCATCACCGCGCAGTTGATGCAGCAGGTCGGCCCGGCCAAGGTGGCCGCACTGGCGCGGGCGCTGGGCGTGCGCCAGAGTAGGCTCGAAGAGGTGCCCTCGCTGGCCCTGGGCACGAGTTCCGTCACGCTCAAGGAAATGGTCGCGGCCTACGGCAGCATTGCCAACGGCGGCAACTACGTCGCGCCGCTGCTGGTCACGCGCATCGAGAACAGCGAGGGCGCGGTGCTGGAGCAGTTCCAGCCCGCCGCCCCCGAGCCGGCGCTGGACCACGCGGCCGCGCAGAAGCTGATCGACGCCATGCGCGGCGTGGTGGACCGCGGCACCGGCGCCGGCCTGCGCGCGCGCTTCGGCATCCAGGGCGACGTCGCCGGCAAGACCGGCACGACCCAGGACAACACCGACGGCTGGTTCATCCTGATGCACCCGCAACTGGTGGCCGGCGCCTGGGTCGGCTTCAACGACAGCCGGCTGAGCATGGGCGATGCCTGGGGCCAGGGCGCGCGCAGCGCGCTGCCCATCGTCGGCGACTTCATGCAGGCCGCCCTGCGCGCCAAGCTGCTGGACGCCAGCGCCCGGTTCGACGCGCCGCGCCAGCCGCCGCCCCCGGCCCCGGCCGAGGAGCCCCCGGCCGCGCCGCCCGAGCCCCTGGCGACCGGCGCGGCGGCCGTGGGGCCGTCGGAGGGGCGCGCCATGACGGCGGTCACCCCGGTCGTGGTCGATTCACCCGCGCCGCAGCCGGCGCCCTTGGTGGAGCAGGGCGTAGTCGTCTCGCCGGTCCGGGCCGCCACTCCCGGGCCGGCCCTGGCGCCCCCATGAGCGAGGGGCGGTACGATCACCCATGAAGAAAACTTTTCAGATCACCATCGAAGGCAAGAACCGCGACCGGGTTCTGGATGCCGTCAAGCACGAGATCCGCAAATACATCAAGCGCGAACGCCGCCGCGAACTGCCGCCGGGCGTCGACTACTGGGACTTCGATTGCCGCTTCGGCCTGACAGAAGAAGCCGCCGAACGCGTGCACCTGGCCAACCTCACCGCTCTCATCGATGCCGCCGCCCGCGACGCGGCAGACAGTTTCTACGTCGAAATCCTGGCCACGCACGGCGTGCGCCGGGCGCGGCCGGTGGAGGCCGCGGGCGAGGCGGCCGAGGGCGGGTAAGCCGCGCTACGCCTGCCCGCGTGCCGCCGCGGCACGCAGCTTGTCTTTCTTGCTGGGGCGCTTGCCCTTGATGCCGCCGGTGCCGGGTGCCTCGGCGGCTTTTTCCTGGGGCTCGACCTCGGTCGGCTCGAAGCCCGCGATCTGCTCGCGCGGCAGGCTCAGGTGCTGCCGCTTCTCGATCAGGCGCATGTGCGCCTCGGTGGCGGCGCTGACGAAGCTGACCGCCACGCCGCTTTCCCCCGCGCGCCCGGTGCGGCCGATGCGGTGCACGTAGTCGACCGCCGAGCGCGGCAGGTCGTAGTTCACCACCGCCGGCAACTGCAGGATGTCGATGCCGCGCGCGGCCAGGTCGGTGGTCACCAGCACGTCCCAGCGGCCGGCCTTGAATTCCTCCAGCACCTGCCGGCGCGCGCCCTGGCTCAGGCCGCCATGGAAGGGCGTGGCGAACAGGCCGTTCTTGTAGAGCTTCCAGGCCACGTGCTCGGTGGCGTACTGGGTCGCCACGAACACCAGGGCACGGCCGGGGCCGCCGGCAACGCCCAGGCTCTGCGGGCTGTCGGCCCTCAGAAGGTGGCGCAGCAACTCGGTGCGCCGGCCGGCATCGACCTGGATCACCCGCTGCAGGATGGCCGGCGCGTCCTGCGGCGTGGCCGCCACTTCCACCCGCACCGGCTCCTGCAGCAGGCCGGCGGCCAGCGTTTCGACCGCAGGCGCAAAGGTGGCGGAGAAGAACAGGTTCTGGCGCCGCGCCGGCAGCAGCGCCAGCACGCGATGGAGTTCCTCGGCAAAGCCCAGGTCCAGCAGGCGGTCGGCCTCGTCCAGCACCAGCAGTTCGACCGCCGACAGGCGCAGCGCGTTGTGCTGCACCAGGTCCAGCAGGCGGCCGGGGGTGGCCACCACCACGTCGGCGCCGCCGCGCAAGGCCATCATCTGCGGGTTGACCGAGACGCCGCCGAACACCACGGCGACCTTGGGCGGCTGCGGCAGGCCCTGGGCCAGGCTGCGCAGCACCTCGCCCACCTGCGCCGCGAGTTCGCGCGTGGGCACCAGGACCAGCGCCCGCACGCGCCGCGGCGTGTGGCGGGGGCCTTCCTGCAGGCGCTGCAGCAGCGGCAGGGCAAAGGCCGCCGTCTTGCCGGAGCCGGTCTGCGCGCAGCCGAGCACGTCGGCGCCCCGCAGCACGGCGGGAATGGCCGCGGCCTGGATCGGGGTGGGCGTGAGAAAGCCGAGGGTGCCGGCGGCATGGACCAGCGCCGGGGCAAGGCCGAGTGAGGGAAAAGGCATGGGGATCAGGGCGAGCGGTGCAGCCGGGGCGCGGACAAGGCGTCGATGTTGTCGCGCACCGCCACCTCCACGTCGGGCCAGCGGCCGGCGCTCTGCTGGGCGGCCAGGGCGGTCTGCAGCGCGCGCAGATCCTTCACGCTGGGGGCGACCTTGATCTGCGCAATGGCGGCCGGCGTGTTGCCGCCCTTGACCAGCGCGAGCACCTTGCCCGCCCATTCGTTGGCTCGCGCCATGGATTCCCCTGAGATTGAGTGTCGAGCCCCCGATTGTCCCAGACCGGCCGCCGCCCCTTGCATCCGGCGCGCGCGCCCCCAGTTGCCGTGCATGAACACCACCCATGCACTTTCATCCAACGCTGTCGTGCTGGCCGGGTTGCTGGAACGGCTGGAGGCCGCCGGCCCGAGCGACGCAGGCCAGTACCGCGACGTGGTCGCCCGCCTGACGGCCGAACTGGCCGACGTGGCACATGACGCCGCCCTCGACCGGCTGCTCGACGCATCGCCCGCGGCGGCGCTGCTGTACGAAAACCTCAACTACCAGCACGCCGGCCTGTGCCGCTCGCTGCTGGATGCCTCGCTCGCGTCCGAGAAGCTGGCGCGCGAAGCCATCGGGCGCGCCATGCGCACGGCGGTGCAGGGCTCGGGCGGGCGCTCGTGATGGCGGCGGCGCCGCCGCCTGTCTCGATTGAAAATCCAGGTGAAAATGGGCTGAAGCCCAGATTCCATCTGGGCTTTATGCTATATAAAATATAGCAATATGCGCTCAGCGCGCCTTGACGAACGCGTCGCGCGCGCGCACGGCCAGGTCGGTGTAGTTGCTGAACATGCCGTCCATGCCCATGTCGAGGTACTGCTTGTACTCTGCCGCGGCGGCGGAGGGTTCGGTCTGGGCAAAGGTCCAGCCATGCACCTTGAGGCCGGCGGCATGGGCCTGGGTGATGAAGTCCTTGCTCACGTTGTAGGCGGGGGTGTTGATCACCACGCCGACGCCCTCGGCAAACGTCGCCACGTCCTTCAGCTCCAGCAGCTTCACGCCCGTGGCGCCGATGACCCCCATGCGGGCCACGCCGTCGGTGCCGGTCATGGCCGCGCCGAGCAGGATCATGGGCATGCGCCTGTTCTGCGCGTTCTGCTTCGCGCGCAGGCTGCGCACCGTGGCGTCGCTGAACGACTGTATGAACACCTTGCTCCGCGCGTCGTAGCCGTTGGCCGCGAGGGTCTTGAGGATCGCGTCCTCCATCACCGGATCGGCCTGCTTGGCCTCGGGATAGATGCCCACGGTGCGTCCGGTGAGCGCGCTCTGCCGGCGCGCCAGGTCTACGACTTCCTGGAAGGTCGGCACTGCCCATGGCGTGGCCGCGCTCGGCGTGTAGCCGGGGTAGCTGGCCTTGCCGGTGCCCGTGGGCTGGACGGTCAGCGTCTTGATCTCGGCCAGCGTGAAGTCGGACACCAGGTACTTGCCATTGCGCTTGGCAAACAGGCTGGCGACGTTGGTGGTGCGCTCCAGGGTGTCGTCGTGCATGGCGACCAGCGCGCCCTCCCTGGTGAGCTGCAGGTCGGGCTCGATGTAGTCCGCGCCCAGGCGCACCGCCAGCTCATAGCCGCCCAGCGTGTGTTCGGGCAGGTAGCCGCTGGCGCCACGGTGGGCGATGACCACCGGGATTTCGGGTTGGAGTGAAGCGCCGCCGCCACAGGCGCTCAGGCCCAGCGTGGTGATGGCGAGTGCGATCAGCAGGGCGCGGGCGTGCATGGGCGTGTTCCTCGTTTCGAGTGGTTGTCACGAATGTCGAGTGGCCCCGTGACCGCCCGATGACACGGGCAGCGCGTCAGCGCCCCAGCAGTTCCAGCAGCCGGTCGAGGCCGCCCTCGTTGATGGCGACCATGGCCTGCGCGCGCACCCTGGGCTTGGCGTGGTAGGCGACCGACAGGCCGGCCGCGGCCATCATCGGCAGGTCGTTGGCGCCATCGCCGACGGCAATCGCCTGCTGCGGCGCTATGCCCAGCAGCGAGGCGACTTCGAGCAGCGTGCGGCGCTTCTCCGCGCCGTCGCAGATGTCGCCCCAGCTCTGCTCCACCACGCGGCCGGTGAGCAGGCCGTTGGCTTCTTCCAGCAGGTTGGAGCGGGCGAAGTCGATGTCCAGCCGCGCCTTCACCCGGTCCGCGAAGAAGGTGAAGCCGCCGCTGACCAGCAGCGCCTTGAGCCCGGCCGACTTGCAGGCCGCCACCAGCTCGGCCGCGCCGGGCGACAGCCGCAGGCGCTCGTCGTAGACCCGCTGCAGCGCTGCCACCGGCACGCCCTCGAGCAGCGCCACGCGGCGGCGCAGGCTCTCCTTGAAGTCGGCGATCTCGCCGCGCATCGTGGCCTCGGTGATGGCGGCGACCTCGGCCTTCTTGCCGATGACGTCGGCGATCTCGTCGATGCATTCGATGGTGATCAGCGTCGAATCCATGTCGAACGCGATCAGCCTGAAATCCGCCAGGCGCAGCGGCGGCGTGACGCGTTGCAGGACGAGGCCGGGGGCGAAATCTTGGCTCATGCGAGCGTGGGTTCCTCAGAGGTGATCGGTTGGCCGAGGCTGCGCAGCACGTCGCGCACCTGCTGCGCGCGCTCCTTGGGGTCGGGCAGCTCGCGTTCGATGCGCAGCTTCTCGTTGCCGGCGAGCTTGATGTGCCTGTTCTTCTGGATCAGCGCGATGATGCGCATCGGGTCCACCGGCGGGCTGGGGCGGAAGGTGATGCTGGTCACGCCCGGCGCGGCGTCGACCTTGACCACGCCGTAGGGCTTGGCCAGCACGCGCAGCCGGTGTACGTCGATCAGGGTCTGCGCCTGGGGGGGCAGCTTGCCGAAGCGGTCGACGATCTCTTCCAGCAGCGCGTCGACCTGCTCGCTGGTCTTGGCCGTGGCCAGCTTCTTGTAGAAGGACAGGCGCAGGTGCACGTCGCCGCAGTAGTCGTCGGGCAGCAGGGCCGGCGCGTGCAGGTTGATCTCGGTGGTGGCCGACAGCGGCGCCAGCAGATCGGGCTCGCGGCCGGCCTTGAGCGCCTTCACCGCTTCGCCCAGCATCTCGTTGTAGAGCTGGAAGCCGATCTCCATCATGTTGCCGCTCTGGCTCTCGCCCAGCACCTCGCCGGTGCCGCGGATCTCCAGGTCGTGCATGGCCAGGTAGAAGCCCGAGCCCAGCTCCTCCATCTGCTGGATGGCGTCGAGCCGCTGCTGGGCCTGCTTGGTCAGGCCCTCGATGTCCGGCACCATGAGGTAGGCGTAGGCTTGGTGGTGCGAACGCCCCACGCGGCCGCGCAACTGGTGCAGTTGCGCCAGGCCGAACTTGTCGGCGCGGCTCATGACGATGGTGTTGGCGGTCGGCACGTCGATGCCGGTTTCGATGATGGTCGAGCACAGCAGCAGGTTGTAGCGCTGCGCCACGAAGTCGCGCATGACGCGCTCCAGCTCGCGCTCGGGCATCTGGCCGTGGGCCACGGCGATGCGGGCCTCGGGCAGTATCTCTTCGAGCTTCTGGCGCCGGTTCTCGATGGTCTCGACCTCGTTGTGCAGGAAGTAGACCTGCCCGCCGCGCTTCAACTCGCGCAGCACCGCCTCGCGGATCACGCCGGTGCCTTCGTTGCGCACGAAGGTCTTGATCGCCAGGCGCCGCTGCGGCGCGGTGGCGATCACGGAGAGATCGCGCAGGCCTTCGAGCGCCATGCCCAGCGTGCGCGGGATCGGCGTGGCGGTCAGCGTGAGCACGTCGACCTCGGCGCGCATGGCCTTCATCGCCTCCTTGTGGCGCACGCCGAAGCGGTGCTCCTCGTCGATGATGAGCAGGCCCAGGTTCTTGAACCGGACCGATTCGCTGAGCAGCTTGTGCGTGCCCACGACGATGTCCACGCTGCCGTCGGCCAGGCCCTTGGCGGCGGCGCTGATCTCCTTGGCGGAGCGGAAGCGGCTCATCTCGGCCACCTTCACCGGCCACTTGCCGAAGCGGTCCACCAGCGTCTGGTAGTGCTGCTCGGCCAGCAGCGTGGTGGGCGCCAGGAACGCCACCTGCTTGCCGCCGGTGACGGCGACGAAGGCCGCGCGCAGCGCCACCTCGGTCTTGCCGAAGCCCACGTCGCCGCAGACCAGCCGGTCCATCGGGCGCGGGCTGATCATGTCCTGGATCACGGCGTGGATGGCGGCGCGCTGGTCGGCGGTCTCGTCGAAACCGAAGTCGTTGGCGAAGATCTCGTACTCGGCCGCGGCATAGCGGAACGCGTGGCCCTCGCGCGCCGCGCGGCGGGCGTAGATGTTGAGCAGTTCGGCCGCGGAGTCGCGCACCTGCTCGGCGGCCTTGCGCTTGGCCTTTTCCCATTGGCCCGAGCCCAGCTTGTGCAGCGGCGCCTCGTCGGCGCTGACGCCGGTATAGCGGCTGATCTGGTGCAACTGGCTCACCGGCACGTAGAGCGTGGCCTTGTCGGCATATTCCAGGTGCAGGAACTCCTGCATGGCGGGCGTGCCGTCGGCATTGCGGCCCTGGCCCAGGTCCATGTTGACCAGCCCGCGGTAGCGGCCGATGCCGTGCGCGGCATGCACCACCGGGTCGCCCACATTGAGTTCGGACAGGTCCTTGATCAGCGCCTCGACGTCGCTGACCTGCTCCTGGCGGCGGCGCCGGCGCGTGGTCGGGCCTGCTGCGAACAGTTCGGTCTCGGTGACGAAGTCGATGCCGCCTTCGATCCAGGCGAAGCCGGTGACCAGCGCGGCCGTGGCAATGCCCAGCTTCTCTTCGCCCATGGCCTCGAACTCGGCCAGCGAGTCGAAGGCCGGCGGGCTGACGTTGCTCGCGCGCAGGAAGTCGAGCAGGCTTTCGCGTCGGCCATCGCTCTCGGCCAGCAGCAGCACGCGATGGCGCGTGGCGCCGATGTGGGCCTTGAGCCGCGCCAGCGGGTCGTCCGCGCCGCGCAGCACCGAGAGGTCGGGCAGCTTCTGGAAGTGCGGGTTGTCGGCCACGTCCTCGACGCCGCAGCGCAGGGCGAGCTGTGCATGACGGTTGGCGCGGGCGTGGAACTGCTCGCTGGAGAGAAACAGCGCATCGGGTGGCAGCACGGGGCGCTCCGGATCGCCCTGCACCAGGCGGAACCGGTCCTTGGCATCCAGCCAGAAGCGCTGGAATGCCGACTCCAGGTCGCCGTGCAGCACCACCGTGGCGCTGTCGCCCAGATAGTCGAACACGGTGGCGGTGTCGTCGAAGAACAGCGGCAGGTAGTACTCGATGCCGGCCGTGGCCACGCCCGCGCCCATGTCCTTGTAGATGCGGCTTCTGGTCGGGTCGCCCTCCAGCAGTTCGCGCCAGCGGTGGCGGAACTTGGCGCGCGCATCCTCGTCCATCGGGAACTCGCGCCCCGGCAGCAGGCGCACCTCGGGGACCGGGTACAGGCTGCGCTGGGTGTCCGGGTCGAAGGTGCGGATCGAGTCGATCTCGTCGTCGAACAGGTCCACCCGGTAGGGCACCGGCGAGCCCATCGGAAACAGGTCGATGAGGCCGCCGCGCACCGCGTATTCGCCGGGGCTCACCACCTGCGTCACGTGGCTGTAGCCGGCCAGGGTGAGCTGGGCCTTGAGCCGAGCCTCGTCGAGCCGCTGCCGGACCTTGAAGTGGAAGGTGTAGCCCGCCAGGAAGGCCGGCGGCGCCAGCCGGTACAGCGCCGTGGTGGCGGGCACCACGACCAGGTCGGCCTCGCCCTGGCTGATGCGCCAGAGCGTGGCCAGGCGCTCGCTGATCAGGTCCTGGTGCGGCGAGAAGGTGTCGTAGGGCAGCGTTTCCCAGTCGGGGAACAGCGCGCAGCGCAGCTCCGGCGCGAAGAAGGCCAGCTCGTCGATCAGCCGCTGGGCATCGGCGGCATCGGCCGTGACGATGGCGGTGCGCTGGCCCGCTGCCTTCTCCCGCAGTCCGAGCCGGGCCAGCAGCAGCGCGTCAGCCGAGCCGGGCGGGCGTGGCACCGAGAAGCGTTTTCCGGGGGCGATGCGCGGGAGATCCATGGGAGGGTGCGGGAGGTTCTGGAAAAGCTTCGTACAAACAGGAACACCCCCCGGCGCGAGGACGGGGGGCGTGTCATCCTAAGAGCCCGATTCTAGAATGGCCTCTTTTCGCCGGCCTCGCGCCTCATCCATGCCCTTGTCCGATCCCCCGGCACCTGCCGCTGTCTCTCCGCGTTTCTGGGCGCTGATCCCCTGCGCCGGCGTGGGGGCGCGGGCGGGCGGCGAGGGGCCCAAGCAGTACCGGCCGCTGGCCGGGCAGGCGCTGGTCCTGCATACGCTGGAGGCTTTTTCCTCGGTGTCGCGGCTCGCCGGCGGCCTGCTGGTGGTGGCGCCGGACGATCATTTCTTCGACGGCCGGGAACTGCCCAGCCCGCAATGGTGGGTGGCGCGGTGCGGAGGCGCGACGCGGGCGGTGAGCGTGGCCCACGGCCTGGAGGCATTGGCAGGGCGGGGCGCCGCGCCGCAGGACTGGGTGCTGGTGCATGATGCCGCACGCTGCCTGGTCACGGCCGCGCAGATCGATGCGCTGATCGATGCCTGCGCCGCCGATCCGGTCGGCGGCCTGCTGGCGCAGCCCCTGGCCGACACTCTCAAGATCGCCGTGGCCGACCGGGTCGAAACCACAGTCGAGCGCCGGGGCAAGTGGCTGGCGCAGACGCCGCAGATGTTCCGCATCGGCATGCTGTCCCAGGCGCTGGAGCGCGCCGGAGCCCAGGTCACCGACGAGTCCAGCGCGATCGAAGCCATGGGCCTGCGGCCGCGTCTGGTGCCCGGCAGCGCGCAGAATTTCAAGGTCACCTGGCCCGAGGATTTCGCTCTGGCCGAGGCGGTGCTGGCCAGCCGCCGGCACGCCGACACGGTCGGCCGCTTCGGCGGCCCGCGCGGCGAGGCATCGTTGTTGCCTGCGAAGACACATTTCTGAAAAGTCGACTTCCATGAACATCCGCATTGGCGAAGGCTGGGACGTGCACGCTCTGGCGGCCGGCCGCAAGCTCATCCTGGGCGGCGTCGAGATCCCGTACGCGCTGGGCCTGCTCGGCCACTCCGACGCCGACGTGCTGCTGCACGCCATCACCGACGCGCTGCTGGGCGCGGCCGCGCTCGGTGACATCGGCACGCACTTCCCCGATACCGACGAGCGCTTCCGCGGGGCCGACTCCACCGTGCTGCTGGCCGAGGCCGCCCGCCGCGTTCGCGCCGAGGGCTGGCGCATCGGCAACGTCGACAGCACGGTGGTCGCGCAGGCGCCCAAGCTCATGCCGCACATGCCCGCGATCCGGGCCCGCATCGCCGAAGTGCTGGCGCTGGAGGTGGGCCAGGTCAACGTCAAGGCCAAGACGGCCGAGAAGCTCGGCCCCGTGGGCAAGGGCCGCAGCATGGAAGCGCGCGCGGTGGTCCTACTGCTTGGGTAGCGGCTTGCGCGCGACGCTCTGGCGCCAGGAACGCTTCTCCGGGGGCTGCGCCGGGGCTGGCGTGCCCTCGCCCGTGGCACGCGTGAGGACGATGCGTGCGTTCAGTCCTCCGGTGGGCGCATTGCTCAGCGTGAAGCTGCCCCCCATGCGCCGTACCGTCTTGTCGACGATGGACAGGCCCAGGCCGGCGCCGGTGGCCGAGGTGCGGGCGGTATCGCCGCGGAAAAAGGGCTTGGTCAGACAGGACAGTGTCTCGGGCGGAACGCCGAGGCCATGGTCGCGCACGGTCATCACCAGCGAGTCGTCCCGCAGATGGGCCTCGATGTCGACTTCAGCCACGTCCAGCCCCGGCGACTTGCCATAGCGCCGCGCGTTCTCGATCAGGTTTGACACGACGCGAGCCAGTTCAGTGCCGTCGGCCATGGCCCGCAGGTCATCGGGCACGTCGACGCGGATCTGCAGCTCGTCATGGTCTTCCACCGCATAGACGCAGGAGGCCACCACGTCGGCCAGCACGACCGGCCGCAGGTTTACGTGGTCCGGGCGGGCATAGTCCAGGAACTTGTCGATGATGGCGTCGAGCTGCGCCATGTCGGCCACCATGTGGTCGCGCGCATCCTCGTCGGCCACGCTCAGTTCGGTCTCCAGCCGCAGCCGCGCCAGCGGCGTGCGCAGGTCGTGCGAGATGCCGGCGAGCATCACGGCACGGTCCTGCTCCAGCTGTGCCAGCCGCCGCGCCATGCGGTTGAAGCCCAGGTTGACCTCGCGGATCTCGCTGGTGACGGCCTGCTCGTCTAGGTGGCTGCCCGCAAAGTCGCCTTCGCGCACGCGGTTGGCCGCCAGCGACAACTGCTTGAGCGGGCGGTTGATCAGCCGGGCAATGGCGGCGGCCCCCGCCAGCGACAGCGCGGCGGCGGTCACCAGCCAGATCAGCCAGGTCTTGCCGCCCGCGGGGCTGAAGCGCGCGCGGTCCAGCAGCAGCCAGTTGGAATCGCCATTGATGGCAAAGCCGACCCACAGGCCTTCCTCGCCGTTGACCGACTTGGCAATGACGGTGCCTCGGCCCAGGCGCTCCACCAGCTCGTCGGTCATGCGGCGGCCCAGCGCGCTGTTCTCCAGCGGCTCGAAGGTGTCGCCGGGCTCGCGTGGAAGGATGCGCACGCCTTCCTGGTCGGCCATGGTCTTGATCAGCGAGACGCGGGCAATGGCGTCGGCGTGGATCAGCGCGGCGCGGCTCAGATTCACGAGCGAGGCGATCTGCTGGGCCGTGTGCAGCGCACGCGGCTCGAACTCCAGCGCGCGCAGGGTCTGCAGCCATGCCAGGATGCTGCCCACGAGCAGCACGGCGAGCAGGAAGAAGGTGCGCCAGAACAGGTTCAGCCCGAAGCGCGGCGGGCGTGCTTCTTCCGGCGCCACGCCCGCATCCCGCGGTGAGGGCTCCTTGTTGGGAATGTCGTGGGCGATCACTGCCATGGCGCAAAACGCGCTGCATCCTGAAGATGATGGGGCCTGGAAGCAACGGGGCCGTGCCGCGACCAAAGCCGACTCCCTCTATCAGCCCGCTCCGTCCGGTACGAAGACATAGCCCACGCCCCACACGGTCTGGATGAAGCGCGGCGCGGCGGCGTCCACTTCGACGAGCTTGCGCAGGCGCGACACCTGCACGTCCAGGCTGCGGTCGAAAGGCTCGAATTCGCGGCCGCGCGCCAGCAGTGCCAGCTTTTCACGGGAGAGCGGCTGGCGCGGGTGGCGCACCAGCGCCTTGAGCATGGCGAACTCGCCGGTAGTGAGCGGCAGTTCCTCACCGTTCTTCTGCAGGGCGCGCGTGCCCAGGTCGAAGGTGAAGGGACCGAAGTTCACCACCTCGTTGTCGCCCGAGGGGGCGCCAGGCGCTTCCTGGGGCGGCCGGCGCCGCAGCACGGCATGGATGCGCGCCAGCAGCTCGCGCGGGTTGAAGGGCTTGCCGAGGTAGTCATCCGCCCCGACCTCCAGCCCCACGATGCGGTCAACGTCCTCGCCTTTGGCCGTGAGCATGATGATGGGAGTGCGGTCGTTGGCGGCACGCAGGCGCCGGCAGATGGACAGACCGTCCTCGCCCGGCATCATCAGGTCAAGCACGATCAGGTCGACGGTATCGCGCAGCAAGATGCGGTTTAGCGCCTTGCCGTCCTCCGCCACCATGACTTCGAAGCCTTCCTGGGTGAGATAGCGGCGCAGCAGGTCACGGATGCGTGCGTCATCGTCGACCACCAGAATCTTGTCGGTACGGGCTGCAGGTTGGGCCATGGGCGTTTCCAGGAATTTGTAACAGCGGCCATTTTGTGGGCGTAAAACGGGTCCGTGGGCATTTTCTTGACTCAATGTTACAAGTCTTGCGCAGCGGCGCAGGTAGTTGCGGCACGTCGGGCAACATCGCTTCAGTGCATTTCAAACGCATGTTCTTTTTCTTTGATCGCAACCGGAGTTTCAATGACACCCATCCGCCGACTGAGCATTCTTGCCGCCGTACTGGCCTGTGCCATGCCCGTACTCGCCCAGACCCTGCCGCCACCGCAGAACGTGATCCAGCTGAGTGCCGACGCCCAGGCCGAGGTGCAGCAGGACCTGCTCAACATGGTGCTCACCACGACCAAGGAAGGGGCCAACCCCGCCGCCGTGCAGGCGCAGCTCAAGACCGCCCTGGACGCGGCGCTCGGACTGGCGCGCGGCGAAGCCCGGGCGGGCCAGATGGACGTGCGCACCGGCAACTTCAGCCTGAGCCCGCGCTACAGCAAGGAGGGCCGCATCGCCAGTTGGCAGGGTACCGCCGAGCTGGTGCTGGAAGGCCGCGATTTCGACCGCATCACGTCTACCGCGGGGCGCATCAGCACCATGACGCTGGGCCGCGTCGGCTTTGGCCTCAGCCGTGAGCAGCGCCTGAAGGCCGAGGCCGACGTGCAGTTGCAGGCGATCGAGAATTTCAAAGCCAAGGCAGCCACCCTGGCGCGCGGCTTCGGCTTCAGCAGCTACACGCTGCGCGAGGTGTCTGTGAACTCCAGCGATTCCTCGCCCATGCCGGTTCCGCGCATGATGGCCATGGCTGCCAGGGCCATGGAGGCAGACGCTCCGGTGCCGGTCGAGGCGGGCAAGAGCACCGTGGTGGTCAACATCTCGGGCTCCGTTCAGTTGCAGTAGCCGGCCGGACTTCCCGCAGCCGCGTTCTCTTTGGAGGGCGCGCGCTTTGCCCCCAGGTTCCGGAGGTGCCATTCCGGATCCATTAGGATGCCACGCAGGTTCTGACGGCTGCGGTTTCGCAGCGTGGGCCGGCCGTCTGGTGATCCGCGATGCATATCCTTGAACCTCAGTTGAAATTCGTTTCCTGCCCCGGCGCAGCCGGGGCGCCCCGTGGTGCCACGCCGCATGACGGCAGCCATCGGATGGCCTATTGGGAGTGGAATGCGACCGGCGATCCCCAGCATCCGCATGTCGTGGTGTGCGTGCATGGGCTCTCGCGGCAGGGCCGCGATTTCGACGTGCTGGCGCGGGCCCTGGCTCCGCATGCCCGCGTGGTCTGCCCGGACGTCGTCGGGCGGGGCCGCAGCGATTGGCTGCAGGACCCGCAGGGCTATGCCGTGCCTCTCTATGTCGCGGACATGATGGCGCTGCTGGCGCAACTTCAGGCGCGCGCGCGGGTGGAGACGCTGGACTGGGTCGGCACCAGCATGGGTGGGCTGATCGGCATGGGCCTGTGTGGTCAGCCGGGCCTGCCACTGCCGCTGCCGGTGCGCCGGCTGGTGCTCAACGACGTCGGCCCGGCCATCCAGTGGCAGGCCTTGCAGCGCATCGGCCAGTATCTGGGGCAACCAGTGTGCTTTCAATCCCTGGAGCAGGCCGCCGAGGCATTGCGCCTGCTGTCGCTGAGCTTCGGCCCGCACAGCCCCGAGGAGTGGCTGGCGCTGTCTCGGCCGATGGTGGTGCCCGCCGATCCCGCTGCGCCGGCGGCCGGACTGGTGATGCACTACGACCCCGCCATCGCCGTGCCCTTTCGGAGCATGACACAGGAGGGCGCGCAGCAGTCGGAGGCGGTGCTGTGGGCGCTGTACGAGCACATCCAGGCCGAAACCCTGCTGCTGCGCGGCGCGGAGTCGGACCTGCTCTCATCGTCCACCGCGCAGGCCATGACCCGGCGTGGACCCCGGGCGCGCGTGGTGGAGTTCGCAGGCGTTGGTCATGCCCCCACCCTGGTGGCGGCTGCGCAGGTGCAGACGGTCACCGACTTCCTGCTGCGGTCCGAATGAAGAGCGTGCCGGGTCCCCACGCGGCTGGCGCAGCCGAGGGCGTGTCCAACCTCATCGTGGCGACGGCGCATGCGCTGCCCGAACAGAAGCAGGCGCTGGCGCGCGCCCGTGCCTTTGCCGAGCCCTTCCTGACCAACGAAACCCTGGATTCGGGACAGAACACGCTGGCGCATGCGGACCATGTATCGGACATCCTGCTGGGCATCGGCGGCTCCGAGGCGATGCGTGCGGCCAACTACCTGGTGCACGCCTGCGAACATCTCGCGCGGCCGCAGGAGACCATTGCGCGTGCGTTCGGCGAAGAATACGCCGCACTGGCCGTGGAGACCAACCGGCTCATCCACGTACAGCGGCAGGCGCGTGGAGCGGCATCGTCTGCGCAACTGGTCGACGATCCGGCCGTGCAGACCGAGAACGTGCGCAAGATGCTGCTGGCCTTCTCCCGCGACCTGCGCGTGGTCCTGCTGCGGCTGGCATCACGGCTGGAGACGCTGCGCTATTGCGCCGCGACCAAGACTCCCATGCTGCCCAGCCTGGCGCGCGAGTCGCTGCATGTATTTGCTCCGCTGGCCAACCGCCTGGGCATCTGGCAGATCAAGTGGGAGATGGAAGATCTCGCCTTCCGGTTCCTGGAGCCCGATACCTACCGCGAGGTGGCGCGGCTGCTCGACGAGAAGCGCGCGGAGCGCGAACTCTCCATGGAGCAACTGCGCGGCGGCCTGGAGGCAGAGTTGCGCCAGCGCAGCATCGGCGCCACCGTGCAGGGGCGGCCCAAGCACATCTACAGCATCGTGCGCAAGATGCGGGGCAAGTCGCTGGGCTTCGATCGGGTGTTCGACATCCGGGCGCTGCGCGTCATCGTGCCAACGGTAAAGGACTGCTACGCGGCGCTGAGCTGGGTGCACGAGCGCTTCCGGCCCATCGTCGAGGAGTTCGACGATTACATCGCCAAACCCAAGGCCAATGGCTACCAGTCGCTGCACACGGTGGTCCGCGACGATGCCGGCCGCCCGATCGAGATCCAGATCCGCACGCAGGCCATGCACGAGCACGCCGAGCACGGGGTGGCGGCGCACTGGGCCTACAAGGAGGCAGGCCAGAAGGGCTATGCCGGCGTGTCCGCCAGCAGCGACTACGACGCCAAGATCGCCGTGCTGCGCCAGTTGCTGGCGTGGGAGCGCGACCTGGCCGGCGGACAGCAGGGCAAGGGCCTGTTCGAAGACCGCATCTACGTGCTCACGCCCGATGCCGCGGTCGTCGAACTGCCGCAGGGGGCGACGCCGGTGGACTTCGCCTACGCGGTGCACACCAGCATCGGCCACCGTTGCCGCGGCGCGCGCCTCGATGGGGTCATGGTGCCGCTCAACACGCCGCTGCAGAACGGCCAGACGGTGGAGATCACCGTGGCCAAGGAAGGCGGGCCGTCCCGCGACTGGCTCAATGCCGGCCTGGGCTACCTGACCAGCCATCGTGCCAAGGCCAAGGTGCGGGCCTGGTTCAATGCGCAGATCGCGCACGAGAACGTGGCGCGCGGCCGCGAGGCGGTCGAGAAGATGCTGCAGCGGGAAGGCCGCACGGCCATGAAGCTGGATGACCTGGCCGCGCAACTGGGCTTCAAGACCTCGGACGATCTTTTCGAAGCGGTCGGCAAGGACGAGTACTCGCTGCGCAACATCGAGACGCTGCTGCGCCCGCCCGAGCCGGTGCTGGAGCCGGACGACTACCTGCTGCTGAAGAAGTCGCGCGGCGCCGGCACCACGCCCAAGGGCGGGGTGCTGGTGGTCGGGCTCGATTCCCTGTTGACCCAACTGGCCAAATGCTGCAAGCCGGCGCCTCCGGACGACATCCGCGGTTTCGTCACCCGCGGCAAGGGGGTGAGCATCCACCGCGCCGACTGCAACAACTTCCGGGAAATGGCCGCGCGCAGCGCCGAGCGCGTGATCGAGGTCGAATGGGGCGTGCCGAAGAAGGAAGCCGGCGAGGTCTACCCCGTGGACGTGACCGTGGAGGCGAGCGACCGCCAGGGGCTGCTGCGCGACATCTCCGACGTGTTCGCGCGCGAGAAGACCAACGTCGTGGGCGTGCAGACCTTGTCGGTCAAGGGCACGGCGTGGATGACCTTCACGGTGGAAGTCGCCGATTCGGGGCGGCTGCAGAAGGTGCTGTCCATCGTCGCGGCAGTACCGGGGGTGCGCTCGGCGCGGCGCCGATGAAGGGCTCGCGCGTCTTCGTCGATGCCTCGCCGGAAGCAGCGATTTATGCTGCTACAATCTCATCTTTAGACGACTTAGGCGCGTAGCTCAGCTGGTTAGAGCACCACCTTGACATGGTGGGGGTCGTTGGTTCGAGTCCAATCGCGCCTACCAAATTTGGTAGATACCCAAGTCAAAAAAAGCCCTCTAGGATCAACGTCTTAGAGGGCTTTCTCCTTTGTGGCTCCGAGGGCGTGGGGCTTTATTGGGGCTGGTCTGTTATCCGGTTGCCAGCTTCAGATGTGCTGGGGCTTATGTCGTTGCCTCGAATGCTTCGGCCAACCTCGCCCGAGCGAAGCCGCCATCAGCAGCCGGCAGCCACTTCGCATAGGTCTGCTCGACCTGACTCGGCGTCGTGTGGCCCATCTGGGCGCTGGCGTAGGCGCCAGCCTGGAGCAGCAGAGTGGCGAACGTGTGGCGAGTGCAGTAAGCCCGACGGGGTTCGATCTTCAGCGCCTTGAGGGCGGGGATCTAGACGTTCTCGCGCGGCCTGCGGCCGTCGTGCCAGCGTCTGTCCGTCCATGGATTCTGAAAGACCTCTTTTCCATCTCTCTTTGTCCATGGGTCCATCGCCGCCAGGGCCTTAGGGCAACGCTGAACAAGTCCCTCGCGTGTCGCGCATCCCTGCTGTGGGCGGTCTGCGGCGTTGCAAATCCTCGCCATAGCTGCGGCTATGGCTGCGGTTTGCGCCTTGCATCCCATCCCACACC
>NZ_JAELTO010000250.1 GCF_016428875.1 Xylophilus sp. ASV27
CATCCTGCGCTCGGTGCGGCGCGTGACCGAGATGGCCGGCGACATCACGGCGGCCGCCACCGAGCAGAGCGTGGGCATTGCGCAGGTCAACGGCGCCGTCGGCATGCTCGACCGCATGACCCAGCGCAATGCCGCGCTGGTGGAGGAGAGCGCCGCGGCCGCGCACAGCCTACGCGAGCAGGCGCGGCAGCTCGCGGGCGCGGTCGGCATGTTCCGGCTCGGGGCCGGCGGTGACGATCGGCCGCCGCTGAGCTTGCTGGCGCGCGCCTGATTGCTATTTAATTGATAGCTATAAGCCCAGGTCTTGCCTGGGCTTCAGGCATTTTTTGTTCAAAAATCACTATTTCATCGTGTACTGGCCATCACGGCGGCGGGCGTTGCCTGCGGCTGCGCGTGGCTGGCCAGCCAGCCCTCCAGCGCGTCGGCCGGCATGGGGCGTGCGAAGTAGTAGCCCTGCAGTTCGTCACACCCCATGTGCTTGAGCTGCTGCGCCACCTCAAGGGTTTCCACGCCTTCGGCCACCACGCCCAGGCCCAGGTTGTGGCCCAGGCCGATGATGGTGCGCACGATGGCCAGATCGGTGGTGTTGGCCAGCAGTCCCTGCACGAAGGAACGGTCGATCTTGAGCTTGTCGATCGGAAAGCGCTTGAGGTAGGTCAGGCTCGAATAGCCGGTGCCGAAGTCGTCGATCGAGAAGCGCACGCCCAGCGCATGCAGCGCGGCCAGGCCTTCGCCGGCGGCGCCGACGTACTCCATGAGCTGGGTCTCGGTGATCTCCAGTTCCAGCAGGCGCGGGTCGGTGCCGCTGCGCGCGATGAAGCCGCGCAGGAAGTCCAGCACCTCCGGGTCGCCGAGCTGCGCGGTCGAGAGG
>NZ_JAELTO010000251.1 GCF_016428875.1 Xylophilus sp. ASV27
GCTGGCCGCGTTTGGCAAGCTGCGAACCCGCTTCGAGCGCCGCATCGACATTCATGTCGCGCTGCTTTCCCTGGCTTGTTGTGTCATCTGTGCTCGCAACCTCCCTTTGTTTTGTTAGCCGCTCTAAGTGCAGAGCATTGCGGATCCGTCGAATTGACTTCAGTCAATTCTCTTCGTTGAGCGCCTCGTAAAAACAAGGTTGCAAATCCCCGCGAATACGGCAATAGTTTTCGGACGGGGCTACAAGGCTGGCCACAAGAAAACCAATGGAGGGGATTCCAATGAAACAGCTCAAAGCACTGGCGCGTCTTCGCTCCGGCGCTATTCTCATGGCAGCGCTATTCGCTGCATCCAGCGCGGCGGCATTTCAGGTACTGCCCAAGGTCAGCGATGTGGACCGCAAGATCTCGACGCTGGGGCGAAATCCCGTGTTGGACTACCTGGGGCACTGGTTTGTTGGATCGGCCATCCCCATCATGAAATCGCCGGTGCATGAGTCCATCACTCTGGCTGCCATCGGTTGCGGTGCTGGCAGGGGATCGGAGTACGACTGCGTCACCATCAATGCGGTCCAGGAGTATCGCATCCTCTTGTACGGAGTTCGTTGGCCTGATGACCCGCCGTTTCTGCTCAACGCCAAGTCGCCACCCCGCATCAAAGGGTGTGATGTCGGCGTCACTCTGAGATCCACATCGCAACCCCTGTGCTGGTGGGGGCTGTTCAAGAATGACCTTGCCCCTGGAATCCGTATCCCATAGCTGAGCTCATGAGGTGGCTTGCCTTGGTTGATTGGCAAGCCAGTCCTGCTCGAACTGCATCGGGCTGACGTAGGCCAGCGTCGAGTGCAGTCGGGC
>NZ_JAELTO010000252.1 GCF_016428875.1 Xylophilus sp. ASV27
GCCTCTGGCACGAGCAGCGCCTTGTGGCCCAGCAGACCACTGGCCGAGGTACCTTCGTTCCCCTGGCCTTCGGTCCGGGCGAGGCCTTCCAGTTCGACTGGAGCGAGGACTGGGCTGTTCTCGCCGGCGTGCGCACCAAGCTGCAGGTAGCCCACTTCAAGCTCAGCCACAGCCGAGCGTTCTACCTGCGCGCCTATCCGCTGCAGACGCACGAGATGCTGTTCGATGCCCACAACCATGCATTCGCAGTCCTGGGTGGCGTGCCCCGCCGTGGCATCTACGACAACATGCGCACCGCTGTAGACCGGGTGCGCCGTGGAAAGGAGCGCGACGTCAATGCGCGCTTTGCGGCCATGGTCAGCCACTTCCTGTTCGAGGCCGAGTTCTGCAATCCGGCGTCGGGCTGGGAGAAGGGCCAAGTGGAGAAGAACGTGCGCGATGCCCGCCATCGCCTGTGGCAAGTAGTGCCTCCATTCCCAAGCCTGCCCGATCTCAATGCCTGGCTTGAAGAGCGCTGCGTGGCGCTGTGGCACGAGATCGAGCACGGCAAGCTGCCGGGCACCGTCGCAGACGTCTGGGCCGAGGAGCGGGCCGCCTTGATGCCTGTGCCAAGGCCCTTCGATGGCTTTGTGGAACACACCAAGCGCGTCTCACCCACCTGCCTGGTCCACTTCGAGCGCAATCGCTACAGCGTGCCGGCGCCGTATGCCAACCGGCCGGTGAGCCTGCGGGTCTACGCAGATCGCCTGGTGGTCGCGGCCGAAGGCCAGATCGTGTGCGAGCATCAGCGCCTGATCGAACGCAACCACCATGGTGCGGGACAGACCGTCTACGAC
>NZ_JAELTO010000253.1 GCF_016428875.1 Xylophilus sp. ASV27
TCCACGTGACCCAGGCCTTCGCTCAGGTGCTCCAGGTAGCTATCGAAACGCTCGGCTGCATTCATCGATCCTCCAAATCGAAGTCCGGAAGATCGAATTGTGACATTTATGACACAGTAAGGCTAGGGCAACGCTGAGCAAGTCCACCATCATAGGGTCGAATGCATTGTGATCCGGTGAAGCAACAGACCCTGGCAGCAGCGGCCGATCAAGAGGCTGGATTCGGTCGGTGCGCTCCGACCCGTTCGCGCTGGAGCAGAGCCAGTTCGACGCCGCCATCTTCTCGGGCGGCAGCCTGTGCGGTGCCGGCCTCGCTTGGCCCGAGGTACGAGCTGTTCTCGATGGTGATCGCCGCCGCGGCGGCCGGTCAGTGCCTGGGGCTGGTGCCCCAGCCACTGGTGCAGCACGCGCCGGATGCGGGCGAGGTGGTGCGCGCCCACCGCCAGCCCCTGCCCGGCAAGCAGAGCTACTGGTTCGCCTACCCGCAGCACGGCGAGCCTTCGCCGGCGCTGCGGGCCTTCGAGCAGTGGATCGGCGAGCAAAGCCCGCCGCGGCGGAAGCTGCATAAAAAACGTGCAGCGCTTGTGTGCTAAGAGCGGCTAACAAAACAAAGGGAGGTTGCGAGCACAGATGACACAACAAGCCAGGGAAAGCAGCGCGACATGAATGTCGATGCGGCTCTCGAAGCGGGTTCGCAGCTTGCCAAACGCGGCCAGCCAAGCATGGGTACGCTCGACCACCCACCGATGGCGCCCGAGCCTGTCATTGCGCTCGATGCCTTTGCGAGCAATACGATCCTGGATACCG
>NZ_JAELTO010000254.1 GCF_016428875.1 Xylophilus sp. ASV27
TCGAGCGCGATTTGCGCGATGCTGCCGACCCGCATCTCGGCCGACAGCCCGCTGCGGCCGCGCGACGGGTCGCCGGGCACACCCCAGAGCGGCGCCATGCGCGGGAAGAGCAGGAACAGCGCTGCCATGATCGGCGCGCCGAACAGCATCAGGCGCGCCGCGGTCCTGGCCGCCGTGGCCAGCGGCGGGCGGCCGACCGGCATGTGCGCCTGCACCAGGGCCGTGAGCAGGCCGAGCAGCGCCACCACCATCGCCAGCGCGGTCGGCAGCGACTGCGAGACGAAGAAGTTGGTCAGCATGGTGAAGAAGCCGAGGAAGAACACCACCATCGCATCGCGCCGGGCGCGCATCTCCAGCGTCTTGAGCGCGAGCAGCATCACGACCAGGGTCACGCCGGCCTCACGCCCGGCGACCGTGCGGTAGGTGGCCAGGGTCGCCGCCACGCAGCCCACCAGCAGCGCCAGCAGCCACCAGCGCCCCGGCAGCGGAGACGCGCGCCAGGCCAGCCGCGCGCGCCACAGCAGCGCCAGCGCGGCGACGGCGCTGGCCCAGGCCGGCAGACTGCCGACCTGCGGCAGGATGATCCAGGCCACCACCAGCAGCAGGAACAGTGTGTCGCGGCTGTCGCGCGGCAGCGTGCCCAGGCTGCCGAACCAGGAGCGGGCGCGGCGGCTCAGCATCGGGCGAGCGCCTCCAGGCATCGCCTCTGGTGGGCCGCACCCTGGGCCGGGGCCAGCGTGACGCCGGGCAGGCGCAGGCCGTAGGCAAGCCCCAGGCGCTCGGCCTGCAGCACCCAG
>NZ_JAELTO010000255.1 GCF_016428875.1 Xylophilus sp. ASV27
TGCTGCGGGCGGTCTGCGGCGTTGCAAATCCTCGCCATGGCGGCGGCCATGGCTGCGGCTTGCGCCTTGCATCCCATCCCACACCAGGGCGCGCGCCATCGCGGGGACTTGTTCAGCGTTGCCTTAGCCCAGGCTTAAGAAGCGGCTTACACGGGGAACACCCGGGTACGCGGCGGAGTCAGAGGAGCATCCCCTGTCCCAGAGAAAGCGCCTGCCATGACCCCGCAAGAACACCAGTTGCTCAGCGACTTCCTGAACCGCCTGGCCGCCGTCGACAAGGTCGCCAAGGACCCCGAAGCCGACGTGCTGATCCACCAGCGCCTGGCCCCGCTGCCCGACGCGCCCTACCTGCTGGTGCAGCGCGCGCTGCTGCTGGAGCAGGCCCTGGAGGCCGCGCAGCAGCAGATCGCCCGGCTGCAGCAGAACCCGCCGCACGCCGACGGCCCCGGCTTCCTGAGCCCCGGCGCGGTGCCGGGCTTCGGCCGCGCGCCTTCGCAGGCCTACGTGCCGCTGCCTGGCGCCGCGCCAGCCGCCCCCGTGGCGCCCGGCGGTTGGCGCGACCGGCTGTTCCTGTCTCTTATACACATCTGACGCTGCCGACGAAGAGAACCTAGTGTGGGTGGCGGGGGGGGGGGGGGGGGTGGAGGGGGGGGGGGGGGGGGGGGGGGGGGGGGGGGGGGGGGGGGGGGGGGGGGGGGGGGGGGGGGGGGGGGGGGGGGGGGGGGGGGGGGGGGGGGG
>NZ_JAELTO010000256.1 GCF_016428875.1 Xylophilus sp. ASV27
GGTGTTGACGTTGCCGGCGTACTGCGCTGGCAGGTCGTCATAGCGCCGGTGCGCGCCGCCCTTGCGCGAAGGGTAGGGGTACCAGCGCTGCGGCTGCAGGTCGCGGGTGACGTAGAAGCGCACCACCTCTTGCAGGCTGTGCATAACGCCGTTGTGGAAGAAGGCCTGGCGCACCGCCACGTTGCGCAGCGTCGGCGTGCGGAAGGCGCCGCAGAGTCCGGCGTTCTCCGGGCCGCTCAGGTCGGTGCGATCGGGGCCGCACAGGCCCAGGTCGTGGAAGGCTGGGTCGCGGTTGGCCGGCAGCGCCCGGTTGCGCGGCACACCGAGGGCGATGAAGCCGAAGTCCGAGAACGCCGGAAAGGCGCCGCTGTTGGCGCTGACCTCGCTCACGTGGCAAGAGGCGCAGTTGCCTTTCTTCTCGTCGTTGAACAGGGCCAGGCCGCGCATCTCGTTGGCCGCCAGCGGCGCCTTGCCGCGCAGGAAGTCGTCGAAGCGGCTGCTGTAGGGGTAGAACTGCTGCGGGTCCTGCTGGAACATCTCCAGGGCCAGCGTGGCCCACTGGAAGCCGCGTGCGTCGTCATCGAGCGCATCGGCGCCGAAGGTGTCGCGGAACTGCGCTGCATAGGGCGCGGCGCGCAGCCTGGCGACGACGGCGGCGGGGCTGGCGTTGGCCATCTCGTGCGCGGCCAGCAGCGGGATGGCCGCCTGCTCGTGCAGGGTGCTGGCGC
>NZ_JAELTO010000257.1 GCF_016428875.1 Xylophilus sp. ASV27
TGCCAATGCTGGCTGCAACAGCTCGCAGGCCAGGTCCAGGGCACGGTGGCCATCGACGGCAAAAGCGTGCGTGGCAGCCGCAAGGGCGATGTCCCCAAGGCCTTGCACATGGTCAGCGCCTGGGCCGCCGACATGGGGCTGCTGCTGGGCCAGCGCAAGGTCGATGGCAAGAGCAACGAGATCGCCGCCATCCCGGAGCTGCTGCGCCTGCTGCAGCTGCGCGGCTGCATCGTCACCATCGACGCCATCGGCTGCCAGAAGGACATTGCCCGGCAGCTGCACGAGCAGGGTGCGGACTACGTGCTCAGCCTGAAGGAGAACCAGCCGCACCTGCATGCCGTCGTGCAAAAGCACTTTGCCGCGCTGCCCAGCGATGCACAGGAGGGCAGCACCCATGCCGAGAGCTTCGCAGGCCATGGGCGGCGCGAACTGCGCCGCTACCGGGTGAGCCCGGTGCCCGCGGCCCTGCAGCGGGCCGCTGCGCACTGGCCGGGGCTGTGCAGCGTGGTGCAGGTCGTGCGCCAGCGTCAACGAACGGGCAAGCCCGCCAGCGAGGAGCTCAGCTACTACCTCAGCAGCCTGCCGGGGCACACGGGCGCAGATGTGCTGGCCCACAGCATCCGCGCGCACTGGAGCGTGGAGAACCAGTTGCACTGGAGCCTGGACGTGGCCCTGCGCGAGGATGCCGCGCAGTCCTACAAGGATCAGGGCCCGCACAACCAGTCC
>NZ_JAELTO010000258.1 GCF_016428875.1 Xylophilus sp. ASV27
CCCCCCCCCCCCCCCCCCCCCCCCCCCCCCCCCCCCCCCCCCCCCCCCCCCCCCCCCCCCCCCCCCCCCCCCCCCCCCCCCCCCCCCCCCCCCCCCCCCCCCCCCCCCCCCCCCCCCCCGCTTTTCACGCAGAAGACGGCATACGCGATTTCCTGTACGGTCTCGTGGGCTCGGAGATGTGTATAAGAGACAGGCGCAAGCCAGCGGCGAAGCGCCGTCCGACGCCCATGCCGGCGTGCCGCAGGAAGGCGCAGAAGCGGGCCGCGAACGCCGCGAGCGCCGTTCGCGCGACCGCTACGGCCGTGACCGCCGTGAAGGCGGCGAGCGCAACGGCAACGGCGCCGAACGCGCGCCGCAGGAAGCCGCCGCACACGATGCGCCGGCCCAGGGCGGCATCTTCGACGCCTTCCGCAGCCCCGCTCCCGTGAGCACGCAGGCGTCCGAGCCTGCCGCCGCACCTGCTGCGCAGCAGGCCGAGGCCCCGGCGCGCGAGCGCGACGAGGAACAGCGCGCCCAGCGCAGCCCGCGCCCGCCGCGCCGCCGCCCTGCGGACGAAGAGGCAGTGGCCCCGCCGGCCGCAGACGCGCAACCCGAGGACTGTCTCTTATACACATCTCCGAGCCCACGAGACCGTACAGGAAATCGCGTATGCCGTCTTCTGCTTGAAAAGGGGGGGGGGGGGGGGGGGGGGGGGGGGGGGGGGGGGGGGGGGGGGGGGGGGGGG
>NZ_JAELTO010000259.1 GCF_016428875.1 Xylophilus sp. ASV27
GCGACGCGTGCGGTGGCTTCGGGGGTCGGAGATGCTCTGCAGGTGGTGCAGTAGGTTCATCGGGGCTGCGCTAGGAGGGTTGTTTCAGCGCTTTAGTTTCGCTTGGATTTAGATGCGATTGCCCTGGGCCCGGCGCGCGCCCATAATCGGCAGCCATGTCACCCACTGCCCCATCCGCCGCCGACGCCATCACCGACGTTGCCGGCATCGAAGTCGGCCACTGGACCTCTCCCCTGCGCCCCACCGGCTGCAGCGTCGTGCTCGCGCCCGAGGGCGCGGTGGCCGGCGTGGACGTGCGCGGGGCGGCCCCCGGCACGCGCGAAACCGATCTGCTGGCGCCGCACAACCTGGTGGAACGGGTGCATGCCGTGATGCTGGCCGGCGGCAGCGCCTACGGTCTGGATGCGGCCGGCGGCGCCATGCGCTGGCTGGAGGAGCACGGCATCGGCCTGCCGGTGGGCGTGGGCCTGGTGCCCATCGTGCCGGCGGCCGTGCTGTTCGACCTGATGCTCGGCGACATGCGCGTGCGGCCCGACGCCGCGGCCGGCTACGCCTGTCTCTTATACACATCTGACGCTGCCGACGAAGAGAACCTAGTGTAGATCGCGGGGGGGGGCGGGTGAGGGAAGAGGGGGGGGGGGGGGGGGGGGGGGGGGGGGGGGGGGGGGGGGGGGGGGGGGGGGGGGGGGGGGGGGGGGGGGGGGGGGGGGGGGGGGGGGGGGG
>NZ_JAELTO010000025.1 GCF_016428875.1 Xylophilus sp. ASV27
CCCCCCCCCCCCCCCCCCCCCCCCCCCCCCCCCCCCCCCCCCCCCCCCCCCCCCCCCCCCCCCCCCCCCCCCCCCCCCCCCCCCCCCCCCCCCCCCCCCCCCCTTTTCACGCCGAAGACGGCATACGCGATTTCCTGTACGGTCTCGTGGGCTCGGAGATGTGTATAAGAGACAGCCCGGCGCGCGTCGCCGGCCCGGCGCAGCCAGGCACGCGCCGCCAGGCCGCCCATGCTGTGGCACAGCAGCACCGGCGGCCGGCCGGTGGCGGCCGCGACGCGGGCGACGGCGGCCTCGACCTGCGGCACGTAGTCATCGATCGACTCGGCGAACACCGGCTCCAGGTCGATCGCCACGCAGGGCACGCCGCGCTGCCGCAGGCGCAGCAGCCAGGGCGTCCAGAAGCCGCGGTTGCACACCAGCCCATGCAGCAGCACCACGCCCTGGCGCCCCTGGGCGCTGCCGTCGGCGGGCAGGAAGTCCGGCACCGCGCCGGCGCGCAATGGCTGGCGCCAGCAGAACACGCGCAGCGCCATCACCACCTCCAGCGCCCAGGCCCGCAGCACCTGGCCGGCGCGCGGCGCGGGCGCCGGGTCGCGCCGGTTGGCCACGGCCATGGCGATGCACTCCAGCCCCAGTAGCAGCGAATGCCCGAGCGGCAGCAAGGCCACGCCCAGCAGCGCCAGCACCGGCGAGCGTCCCCACCAGGCCAGCGCCCAGGCACAGGCCGCCAGTACGAGGCCGAGAAGAATGCGTTGTTGCAGGCGGGCGAGCATGGGGCGCGATGTGGAGTGGGAGCGAACATCCTCGCACAGCGGAACTGTCGGCCCTAGGTAAATCCCCAGGGTGGCCCACCCGCGCCGCCTCCCAGAATCAACGCACAAGGAGATCGCTGCATGGACCATCGCCCCTGGCTCGCCCACTATCCCGAAGGCGTCGCGCACACCGTGGACCCGGACCGCTACGCCTCGCTGCCGCAGTTGCTGGAGGAGGCCTTCAAGGCCTACGCCGAGCGGCCGTTCTCGGTATGCATGGACCGCTGGATGAGCTACGGCGAACTGGACCGCCATTCGGCCGCGCTCGGCGCCTGGCTGCAGTCGCTGGGGCTGGAGCGCGGCGCGCGCGTGGCCGTCATGCTGCCCAACGTGCCGCAGTTCGCGGTGGCGATGGCCGCGGTGCTGCGCGCGGGCTACACCTGCGTCAACGTCAATCCGCTGTACACGGCGCGCGAGCTGCGCCACCAGTTGAGCGACTCGGGCGCCAGCGCCATCGTCATCCTGGAGAACTTCGCCCACACGCTGGCCGAGGTGGTGGAGCAGACCGGCGTGCGCCACGTGGCGGTGACCGCCATGGGCGACCTGCTCGGCGGCAGCTACGGCGCCTGGATCACCTTTGCCGTGCGCCACCTGAAGAAGATGGTGCCGCCCTACCAGCTGCCCATCACCAACGGCCGCAGCGTCACGCCCTGGCGCGAGGCGCTGCAGGCGGGGGCCGGCCGCACGCTGGCGCCGCACGGCACCTCGCTCGACGACGCAGCCTTCCTGCAGTACACCGGCGGCACCACCGGGCTGTCCAAGGGCGCGGAGCTGACCCAGCGCAACATCGTCGCCGCGGTGCTGCAGGCAGAAGCCTGGTTCGCGCCCGCGCTCGACAGGGTCGGCGATCCTGCCAAGGTCAACAGCATCGCGGCGCTGCCGCTCTACCACATCTTCGCGCTCACGCTGTGCCTGCTGGCGATCCGCCAGGGCTCGCACCTGACCCTGATCCCCAACCCGCGCGACATCGGCAAGTTCGTGGCGGTGCTCAAGAAGCGCCCGTTCCACCTGCTGCCCGCGGTCAACACGCTGTTCAACGCGCTGCTGCAGCACCCGGATTTCAAGACCATCGACTTCAAGCCCCTGGCCTGCACCCAGGCCGGCGGCATGGCCGCCTCCGAAGGCACGGCGCGCGCCTGGCAGGAGCTGACCTGCTGCACCATGGTCGAGGGCTGGGGCATGAGCGAGACCTGCGCCATCGGCACCAACAACCCGGTCACCGCCACCCGCTTCAGCGGCACCATCGGCCTGCCGCTGCCGGGCATCGACATCGCCATCAAGGACGACGAGGGCCGCAGCCTGCCCGCGGGCAGCGCCGGAGAGCTGTGCATCCGCGGCCCCAACGTGATGCGCGGCTACTGGAACCAGCCCGAGGAAACCGCCCAGGCCTTCACGGCGGACGGCTTCATGCGCACCGGCGACATCGCCGTGATGGACGAGCAGGGCTCGACCCGCATCGTCGACCGCAAGAAGGACATGATCCTGGTCAGCGGCTTCAACGTCTATCCGAACGAGCTGGAAAACGTCATCTCGCTGTGCCCCGGCGTGCTCGAGTGCGCGGCCGTCGGCGTGGCCGACGAGAAGCAGGGCGAGGCGATCAAGGTCTTCGTCGTGCGCAAGGACCAGAGCCTGTCCGAGGACGACGTGCTGCGCTTCTGCCAGGAGCGGCTGACCGGCTACAAGCGCCCGCGCAGCATCGAGTTCCGCGATTCGCTGCCCAAGACCAACGTCGGCAAGATCCTGCGGCGCGAACTGCGCCATGCCTGACGCCCGCCGCCTGCGGCCCGACGGAGCCGGTGCCGCGGATGTCTTGGGGTGTGACTGAAGACGGTCATTGATTGCTACTATTTTGATAGCTAATAGCCAAGATAAAACCTGGGCTTCAGCCACTTTTCATGCATAAACTCCCACCCGGCGTGCAGGTCCTGGAACGCGGCTGGCTGTCCGCCAACGGCATCGTGTTCGCCAGCGGCGACGGCCCCACGGCGCTGGTGGACAGCGGCTACTGCAGCCACGCGGAGCAGACGCTGGCCCTGGTGCACGGCGCGCTGGGCGGCCGGCCGCTGGACCTGCTGGTCAACACCCACCTGCACAGCGACCACTGCGGCGGCAACGCCGCGCTGCAGCGGCGCTACCCGGCCCTGCGCACCCTGGTGCCGCCGGGCGACGCGCAGGCCGTGCGCGACTGGGACGAGCAGGCACTGAGCTACGCCGCCACCGGCCAGGCGTGCCCGCGCTTTCGCTGCGACGGCGTGCTGCCGCCGGGCGGCAGGATCGCGCTGGGCGGCCGGCCGTGGCAGATCCACGCCGCGCCGGGGCACGACCCGCATGCGGTGCTGCTGTTCGAGCCGCAGTCGCGCGTGCTGCTCTCGGCCGACGCGCTGTGGCAGACCGGCTTCGGCGTGGTGTTCCCCGAGCTGGAGGGCGAACACGCCTTCGCCGAGGTGGCCGCGACGCTGGACCTGATCGAATCGCTCGCCCCCGCCCTCGTGGTGCCGGGCCACGGCCCGGTGTTCACCGACGCCGACGCCGCCCTGGCCGCCGCGCGCCGGCGGCTCGACGGCTTCGTGCGCGACCCGCTACGGCATGCCACGCACGCGGCCAAGGTGCTGCTGAAGTTCAAGCTGCTGGAATGGCAGCGGGTCGCGCTGAGCGACCTGCGCGCCTGGGTCGCCCACACGCCCTACTTCACCACGCTGCACGCCACGCACTTTGCCGCCGCGGGCGATCTCCAGCCCTGGGCCGACGCCCTGGTGGACGAGCTGGTGCGCGCAGGCGCGGCGCAACGGGCGGGGGACGAACTGCTGAATCGATAGCGAACCGCCCGCGGCGCCACGATCCGCGGGCGGGGGAAACAGCTCCGGCACCGCGCCGCATCCCGCGTGAGCAGTTGCAGGCCATGCACCAGCGCGTGGGCGCCGATGTAGAAGTCCGGCATGGGCGAAGTCCTGGCGCCCTGCGCACCGCGGTACGCCTTCAACGCCTGGCCCGCCACAAGCGCCGCGCCCCACGGCACGGCCAGCGGAGGGCCGGCGAGGGCGCGCTGGCCCTACGGCAAGTCCTTGCTCGGATCGGCCGTGCCCGCATCGCGCGGGCCCACCGTGCCCAGGCGCGCCTTGAGCGACTGCGGCTGGCCGCTCAGGATGGCGGCGTAGGTGGTGGTGTTGGCCAGCACCTTCTTCACGTAGTCGCGCGTCTCGCCAAAGGGAATGTTCTCGGCCCAGATGGCGGCGTCGAGCACCGGGCCGTTGCGCCAGACGCGCGGGCGGCCGGGGCCGGCGTTGTAGGCGGCGGCGGCCAGCGGCATGGAGTCCTGGAAGTCGTCCAGCGCCAGCTTGAGGTAGGCGGTGCCGATGGCGATGTTGGTGTCGCGCTCGTTGATCTGCTCGGGCCGGAAGCCGTCGATGCCGATCTTGCGGGCGGTCCAGCGCGCGGTGGCGGGCATGACCTGCATCAGGCCCGATGCGCCGACGCCCGAGCGCGCGTCCATGATGAAGCGGCTCTCCTGGCGGATCAGGCCGTAGACGTAGGCCGGGTCGATGCCGATGGCGCGGCTGCGCTGCACCACCTGGGCCTGGTGCGGCATGGGAAAGCGCTGCGCCACGTCGAAGACGGTCCTGGTGCGCTCGCTGGTGTTGATGCAGCGGTCCCAGACCTCGTTCTGGCAGGCCAGCTCGGCCGCGGCCAGCAGTTCGCGCTCGCCCATGCCGCCGGCCAGGTGCAGGTTGGTGGCGTAGTTCCATTCGCGCACGCCTTCGCTGCGCAGCCCGATCTGGATCGCATACAGGCCGCGCGCCAGCGAGGGATTGGCGCGCACGGCTTCGCGCTCCTCGGGCGTGGGCGGCGGCGGCCGCTGCGGCAGCACGATGCGCTGGCCCAGCTCCTCCAGCGCCAGTTGCTCGTAGAAACCGCGCGGGCTGGCGATGCTTTCGAACAGGCGCTGGGCCTCGGCGCGCTGCGCCTCGGAAGGCCGTCCGCGCACGCGCGCGGAGGCCGGCTCGGCCGCGGCCTCGGCCGGCACGGGTGTGGCCACGGGCGCCGGCTCCAGCGGGCCGCCGCCCAGCAGCGCCCTGGCGCGCCAGTAGATCCAGGTGCTGTCGTTGCGCAGCGGCGCGTCCATGGCGGCGGTGGCGGCCAGCACCTCGCGCCAGTTGCCTGCGCGCAGCGCGGCGCGGGCCTTCCAGGCGAGCATGTCGTCGGTCAGATCGGCGTCCTTGCTGACCTTGGCGTAGTACTCCAGCGCCATGGGCGACAGCCGCGTGGCGGCCTGCCGGCCGATGGCGCCCCAGACCCAGTTGCGCTCCTCGGCCGTGATCTGCACGCCCCACTTGCCTTCCAGTTGCGCGGCGGCGGTGTCCGGGTCGGTGCTGCCCATCTTCAGCAGGGCCAGCGCGACCAGTTCCTTGCGCGTGGCGCCGCTGGCGGTGGCCTTGGCGAGCAGGAAGCGCATCGGGTTGTCGTTGATCTGCGTGACCAGGCTGGAGGCCTCGGGCGCCACGATCTCCACCGCGCTGCGCGCCACGCGCGGCCGATTGGCATCCATGGCCAGGCGCGCCTTGCGCCAGACGTCGGCGGCGGTGAGCTGGCGCGCGCTGTACAGCTCGGAGGCGGCCAGCGTGCAGCCGTCGTCGGCATCGCGCAGGCCCCACCAGTTGCGGCGCAGCTCGTCGAGCTGCTCGGGCGCCAGCGGCGCGCCGCTGCGCAGGGTGCCCACCAGCAGCGCGTAGCAGCGCACCTCGCGGTCGTCGTTCATGCGGAACTGCGGATACAGCTCGGCAAAGCGCGACCAGTCGCGGCGCTGGCCGAGCAGGCGCAGCCAGTCGTTGCGCAGGCGGTCTTCCTGGTAGCTGCCGGCCCAGCGCGCCAGGAAGGCGTCCACCTCGGCCGGCTGCGCCACGTCCAGCCGCGCGCGCAGTTCCCAGTAGGCGGCCCAGGGCTCCAGCGCATGGCCGCGCGCCAGCGGCAGCAGTTGCGCCAGCCGGTCGCGGTCGCCGCGGCGGAAGGCCTGGCTCATCTGCAGCAGCACCTCGTCGGTGCGCGGCAGGGGCAGCGGCTGGGCCTGCGCCGCAGCGCCGCCCGCCAGCAGCAGGCAGCCCAGCAGGGCAGATGTCAGAATCTTCGGGAATTTCATCGAGGGAATTATGGACAAACCCACTGTTCGCCGCGCTTTGATACAAGAACGACTGAACCTGCCGGACCGGCTGCAGCGCGCCGACCAGTTGCAGCGGGTCATGCGGATCTGGCTCCTGGGCCGCCCGGACGCCGTGATTGGCGCCTACTGGCCGATCAAGGGCGAGTTCGATCCCCTGCCGGCCCTGCACCGCTGGAAGGAAGACGGCGAACTGCAGGGCGAGCCGCAGCGCCGGCGCATCGGCCTGCCGGTGGTGGACAAGGTGGCGGGCACCCTCACTTTCCACGTCTGGTACCCCGGCTGCCCGATGGAGGAAGACGCCTACGGCATCCCCAAGCCCAAGAACACCGAGGTGGTCGTGCCCACCCTGCTGTTCGTGCCCTGCGTGGGCTACGGCGCGGGCGGCTACCGGCTGGGCTACGGCGGCGGCTTCTATGACCGCACGCTTGCCGCGCTCGACCCCAGGCCCTTCACCGTGGGCCTGGGCTTCGGCCAGGGCTTCCTGCCCGACTTCGAGCCCGAGGCGCACGACATGCCGCTGGATGCGATCCTCAACGACAATGGCGTGGTCTGGCCGGTGTAGATGGAGTCCCGCGGTTTTGACCTTTACGCGCGGCCGATGATGGCCGGCGCCATGGAGATCTGAGATGCTCACCCTCGTCATCGGCAACAAGAACTACTCGTCCTGGTCCATGCGCCCGTGGGTGCTGATGCGCCAGGCCGGCATCGCCTTCGAGGAACGCCTGGTGCGCTTCGACTCCTTCGCGCCGGAGTCGCGCTTCAAGCAGACGCTGCAGGGCCTGGGCGCGGCGGGCAAGGTGCCGGTGCTGCTGGACGGGCCGCTGGCGGTCTGGGATTCCCTGGCCATTGCCGAGACCCTGGCCGAGCGCTTTCCCGACAAGCGCCTGTGGCCCGCCGACCCCGCCCTGCGCGCCCGCGCCCGCAGCGTGGTGTGCGAGATGCACACCGGCTTTGCCGCCCTGCGCGGCCACTGCCCCATGAACATCGAGGCGCGCCTGCCCGAGGTCGGCGCCCTGCTCTGGCGCGACCAGCCGGCCCTGCGCGCCGACGTGGCGCACCTGGTGGACACCTGGGCCGCGCTGCTCGACGCCCACGGCGGCCCGCTGCTGTTTGGCGACTTCTCCATCGCCGACGCCTTCTTCGCCCCGGTCTGCATGCGCCTGATCACCTACGCGCTGCCGCTGCCCGCGCCCATCCGCGCCTACGTCGAGCGCGTGGCCGCCCTGCCCGGCGTGGCGGCATGGATCGCCGACGCGCTGGCGGAAAAGGACTTCCTCGACTTCGAGGAGCCCTACCGGCTGCGGCCGTGAGCGGGCACGGCGCCATACAGGTCTACAAGGTCGGCGGCGCGGTGCGCGACGCCCTGCTCGGGCTGCCGGTGCAGGACATCGACTGGGTCGTCGTCGGCGCCACGCCCGAGGCCATGGCCGCGCAGGGCTACCTGCCGGTCGGCCGTGACTTCCCGGTCTTCCTGCACCCGCGGACGCGCGAGGAGTACGCGCTGGCGCGCACCGAGCGCAAGACCGCGCGCGGCTACCACGGCTTTGCCTTCCAGGCCACGCCCGAGGTCACGCTGGAGCAGGATCTGGCGCGGCGCGACCTGACCATCAACGCCATCGCCCAGCCCGCGGGCGAAAGCGGGCTGGACGGCCTGATCGACCCCTACGGCGGACGGCGCGACCTGGCCGCGCGCGTGCTGCGCCACGTCACCGGCGCCTTCCGCGAGGACCCGGTGCGCATCCTGCGGCTGGCGCGCTTTGCGGCGCGCTTTTCCGACTTCAGCGTCGCCCCCGAGACCGAGGCGCTGATGCGCCAGATGGTGGCAGGCGGCGAGGTCGATGCCCTGGTGCCCGAGCGCGTCTGGCAGGAGCTGAGCCGCGGCCTGATGGAGCCGCGGCCCTCGCGCATGCTCGACGTGCTGCGCGCCTGCGGCGCACTGGCGCGGCTGCTGCCCGAGGTGGACCGGCTCTGGGGCGTGCCCCAGCGCGCCGATTACCATCCCGAGATCGACACCGGCGTGCACCTGGGTCTGGTGCTGGACATGTCCGCGCGCCTGCAGGCGCCCCTGTCCGTGCGCTTCGCCTGCCTGTGCCATGACCTGGGCAAGGGCACCACGCCGCCCGAGGTGCTGCCGCGCCACATCGGCCACGAACAGCGCAGCGCGCAGTTGCTGCGCGGCCTGTGCGAGCGCCTGCGCGTGCCCACCGAATGCCGTGAACTGGCCGACATCGTCGCGCGCGAGCACGGCAACATCCACCGCAGCCAGGAGTTCAACGCCGCCGCGCTGGTGCGCCTGCTCGATCGCTGCGACGCCTGGCGCCGGCCGCAGCGCTTTGCCGACGCGCTGCTGGCCTGTGAATGCGATGCGCGCGGGCGCGGCGGCCTGCAAGAGGCAAGCTACCCGCAACGGCCGCGCCTGCTGGCCGCGCTGCAGGCGGCGCAGGCGGTGGACACGGCCGCCGTCGCGGCTGCGGCAGCCGGCAACGGCGCGCGCGGGCCACAGATCGGCGAGCGCATCCTGGCGGCGCGGGTGGCGGCGGTGGCGGGCATGGGCCACTGAGCTGCATTCGGCTCTTTTCCTGCCCCTCCTCCGCTGGGGGAGGGCTGGGCTGGGTGCCGGCTGCCCGGCTGTTGACGGCGCGCCTGCTTTCTTGGCGAAGCGAAGAACAGGCAGGTCGCCCGACGGGGCGAGCCCCGGCCGCCACATCCAGCAAAACAGAAATGCTATTAAATATATAGCAAATAACCCAGAAACCACATGGGCTGCAGCCACTTTTAGCTAAGAATTCACCTGAAAACGCTCACCGCCTCCACCAGCCGCGTGGTCTGCTGCTTCAGGCTCGCCGAGGCGGCCGCCGTCTGCTGGACCAGCGCCGCGTTCTTCTGGGTGATGTCGTCCAGGTGGTTCACGGCCCGGTCCACCTGCGCGATGTCGTCGCTCTGCTCGGCGGTGGCGGTGCTGATCTCGGCGATCAGGTCGGACACGCGCTTCACGCGGGCGACGATCTCGTCCATGGTCCTGCCGGCGTCGTCGACCAGGCGCGAGCCCGAGACCACCTTGTCCACGCTGGCGGTGATCAGGCCCTTGATTTCCTTGGCCGCCTCGGCGCTGCGCAGGGCCAGGCTGCGCACCTCGCCCGCGACCACGGCGAAGCCGCGGCCCTGCTCGCCCGCGCGCGCGGCCTCGACCGCGGCATTGAGGGCGAGGATGTTGGTCTGGAAAGTGATGGCGTCGATGACGCCGATGATGTCGGCGATCTTCCTGGAACTGTGGGTGATCTCGCTCATGGTGGCGACCACCTCCGACATGGCCCTGCCGCCCATGGAGGCGGCCTCGGTGGCGGAGCTGGAGAGCTGGTTGGCCTGGGTGGCGATCTCGGCGTTGCTGGCGACGGTGGCGGTCATCTGGCTCATGGACGAGCCGGTCTGCTGCACGCTGCTGGCGGCCTGCTCGGTGCGCTCGCTGATGTGGTTGTTGCTGCTGGCGATCTCGTTGACGGCGGTCTGCACGGTGAGCACCTGCTCGCTCACGTCGTGGATCAGCCAGCGGAACATCAGGCCCAACTGGCTGACGGTGCGCAGCGCCATGCCGATCTCGTCCACCCGCCCCATGTGCACCGCCTTCTGGCTTTCGCCGGAGGCCACGCGCAGCGCCTGGTCACGCACCTCTTCCAGCGGGCGCGCGATCTGCAGTTCCAGCCACCAGGAGGCGAGAATGGACGTGCTCACGGCCAGGCAGGCGAAGCCGGCGAGCGTGGCGCCGGTCAGCCCGAGGAGCCAGGCGCCGCACAGCTTGATCGGCAGCAGGGCCATGAAGGCGGTGCGGATGCGAATGCGCACCGGCATGGTCCGCAGCAGCGAGGTCCAGCCCATGGGGCCGGTGCGCACGACCAGCCCCTTGTAGAAGCGCAGACCGGCGGCCTTGCCCTCGCGCATGCGGGCGTACAGGGCCTCGGCCTCGGCGATCTCCGCGCGCGAGGGTCTGGTGCACACCGACATGTAGCCCACCTGCCGCCCGTTGCGCACCACCGGCGTCGCATTGGCGCGCACCCAGTAGTGGTCGCCGTTCTTGCGCCGGTTCTTCACCAGCCCGGTCCAGGGCTCGCCGCCCTTCAGGGTGGCCCACATGTCGGCGAAGGCCTCGGCCGGCATGTCGGGGTGGCGCACGATGTTGTGCGGCTCGCCCCGAAGCTCTTCATGGGTGAAGCCGCTGACTTCGACGAACGCGGCGTTGGCGTAGGTCACGTAGCTCTGCGTGTCGGTGGTCGACATCAGGGTGGCGTCGTCCGGGAACTCATATTCACGCTGGGTGACGGGTTCGTTGATGCGCACGTTCAACTCCTGCGGAAGGATGTGGAACGTCGCATGATCGCCATGGCGGTACGCGCTGCAATTACAGCGGATGACAGCCGCGCGCCGCGAGCGGGCGGCCCGCTACCCCTCCCAGCGCCCGGCGATGTTCTTCAGCAGCATGCCAACCGCCGCCAGGCGGCGGTTGCGCACGCCCAGCAGCGCGCTCTCGGCGTTGAGGGCGCTGGCCTGGGCGGTGATCACGTTGAGGTAGCTCACGGTGCCGGCGAAGTACTGGTTCTGGGTGATCTCCAGCGCGCGGCGCGCGGCGGCCAGCGCCTGGGCCTGCACCACCTGCTCGCGCTCCAGGTTGGTGGCGATGACCAGGTTGTCTTCCACTTCCTGCAGCGCGGTGAGCACGGTCTGGCGGTAGGTGGCCACGGCCTGGTCGGTGGCGGCGCGGGCGGACTCGACCGCCGCGCGGCGCGCGCCGCCGTCGAACAGCGAGACCGCCAGCGCCGGCCCCACCGACCAGAACAGGTTGGGCGCGCTCACCAGGTCGGACAGGCTGGTGCTGCGGTAGCCGGCGCTGGCCGACAGCGTGAGCGCCGGGAAGAAGGCCGCGCGCGCCACGCCGATCTGGGCATTGGCGGCGGCCACGCGGCGCTCGGCCGCGGCGATGTCGGGGCGGCGCTGCAGCAGGGTGGAGGGCAGTTGCTGCGGCACCGGCGGCGGCTCGGGCAGTTGCGCGCTGCGCGGCAGCGAGAAGGCCGCGGGCGCCTGGCCCACCAGCGCGGCCAGGGCGTGCTCGAGCTGCGCGCGGCTGGTGTCGGACTCGATCAGCTGCGCCTCGGCGGACTTGAGCTGCGACTCGGCCTGGGCCACGTCGGCGGCCGAGGCCACGCCGGCGTCATAGCGATTGCGCGTCAGATCGAGCGACTTGCGGTAGGCGGCCAGGGTGTCGTTCAGCAGCTGCGACTGGGCGTCTGCGGTGCGCAGCGAGAAATAGGTCTGCGCCAGCGTCGCCTGGGTGGACAGGCGCAGCGCGGCCAGATCGTCGGCGCTGGCCAGGGCATTGGCCCGGGCCGCGTCCACCGCGCCGGAGAGGCGGCCCCACAGATCCAACTCCCAACTGGCGCTGGCGCCCAGGGTGTTCAGGGTGCGCGGCCTGCCGCCGGTACTGCCGACCGGGTTGCCGGACGCATCGACCGTACCCGAGCTGCTGCTGCCGCTGACGCTGCGCGTGGCGCCGAAGTTGCCGTTGAGCGTGGGCAGCTGCGCCGCCTGGCTGCTGGCCACCGCGGCCTGCGCCGCGCGCAGCCGGGCCACGCTCTGCAGCACGTTCTGGTTGCCGGCCGCGGCCTGCCGCTGCAACTGGTCGAGCACCGGGTCGTTGAACAGCGTCCACCAGGCGTCGGGCACGGCGGCCGCCTGCGGCTCGGCCGGCTGCCACACCGCCGCGCCGGGCACGCCCTCCTTGTAGGCGGCGGGAACGTCCAGCCCCGGGCGCACGTAGGGCGGCGCGCTGTTGCAGGCCGCCAGCAGGCTGAGCGCGGCGAGCAGGGACAGGCGCAGGGCGCGGCGGGCATGCGGCAGGCGGTCAGGCGGCATCGGGGAGTTCCTTGAGCGGCAGGGCGGCGCGGCGCGCGCGCGGGCGCAGGCGCAGGGAGCGCAGCCGGTCGAGCGCGACGTAGACCACCGGCGTGGTGTAGAGCGTGAGCAGCTGGCTGCCGATCAGGCCGCCGACCACGGCAATGCCCAGCGGCTGGCGCAGTTCGGCGCCGTCGCCGGTGCCCAGCGCCAGCGGCAGCGCGCCGAAGATCGCGGCCACGGTGGTCATCAGGATCGGCCGCACGCGCAGCTGGCAGGCGCGGTAGATCGCCTGCGCCGCGCTGACCGGGTGGGCGCGCTGCCGCGCCACGGCGAAGTCGATCATCATGATCGCGTTCTTCTTGACGATGCCGATCAGCAGGATCACGCCGATCATGGCGATCAGCGAGAACTCGGTCTTGAACAGCAACAGCGCCAGCAGCGCGCCGACGCCGGCCGAGGGCAGCGTGGAGAGGATGGTGAGCGGGTGCACCAGATCTTCGTAGAGGATGCCCAGCACCAGGTAGATGGTCACCAGCGCGGCCAGGATCAGCACCGGCTGGCTCGACAGCGCATCCTTGAAGGCGCCGGCCGTGCCGCTGAAGCTGCCGCGGATGGACACCGGCACGCCCAGCTCGGCCACGGCGTTGTTCACCGCCGCGGTGGCGTCCGACAGCGACACGCCGGGCGGCAGGTTGAAGCTGACGGTGGTGGCCGGCGTGCCGCTCTGGTGGTTGACCGACAGCGGCGTGTTGGCGAGTTCCATGCGGGCGAAGGCCGACAGCGGCACCTGCGCGCCGGTGCTGGAGACGAAGAAGAACTTGCGCAGCGACTCCGGGCTCTGCAGGTAGGCCGGCGCGGCCTCCATCACCACGCGGTACTGGTTCAGCGGGTTGTAGATCACGCCCACCTGGCGCTGGCCGAAGGCATCGCCTAGGGTGGCGTCGATGGCGCTCATGGACAGGCCGAGCCGCGCGGCGGCGTCGCGGTCGATCACCAGCGAGGTCTGCAGGCCGTTGTCCTGCTGGTCGCTGTTGACGTCTTCCAGCTCGGGCAGCGCGGCCAGCGCCTGGCGGATGCGCGGCTCCCAGGTGCGCAGCTCGGCGTTGTCGTCGGCCTGCAGCGTGTACTCGTAGGAGGCATTGGACTGCCGCCCGCCGATGCGGATGTCGCGCTGCGGGCTCATGAACAGGGTGGCGCCGGGCTCGTTCTGCAGCCGCTTGCGCAGGCGCTCGATCACCTCGGCCGAGGACGCATCGCGCTGGCCGAGCGGCTTGAGCGACATGAACATGAACGCCACGTTGCGCTGCCCGCCGCCGGTGAAGCCGGTCACGTAGTCCACCGCCGGATCGGCCTGGACGACGGCCAGGAAGCGCTGCAGCCGCTGCTGCATGGCCTGGAACGAGGTGGCCTGGTCGGCGCGGATGAAGCCGATCACGCGGCCGGTGTCCTGGTCGGGCAGGAAGCCCTTCTCGATGGCGCCGTAGAGGTACACGTTGAGCCCCACCACCGCCGCCAGCGCCAGCAGCGCCACCGGCTGGTGCCGCAGCACCCAGGCCAGCGACTGCCGGTAGCCGCGGCGCAGGCCGCGCTGCGCGCGCGCGGACCACCGCGCCAGCCGCGAGGGCGCGCGGCCGTCCTCGCGGCGCGGCCTGAGCAGGGTGGCGCACATCATCGGCGTGGTCGTGAGCGAGACCACCATGGACACCAGGATGGCGGCGGACATGACCACCGCGAACTCGCGGAAGAAGCGCCCGACGATGCCGCCCATGAGCAGGATCGGGATGAACACCGCGATCAGCGACAGGCTCATGGACACCACGGTGAAGCCGATCTCGCGCGCGCCGTCGAGCGAGGCCTGCAGCGCACTCTTGCCGCGCTCCATGTGGCGCGAAATGTTCTCCAGCACCACGATGGCGTCGTCCACGACGAAGCCGGTGGCCACCGTCAGCGCCATGAGCGAGAGGTTGTCCAGCGTGTAGCCGGCCAGGTACATGACGCCGAAGGTGCCGGCCAGCGACACCGGCACCGCCACGCTCGGAATCAGCGCGGCGCGGGCGTTGCGCAGGAACAGGAACACCACCAGGATCACCAGCGCCACCGCGATCGCCAGCGCGCGCTCGACCTCGCGCAGCGAGGCGCGCAGCGTGGGCGTGCGGTCGGAGACGACGTCCAGGTCGATCGCCGCCGGGATCGAGGCCTTGAGCCGCGGCAGCATCGCGCGCACCCGCTCCGTCGCCTCCAGGATGTTGGCGCCGGGCTCCTTGAAGATCTGCAGCAGGATGGCCGGCTTGCCGTTGGCCACGCCGTAGTTGCGCACGTCCTGCACCGAGTCGATCACCTCGGCCACGTCCTGCAGCCGCACCGCGTTGCCGTTCTTGTAGGACAGCACCAGCGGCGCGTACTCGGCCGCGGTGCGCGCCTGGTCGTTGGCGCCGATCTGCCAGTAGCGCCCGTCGCGCTCCACCGCGCCGAGCGGCCGGTTGGCGTTGGCCGAGGTCACCACCGAGCGCACCGTCTCCAGCGCGATACCGTTGGCGGCCAGCCGGTTCGGGTCCAGCTCGATGCGCACCGCCGGCAGCGCGCCGCCGCCGATCGTCACCTGCCCCACGCCCTCGACCTGCGCCAGGCTCTGCGCCAGCACGGTGGAGGCGGCGTCGTACATCTGCCCGCGCGTGAGCGTGGCGGAGGTCAGCGACAGGATCAGGATCGGCGAATCGGCCGGGTTGACCTTGCGGTAGGTCGGGTTGCCGGGCATGCCGGTGGGCAGCAGCGTGCGCGCCGCGTTGATGGCCGCCTGCACGTCGCGCGCGGCGCCGTTGATCTCGCGGTCCAGGTCGAACTGCAGCACCACCCGGGTATTGCCCAGCGTGGAAGTGGAGGTGATCTCGTTCACCCCGGCGATCGCCCCCAGCGCCCGCTCCAGCGGCGTGGCCACCGTGGCGGCCATGGTGTCGGGGCTGGCGCCCGGCAGGCTGGCGGAGACCGAGATGGTCGGGTAGTCCACCTGCGGCAGCGGCGCCACCGGCAGCAGGAAGAAGGCGATCACGCCGGCGATCGCCAGGCCCAGGGTCAGGAGGCTGGTGGCGATCGGGCGGTGGATGAAGGGGGTGGAGGGGCTCATGGAGCGGGCCAACCCGGCCTTCTAGCCGAAACTGGATTTTGCTGCTCTTGCTGAGGGCAGGAGCCGGGAGTTCGCCCCGGCTGGCGACCCCACGTGCTGCGTCCCCTGCGCTGCGCTCCGGGGCAACCTGCGGTGCTCGCGGCAGGCGGGGTCTCGCCCAAACTCGCTTCGCTCAAACAAGGGCGAGCCCTGATCCGCCTGCCTCTGCGCTCCTCGGCGCATCCCGAGGGGACCCGGGGATAGCCACACGGGCCGTCGCTGCGCTCGGCCCCTTTCCTGCTCCCTCCACCGCTCGACGCGAGCGGCGCAGGGAAGCCCGAAAGGTCCATGACTGCGGCTCGCCTTTTCTTTGGTTCCTTTCTTTTGGCGACGCAAAAGAAAGGAACTCGCCCGCCGGGGCGAGTCCCGGCCTCCGAACCCGGCACAACGGAAGAACTATCAAATAGATAGCTAGAAGCCCAGATAAAACCTGGGCTACAGCCATATTTCATCAATAGAACATCAACCCGCATGCCGCAGCTCCCCCCTCCGGCGCCAGCGCTGCGCCAGGCCCTCGAAGCCCAGGTAGATGACCGGCGTGGTGAACAGCGTGAGCAACTGCGACACGATCAGGCCGCCGACCATGGTGACGCCCAGCGGATGGCGCAGTTCGCTGCCCACGCCGGTGCCCAGCATCAGCGGCAGGGCGCCGAGCAGGGCGGCGAGCGTGGTCATGAGGATCGGGCGAAAGCGCAGCAGGCAGGCCTGGAAGATCGCGTCCCTGGACGACAGGCCCTGCTCGCGCTCGGCGTCGAGCGCGAAGTCGATCATCATGATCGCGTTCTTCTTCACGATGCCGATCAGCAGCACGATGCCGATGACGGCGATGATGTCCAGGTCGAGCCGGGCCGCGAGCAGCGCCAGCAGCGCGCCCAGGCCGGCCGAGGGCAGGGTCGAGAGGATGGTGACCGGGTGGATCGTGCTCTCGTACAGCACGCCGAGCACGATGTACATGGTGACCACGGCCGCCAGGATCAGCAGCAGGGTGTTCGAGAGCGAGGCCTGGAAGGCCAGCGCCGCGCCCTGGAAGCTGGTCTCCACGCTGAGCGGCATGTCCATGGCCGCCTGCTCGGCCTTGATCGCCTCCACCGCGTGGCCCAGCGACACGCCGGGCGCGGTGTTGAAGGAGATGGTGGCCGCCGGCAGCTGGCCGACGTGGTTCACGGCCAGCGCGGTGGGCCGCTCCACCACCGTGGCCACCGAGGACAGCGGCACCGGCGCGCCGAGCGAGGACGGCACGTAGATCGCGCCCAGCGCCTCGGGCCCGAGCTTGAAGCGCGGCGCCACCTCCAGCACCACGCGGTACTGGTTGGACTGGGTGAAGATGGTGGAGATCAGCCGCTGCCCGAAGGCGTTGTAGAGCGCGGTGTCGATGCCCGCGACGGTCACGCCCAGGCGCCCGGCCTGGGCGCGGTCGATCTGCACGAAGGCCTGCAGGCCCTGGCTCTGCAGGTCGCTGGCGACGTCGGCCAGTTCGGGCCGATGGCGCAGGCGCTCGAGCAGTTGCGCATTGGTGGTCTGCAGCTGCTGCAGGTCGGGCGAGGACATGAGGAACTGGTACTGCGTGCGCGCCACGCGGTCCTCGATGGTCAGGTCCTGCACCGGCTGGGCGTAGAGCGCGATGCCGGGCACGTCGTGCACGCTGTCGGCGAGCCGGCGCAGCACCTCGGCGATCGGGCCGCGCTCGGCCTTGGGCTTGAGGTCGATCAGCAGGCGCCCGGTGTTGAGCGTGGTGTTGGTGCCGTCCACGCCGATGAAGGAGGACACGCTCTTGACCGCCGGGTCCTGCAGGATGCGCGCCACCATCGCCTGCTGGCGCTCGGCCATGGCGGCGAACGAGATGGACTGCTCGGCCTCGGTCGTGGCCTGGATGGTGCCGGTGTCCTGCTCGGGAAAGAAGCCCTTGGGCACGACGAAGTACAGCAGCACGGTGAGCGCCAGCGTCGCCAGGAACACCAGCAGCGTGAGGCCGCTGCGGTCCAGCACCCAGTTGAGCACGCGGCCGTAGCCGGCGATGGTGCGCTCGAAGAAGCGGCCGGTGGCCTGGTACAGCCGGCCGTGGCTTTCCTCGGGCGTGTGCCGGAGCAGGCGCGCGCAGAGCATGGGCGTGAGCGTGAGCGAGACCACCATCGACACCAGGATCGCCACCGCCATGGTGATGGCGAACTCGTGGAACAGCCGCCCGACCACGTCGCCCATGAACAGCAGCGGGATCAGCACCGCGATCAGCGAGATGGTCAGCGAGACGATGGTGAAGCCGATCTGCTTGCTGCCCTTGAGCGCGGCCTGCAGCGGCGGCTCGCCGGCCTCGACGTAGCGGGCGATGTTCTCGATCATGACGATGGCGTCGTCCACCACGAAGCCGGTGGAGATGGTCAGCGCCATCAGCGTCAGGTTGTTGATCGAGAAGCCGCACAGGTACATCACGCCGAAAGTGCCGATCAGCGACAGCGGCACCGCCACGCTCGGGATCAGCGTGGCCGAGAGGCTGCGCAGGAACACGAAGATCACCATCACCACCAGGGCCACGGCCAGCAGCAGCTCGAACTGCACGTCCTTGACCGAGGCGCGGATGGTCACGGTGCGGTCGGTCAGCACCTGCACGTCGAGCGAGGCCGGCAGCGTGGCCTGCAGCTGCGGCAGCAACGCCTTGACCCGGTCCACCGTCTCGATCACGTTGGCGCCGGGCTGGCGCCGGATGTTGAGGATCACGCCCGCGGTCGAGCCCTGGCCGGGCAGGCCGGCCCAGGCCGCCAGGCGGGTGTTCTCGGCGTCGTCCACCGTGTCGGCGATGTCCTTCAGGCGGATCGGGTTGCCGTTCTTGTAGGCGATGATCAGGTTGCGGTACTCGTCGGCCGACTGCAACTGGTCGTTGGCGTCGATGGTGGAGGCGCGCGCCGGGCCGTCGAAGCTGCCCTTGGCCTGCTTGACGTTGGCCGCGGCGATGGCGGTGCGCACGTCGTCCAGCGTCATGCCGGCGGAGGCCAGCGCCACCGGGTTGGCCTGGATGCGCACGGCCGGCCGGCGCCCGCCGGCGATCGCCACCAGGCCCACGCCCGGCACCTGCGACAGCTTGGGCGCCAGGCGGTTCTCGACCAGGTCGTGCACCCGGATCACCGGCAGCGAGGGCGAGGTGACGGCCAGCGTGAGCACCGGCGCATCGGCCGGATTGACCTTGTTGTAGAGCGGCGGCATCGGCAGGTCCGAGGGCAGCAGGTTGCTGCCGGCGTTGATCGCGGCCTGCACCTCCTGCTCGGCCACGTCGAGTCCCACGTCGAGCGAGAAGCGCAGCGTGATCACCGAGGCGCCGCCCGAGCTGGAGGAGGACATCTGCGCCAGCCCCGGCATCTGGCCGAACTGGCGCTCCAGCGGCGCGGTGACCGAGGAGGTCATCACGTCCGGGCTGGCGCCGGGGTAGAGCGTGACCACCTGGATGGTCGGGTAGTCGACCTCGGGCAGCGCCGACAGCGGCAGCATGCGGTAGGCCAGCACGCCGGCGATCAGCACCGCCACCATCAGCAGCGCCGTGGCGATCGGGCGCAGGATGAAGATGCGCGAGAGGTTCATGGCCGGGCCGGCTCAGCGCGCGGCCGGGGCCGCCGGGGTGGTTGGGGCGGCCGGTGCCGCGCCCTGCGGCGGCGGCTGCTGCTTCTCGCGCAGTTGCCGCAGGAAGGCGCGGCGCTCCTCGGGCGACATGTTCTGCACCTTGGCCGCCACCTCCGGCGGCAGGTTGCGCATGGCGCCGCGCGGCCGGCTCGCCGCGTCCTGCACCGCCTGGTCGGCCCTGGCCGCGGCGTCGGCGGCGATCACCGCCACCTGCGCGCCTTCGCGCAGGCGGTCGGCGCCATCGGTCACCACGCGCTCACCCTCGGCCAGTTCGCCCTGCACGCTGACCCGGTCGCCATCGGTGGTGCCCAGCCGCACGCGGCGCAGCGTCACGGTGCCGTCGTCCTTCACCGCATAGACGTAGGTGCCCTGCGTGCCGCGCTGCACCGCCGTGGTGGGCACGGTCAGCACGTCCGGCAGCGTATCGACCTGCAGCCGCACGTTGACGAACTGGTTGGGAAACAGCGAGCCGTCCTCGTTGGCGAAGGTGGCCTTGGCCTTGACCGTGCCGGTGGTGGTGTCGATGGCGTTGTCCAGCGTCTCCAGCCGGCCCACGGCCAGGCGATGGCTCTGCTCGCGGTCCCACAGCTCCACCGGCATCTGCGCGCCGCCGCGCAGCCGCGCCACGATGCGGGGCAGATACGCCTCGGGCACCGAGAACAGCGCGTAGATCGGCTGCACCTGGGTGATGGTGACGATGCCGTTGGTATCGGCCGCGTGCACCACGTTGCCCAGATCGGCCTGGCGCAGGCCGAGCCGCCCGGCGATGGGCGCGGTCACGCGGGTGTAGGACAGTTGCAGCCGCGCGCTGTCGACCTGGCCCTGGTCGGCCTGCACCGTGCCCTCGTACTGCGCCACCAGGGCGGCCTGGGTATCGACCTGCTGCTTGGCGATGGAGTCCTTGGCGAGCAGGTCCTGGTAGCGCTGCAGATCGAGCCGGGCATTGCGCAGCAGCGCCTGGTCGCGCGCCAGCGCGCCCTGCGCCTGGGCCAGGGCCGCCTGGTAGCTCGCCGGGTCGATCTCGGCCAGGAGCTGGCCGGCCTTGACCATGTCGCCGTCCTTGAAGCGGATCGACTTGAGTTCGCCATCGACCTTGGTGCGCACCACCGCGGTGTTGCGCGCGGTGACGGTGCCGATGGCGGCGATCAGCACCCGCACGTCCTGGCGCTTGACCACGTCGGCCGAGATCGGCTGCACCTGGCTGCCGCCGAAGCGGCGCGCGCCCGGGCCGCCCTGCCCGCCCGGCTTGGCCGCGCCGGCGGCCGGGCCGGCGTCGCCGCGCTGGGTCTTCCACCACCAGGCGCCGCCGCCGAGCACGAGCAGGAGCAGCAGCCCGAGCACCCAGACGCGGGTTCGCCCGGCCTGGAAGCCGGGGCGCTGCAGACGGGACCGGGAGGGGCGGTAGGGGCGCATGGGGCTGAGAAGGGCGGAATGGGTCGTCCGGATGGTAGCGGGCTGCCGCTCTCCGCCGGCCCGTGGTCCTGGTTTTTTACCGCCCGTTTACCGCCGCGCTGTCGGCGCAAGCCCGTGCCGCGAACGGGGATTTGACCCACACGGGACGGCGGCGCGGTCTGCTAAGGTCGGCGGCGATGCAATTGCTTCCGACAGTTTCCGCGCAGACGGCGCTTTTCCTGGACTTCGACGGCACGCTCGCCGAACTCGCCCCCTCCCCCGACGCCGTGCGCATACCGCTGGGACTGGTGCCCACGCTGGCCGCGCTGCACGGGCAACTGGGCGGGGCCCTGGCCATCGTCACCGGCCGCCCGATCGCCGACGTGGACCGCTTTCTCGCGCCGCTGGCGCTGCCCACCGCGGGCGAGCACGGCGCGCAGTGCCGCCTGCCCGATGGCCGCTCCCTGAGCGTGCCGGCGCCGGACCTGGCCCCCGCCGCCGCCGCCATGGAAGAGCTGGCAGCGCAGCACCGGGGCCTGATGGTGGAACACAAGCCGCGTTCGGTGGCGCTGCACTACCGCCACGCCCCTGAACTGGGGCGCCTGTGCGAGGCGGCCCTGCGCGAGGCCATGGCGCGCATGCAGGGCATGGAACTGCTGCACGGCAAGTACGTGCTGGAGCTCAAGTCCGCCAGCGTGGACAAGGGCCGCGCCATCGAGGCCTTCATGGCCGCGCCGCCCTTTGCCGGGCGGGTGCCGGTCTTCGCCGGCGACGACGTCACCGACGAGGCCGGCTTTGCCGCGGTGACGCGGCTGGGCGGCCTGGGCGTGAAGGTGGGCGAAGGGCCGAGCATGGCCGAGCACCGCTGCCTCAACCCCGCCACGCTGCGCGGCTGGCTGGCCAGCGCCCGCGCCGGGCTGCCCGCAACGCCCTCCTCTTCCTCCATCTCCCCCGCAACGCCATGACCGCCAACCCCGTACCGCCCGCCCTCGATCCGCTCCCGCACAGCCCGAGCCCGGGCGCAGCCGCCGGGCGGCCGGAAGGCTTCGCGCCGCCGGCGCAGGCCTCGCTCGCGCTGGGCATGGTGGGCAACTGCGGCTTGAGCGCGCTGGTGGACCTGCGCGGGCGCATCGTCTGGTGCTGCATGCCGCGCTTCGACGGCGACCCGGTGTTCAACGCGCTGCTGCAGCCGGGCGCGCAGGGCAGCGCCTTCGGCATCGAGATCGAGAACCTCTCGCACAGCCGCCAGTGGTACGAGCCCAATACCGCGGTGCTGCGCACGCAGCTGTTCGACACCGAGGGCCACGGCCTGGAGATCATCGACCTGGCGCCGCGCTTCTATGCGCGCTCGCGCTTCTTCCGCCCGCAGACGCTGGTGCGCCGGGTCACGGTGATCCGCGGCGCGCCGCGCATCCGCGTGAACATTGACCTGCGCTACGACTGGGGCCGCGAGCAGCCCGGGATCACGCGCGGCAGCAACCACGTGCGCTTCGTCGGCAGCGCCATGACGCTGCGGCTCAACACCGACGCGCCGATCACCTACGTGCTGTCGAAGACGCCCTTCGTGCTGACGCACGACCTGCACTTCCTGCTGGGCGCGGACGAGACGCTGCACGACGGCATCGCCGAAACGGCGCGCCACTTCGAGCGCGAAACCATCACCTACTGGCGCAAGTGGAGCCAGCGCCTGGCCGTGCCGCTGGAGTGGCAGGACGCGGTGATCCGCGCCGCCATCACGCTCAAGCTCTCGCTGTTCGAGGAGACCGGCGCCATCGTCGCGGCCATGACCACCAGCGTGCCCGAGGCGCCGGGCAGCCAGCGCAACTGGGACTACCGCTACTGCTGGCTGCGCGACGCCTTCTTCGTGGTGCGCGCGCTCAACAGCCTGTCCGAGGTGGGCACCATGGAGGACTACCTGCGCTACCTCGGCAACGTGGTGATCGCCGCCAAGGGCCAGCACGTGCAGCCGCTCTACGGCATCGGCATGGAGCGGGAGTTGCCCGAGTCCTTCGTCGAGCACCTGGCCGGCTACCGCGGCATGGGCCCGGTGCGCGTGGGCAACCAGGCGCAGGAGCATTTCCAGCACGACGTCTACGGCAACATCGTGCTGGGCGCGGCGCAGGCCTTCCACGACAAGCGCCTGCTGCATCCGGCAGGCAAGGCCGAATTCGCGCAGCTCGAAGTCGTGGGCGAGCAGGCGATCCGCGTCTACGGCACGCCCGATGCCGGCATGTGGGAGCTGCGCACCCGCGCCCGGGTGCATACCTCCTCCGCGCTCATGAGCTGGGCCGCCTGCGACCGGCTGGCCAAGATCGCCGACGCGCTCGCGCTGCCCGAGCGCGCCGCCTACTGGCACGGCCACGCCCGGCGCATGCGCGAGGAGATCCTGGAGAAATCCTGGAACGCGCAGCGCCAGGCCTTTGCCGAGAGCTTCGGCGGCCGCGACCTGGACGCCAGCGTGCTGCTGATGGCCGAGGTCGGCATGATCGACCCGCGCGACCCGCGCTTCGTCTCCACCGTCGAGGCGATGCAGAAGCACCTGTGCGACGGCCCCTACATGCGCCGCTACGAGGCCCCGGACGACTTCGGCAAGCCCGAGACCGCGTTCAACATCTGCACCTTCTGGCTGATCGACGCGCTGGCGCGCATCGGCCGCGAGGACGAGGCGCGCAGCATCTTCGAGACCATGCTCGCCGCGCGCAACCACCTGGGCATGATGTCGGAGGACACGCACCCCGACACCGGCGAGATGTGGGGCAACTTCCCGCAGACCTATTCGATGGTCGGCATCATCAACGCGGCGGTGCGCCTGTCCGCCCCCTGGGACTCCGCCATATGAAGACTCCGATTTTCCAGGGCGCCCGGAACCGCCGGCAGCCCACGCGATCCAACGGGGAGCAAGGCCGCGGGGCAGGCCCTGCGCAGGCATCCGCGGAACCGGCTTTGCCGGGCCGCCGGATGTGCCCCCTGCAAGGGGGTTGGCGCGGCGGCACGCGGTGCGCGCAGCCTGGGGGTGAGCCGATATGAGCAGACTCGTCGTCGTTTCCAACCGCCTGGCCGATCCACGCAAGCCCGCCGCCGGCGGCCTGGCCGTGGCGCTGGGCGAGACCCTCAACCGCACCGGCGGCCTGTGGTTCGGCTGGAGCGGCACCGTGCTCGAGGGCGGCACGCCGGGCGAAGGCGAGCTGCACAGGCAGCAGGCCGGCACGGTGACGCTGGCCACCGTGGACCTGTGCAAGGAGGACCACGACAGCTTCTACCTCGGCTACAGCAACGGCGTGCTGTGGCCGGTGTTCCACTACCGGCTCGACCTGGCGCACTTCGACGCCGGGCACGTGGCTGGCTACCGGCGCGTGAACCAGTTGTTCGCGCGCAAGCTGCTGCCGCTGCTCCGGGACGACGACACCATCTGGGTGCACGACTACCACCTGATCCCGCTCGCGGCCGAGCTGCGCGCCATGGGCTGCAGGCAGAAGATCGGCTTCTTCCTGCACATTCCACTGCCGCCGCAGCAGATCCTGGCGGCCATCCCGCAGCACGAGTGGCTGATGCGCTCGCTGTTCTCCTACGACGTGGTCGGCCTGCAGAGCGAGACCGACGCGATGCACTTCGCGCGCTACGTCCAGGGCGAGCTGGGCGCCCAGGCGCTGGGCGAGCACATGTTCCGCGCCTTCGGCAACACCATCCGCGCGCAGGCCTTCCCGATCGGCATCGACGTGGACGAATTCGCCGCGCTCACCCACGCCAAGGACGCGCGCGACACCTATCTGCGCATGCGCGAGGAGTACGCGCGCCGGCGCCTGCTGATCGGCGTGGACCGGCTCGACTACTCCAAGGGCATACCGCACCGCATCCGCGCCTTCCGCGAACTGCTGGCCCACTACCCGGAGAACCGCGACAGCGCCACGCTGATCCAGATCGCCTCGCCCACGCGCGAGAGCGTGGAGGCCTACAACGACATCCGCCAGGAACTCGAAGGCCTGTGCGGCGCCATCAACGGCGACTACGGCGAGCTGGACTGGATGCCGATCCGCTACATCCACCGCGTGGTCGCGCGCAAGCGCATCCCCGGCATCTGCCGCGCCGCCGCCGTGGGCCTGGTCACGCCGCTGCGCGACGGCATGAACCTGGTGGCCAAGGAATACGTCGCCGCGCAGGACCCGGCCGACCCCGGCGTGCTGGTGCTCTCGCGCTTCGCCGGCGCGGCCGAACAGATGAGGGAGGCGCTGCTGGTCAACCCCTACGACGCCCACGGCACCGCCGAGGTGATCCAGCGCGCCCTGCGCATGCCGCTGGAAGAACGCCGCGAGCGCCACCAAAAGCTGCTCCAGGGCATCCGCGAGCAGGACGTGCACTGGTGGCGAAAGAGCTTCCTCGACGCGCTGGCGCAGATGCCCAGGCCGTAGTCCATCATCAAAAACAATAGCATGAAGCCCTGGAGGAATCTTCACTTCATGGCCATGACGGCCTGAAAGGCAGACCCCTCCAGGGCTTCATGCTATCAATTTCTCATGAAAACGCCGCCAAGGGCTATATCGGCGACACCACGCCGCGCCCCGCGAAATGGCCGTCGGCATTGGCGATGAAGCGGCTCACCGTGTTCTGGATCGCCTCGGGCGAGCGGCCGCTGACGTGCGGCGACAGCACCAGTTCGGCAAAGCCCAGCAGGGTTTCGGGCCGCTCGGGCTCGCTCTCGTACACGTCGAGCGCGGCGCCGGCGATGCGTTGCTGCGCCAGCGCGTCGGCCAGCGCCGCGGTATCGACCACGCTGCCGCGCGCGATGTTCACCAGGTAGCCGCGCGGCCCGAGCGCGGCCAGCACCTCGGCGTCGACCATGTGCCGCGTCGCGGCGCCGCCGGGCGTGGCGATGACCAGGAAGTCGCACCACGCGGCCAGCGCGGCGAGCGTGCCGAAGTAGGCGTAGGGCACGTCCGCGCGCGGCTTGCGGTTGTGGTAGCCGACCTCGATGTCGAAGCCGCGCGCGCGCTGCGCGATCTTGCGGCCGATGGTGCCCAGGCCCAGGATGCCCATGCGCTTGCCCGCGACCTGCGGCGACATCGGCAGCGCGTCGCGCCAGAGGCCCTCGCGGCAGGCGCGGTCGTTCTGCGGAATGCGCCGCACCGCGGCAAGCAGCAGGCCCAGCGCCTGGTCGGCCACGCAGTCGTCGTTGGTGCCGGCGCCGTTGGCCAGCGCGATGCCGCGCGCGCGGGCGTGCTCCACGTCCACCCGCTCGTAGCCCACGCCCAGGGTGCAGACCAGCTCCAGCCGCGGCATGGCGTCGATCTCGGCGGCGCTCAGGCCGACGGTGCCGATGGTCAGCACCACGCGCACCTCGGCGCCGCGCGCGGCGATCTGCGCGGCGCGCTCGGCGGCGGTGGGGGCGTAGAGCAGTTGATAGCGCTCGGCGATCTGGGCGCGGTAGGGCTCGGCAAGCGTGCTGAGCAGGAGGACGAGGGGCTGGGTCATGGCGTCAATGGCGGGCAGTAAACGAAGGATTCACTCGCCGCTCTGCTGCAGCGCCCACATCTGGGCGTAGCGGCCTTGCGCGGCGATCAGTGCGGCATGGGTGCCGCGCTCGACGATGCGGCCGGCCTCCATCACCAGGATCTCGTGCGCGTCGGCGATGGTGGACAGGCGGTGCGCGATCACCAGCGCGGTCTTGCCGGCGGCCGCGTGCTGCAGCTCGGCCTGGATGGCGCGCTCGTTGGCCGAATCGAGGGCCGAGGTCGCCTCGTCGAAGATCAGCACCGGCGGGTTCTTGAGCAGGGTGCGCGCGATGGCCACGCGCTGCTTCTCGCCGCCCGAGAGCTTCAGTCCGCGCTCGCCCACCGGCGTGTCGTAGCCCTGCGGCAGCGCGCTGATGAAGCCGTGGATGCTCGCGGCGCGCGCGGCCGCCTCGATCTCGGCCTGCGTGGCGCCGGGCCGGCCATAGCCGATGTTGTAGCCGATGCTGTCGTTGAACAGCACCGTGTCCTGCGGCACGATGCCGATGGCCTGGCGCAGGCTGGACTGGGTCAGCGCGCGGATGTCCTGCCCGGCCAGGCGGATGCAGCCCGCGTCCACGTCGTAGAAGCGGAACAGCAGCCGCGCCAGCGTGGACTTGCCCGAGCCCGAGGGCCCGACCACCGCCACGGTGCATCCGGCCGGGATCTCGAAGCTGACGTCGTGCAGGATCGGCCGCGCGGCGTGATAGGCGAAGCGCACCGACTCGAAGCGCACCGCCACGCCTTCGGGCGGCACGAGCAGCGGCCGGGCGCCGGGCGCATCGGCGATCTCGCGCTCCTGCTCCATCAGCGTGAACATCTTGTCCAGGTCGGTCAGGCTCTGCTTGATCTCGCGGTAGATCACGCCCAGGAAGCCCAGCGGAATGTAGAGCTGGATCATGAAGGCGTTGACCATCACCAGGTCGCCCAGCGTCATGCGGCCATCGACCACGCCCTGCGTGGCGCGCCAGAGCATGGCCACCAGGCCCACGGCGATGATGCACTGCTGCCCGCCGTTGAGAAAGCTCAGCGTGGTCTGGCTCTTGACCGCGGCGCGGCGGTAGCGCTCCAGCCGCTCGTCGTAGCGCTGCGCCTCGAAGTCCTCGTTGTTGAAGTACTTGACCGTCTCGTAGTTCAGCAGCGAGTCGATGGCGCGGCTGTGGGCCGACGAATCGAGCTCGTTCATCTTGCGCCGGAACTGGGTGCGCCATTCGGTCACGGTGACCGTGAAGATGATGTAGACCACCAGAGCCACGCCGGTGATGACGGCGAACCAGGCGTCGAACTTCGCCGCCAGGATCGACAGCACCAGCGCGACCTCGATCAGCGTCGGGATGATGCTGTAGAGCGAGTACGACACCAGCGACTGCACGCCGCGCGTGCCGCGCTCGATGTCGCGCGTCACGCCGCCGGTCTGGCGCTCCAGGTGAAAGCGCAGGCTCAGCGCATGCAGATGCCGGAACACCTGCAGCGAGATGCTGCGCGAGGCGCCCTCAGTGGCCTTGGCGAACACCAGCTCGCGCAGCTCGGTGAAGACCGAGGTCGACAGGCGCAGCAGCCCGTAGCCCAGCAGCAGCGCCACCGGCACCAGCAGCACCGCCTGCACGCCCGGCGGCGACATGCGGTCCACCAGTTGCTTGAGCAGCAGCGGCACGCCCACGTTGGCCCCCTTGGCGCCGACCATGAAGGCCAGCGCCGCCAGCACCCGCCACTTGTACTGCCACAGGTAGGGAAAGAGCCGGGCCAGCGTGGCCCAGTCGGAGCGCGCCCGTGCGGGTGCCGCCGTAGCGGGCGCGACCGGCGTGGCTGGGGAGGCGGCATTGCCCTCACGTCTCATCGGGGAGAATCTCTGGAGTAGTTTTTCACCTGGATTGTGCCCATGACCGACCCCCGCAGCCCCCACGACATCGCATTGCCCACCGACAAGGAACTGGTACTGAAGGTGATCCCCATGCCGGCGGACACCAACGGCAATGGCGACATCTTCGGCGGCTGGGTCATGGCGCAGGTCGATCTGGCCGGCTCGGTACTGCCCGCGCGCTACATCCAGGGCCGCATGGCCACGGTGGCGGTCAACGAATTCATCTTCAAGCAGCCGGTGCGCGTGGGCGACATCCTGTCCTTCTTCTCGGTCATCTCGCGCGTGGGCAACACCTCGGTCACGGTGGAGGTGGAGGTCTACGCCGAACGCTTCGCCGACCAGGGCCGTTTCGTGAAGGTGACCGAGGCGCGGCTGACCTACGTGGCGATCGACGAGCAGGGCCGGCCGCGGCCCGTGCCACGGCCGGCCGCCGGCGCCTGAGGCGCCGCACCAGCCAGCGCGGCGCGCGGCAGGGCGCGGCAGTCTGTATGAATTTTCGATATTGAAAGATAATGCGAATTCTTCGCGTTACCAAAATCATGTCGAGCCATGCTGCCCTCTCCCGCCCATAGCCCCGTCCGCCACGCCGTCCTGCTGCTGGCGGGCGGCCTTTGCACCGCGCTGAGCGCCCATGCGCAGGCCACTGGCGAGGCCACGCTGAAAGAGGTGGAGGTGCGCTCCGAGGCCGCGGCCGAGACGGCCACCGGGCCGGTCAACGGCTACCGCGCCAAGCGGGCGTCGTCTGCCACCAAGACGGACACGCCGCTGGCGGAGACGCCGCAGTCGGTCACGGTGGTGACGCGCGACCAGATGGTGGACCAGGGCGCCACCAATCTGCAGGACGCCCTCAACTACGCCGCGGGCGTGCGCTCCGAGGCCTATGGCGTCGACGCCCGCACCGACAACGTGCGCGTGCGCGGCGCCTTTCCCGACGAGTACCTGGACGGCCTGCGCAAGACCAACGGCTACTACACCGCCAATGGCCGCACCGACCCCTACACGCTGGAGCGCATCGAGGTGCTGCGGGCCCCGCGGCCATGCTGTTCGGCCAGGGCAGCACGGCCGGCGTCGTCAACATGGTGAGCAAGCGCCCGCAGGCCGAGCGCCAGGGCGAGGTGGGCGTGCAGCTCGGCAACTTCGGCCGCAGGCAGATCCAGGCCGACCTGACCGGGCCGCTGAGCGCCGACGGCCAGTGGCTCTACCGCCTGATCGCCGTGGGCCGCGACGCCGGCACCCAGACCGAGCAGGTGCCGGACGACCGCCGTCTGCTCGCGCCCTCGCTCACCTGGCGCCCCAGCGGCGCGACCTCGCTCACGCTGCAGGCGCTCTACCAGAAGGACAAGACCGGCTCCACCTCCCAGTTCCTGCCGTGGCAGGGCACTATCCTGCCCAACCCGAACGGCCTGCTGTCGAGCAGCGCCTTCATAGGCCAGCCGGGCGACCATTTCAATGTCGAGCGCCGCTCGCTGGGCTACCTGCTGGAGCACCGACTCGACGACACCTGGACGGTGCGGCAGAACCTGCGCTACGTGCGCAACGACGTGGACTACCTCAACGCCTATGCCGACTCGTTCACGCTGCCGGGCGGCTGGGCGGGCGACCCGGTCAACAAGCGGCTGCTGGGCCGCTACTACTACGCCTCGAAGACGCGCGTGGAAACCTTCAGCGCGGACCAGCACCTGCAAGGCGCCTTCACCACCGGCGCGGTGGCGCACCAGGTGCTCGCCGGCCTGGACTTCTCGCGCTTCACCACGCGCCAGGCCTCGGGCACGGAATTCCCGGTGTATGCCGGCGGCACGGTGCCGCTGATCGACGCCTACCAGCCGGTCTACACCCCCACGGTGCTGCCCACGCTCACCGACAGCCCGGTCAACCGGCTGCGCCAGACCGGCCTGTATGTGCAGGACCAGATGAAATGGGGCCCGTGGATCGCGGTGCTCGGCCTTCGCCATGACCAGGTGAACAACGCCACGGCGGGCAGCGGCGACCAGAACGACAGCGCCAACAGCAAGCGCCTGGGCCTGATGTACGCGGCGCGCGGTGGCTGGTCGCCCTATGTGAGCTACAGCGAATCCTTCACCCCGCTGGCCGACCAGTTCGGCCAGCGGCTCAAGCCGCTGCGCGGCGAGCAGTGGGAGGCCGGCGTGAAGTACGAGCCGGCCGGCCGGGCGCTGGCGTTCAACGCCGCCGTCTACGACCTGAAGGAGAAGAACCGTACCAGCAACCCGACGCCCACCTCGGTGGCGCAGCTCGACAGGACCACCACGCGTGGGCTGGAGCTGGAGGCGCGCGGCGCGGTCACGCAGCGGCTCGACCTGACGGCGCACTACAACTACACCGACCTCGACCCGGCGCTCGAAGGCCTGCCCCGCCACCAGGCCTCCGCCTGGGCGCGCTACCGCTTCAGCATCGCCGGCCACAGCGGCTTCTCGGCGGGCGCCGGGGTGCGCTGGTTCGGCAGCTTCCGCGACCGCTCCTCCGGCACCGGGCCGCAGGTGCCGTCCGCCGCCCTGGTCGACGCGCTGCTGGCCTACGACACGCCGCAGTGGCGCTACGCGCTGAACGTCGGCAACCTGGCGGACAAGCGCTACTTCAGCACCTGCCTGTCCCGCGGCGACTGCTGGTTCGGCGCGCGCCGCACGGTGGTCGCCAGCGCCACCTACCGCTTCTGACCCCGCACGGCCGCCGCCATGCTCCCCAGCACCACCTTGCCCGACAGCGCCGCGCCGGCCAGGCCGCACGCAGCGCACCGTTTCCTCAGCAGCAGCGCCATCCGCGGCTGGACCTGGGTCCACAAGTGGTCCAGCCTGGTGAGCACCGCCTTCATGCTGCTGCTGTGCCTGACCGGCCTGCCGCTGATCTTCCACCACGAGATCGGCCACCTGCTGGGCACCGAGATCGAGCCGCCGGCCATGGCCGCCGACGCGCCGCGCGTGTCGCTCGACAAGGTGCTCAAGGCCGGGCAGGAGCGCTACCCGGGCAAGGTGGTGCAGTTCGTCTCGCCCGACGAGGACGACGACCGCTTCTACTACGTCACCCTGGGCGATACGCCCACCGACGACAAGCGCGTTTCGCTGGCGGTGGATGCGCGCACCGGCGAGGCGCTGCCCACGCCCAAGTTCGACGAGGGCTTCATCTACGTCATGTTCCGGCTGCACGTGGACCTGTTCGCGGGGCTGCCGGGCAAGCTGTTCCTGGGCTTCATGGGACTGTTGCTGCTGGTGGCCATCGTCTCGGGCGTGGTGCTGTATGCGCCCTTCATGCGCAAGCTTGAATTCGGCACCGTGCGGCGCGAGCGCAGCAGGCGCACCAAGTGGCTGGACCTGCACAACCTGCTGGGCGTGGTGACGCTGGTCTGGGCCTTCGTGGTCGGCGCCACCGGCATGATCAACACCTGGGCCGACCTGGTGTTCAAGCTCTGGCAGAACGACCAGATGGCCGAGATGGTCGCGCCCTACAAGGGCCTGCCGCCGACCACGGCGCGCGGCTCGCTGCAGGAGTCGGTGGACGCCTCCAGGCGCCTGCTGCCGCACATGGACATGCGCTTCGTCGCCTTCCCCGGCACCGACTATTCCAGCCCGCACCACTACGCCGTGTTCATGAAGGGCAATACGCCCCTGACCTCCCGCCTGCTGCAGCCGGTGCTGGTGGACGCGGAGACGGCCAAGATCACCGACAGCCGCCCGCTGCCCTGGTACGGCACCGCCCTGCTGGTGTCGCAGCCGCTGCACTTCGGCGACTACGGCGGCACGCCGCTGCAGATCCTGTGGGCGCTGCTGGACATCGCCACCATCATCGTGCTGGGCAGCGGCCTCTACCTGTGGATCAGGAAGCGATGAGCCATTCCCACTCCAAGCATCACGCCCGCCAGCGCCGCGCCCAGTTCCGCGCGCTGTGGGCCTGGCCGATCGCCATGGGCGTGCTGTCGCTGTTCGGCCTGCTGGCCGCGCTGCTCTACGACGGCTGGGGCGATGCGCTGTCGTGGATCACGCTGGGCGTTCCGGTGCTGGTGATGTGCTGGTTCGGCTGGATGCGGCGGCGGTGAGGGCGCCCTGATCCGCGCATCTCCGGCGGCATCCGCCGGCGCACGATAACTATCAAATCAATAGCTATAGGCCCAGAAAACACCTGGGCTGCAGCCATTTTTCAACCATAAAACCCGTCATACCACCAGCCGGTATCCCACGCCGGTCTCGGTCAGCAGGTGGCGCGGCTGGGCCGGGTCGGCTTCGAGCTTCTGCCGCAGGTGGCCCATGTAGATGCGCAGGTAGTGGCTCTGCTCGGCATGCGACGGGCCCCAGACCTCGCGCAGCAGTTGCCGGTGGGTCAGCACCCGGCCGGGCTGGGCCACCAGCTGGGCCAGCAGGCGGTACTCGATGGGGGTGAGGTGCACCTCGCTGCCGGCGCGGCGCACGATGCGGGCGTGGGCATCGACCTCGACCTCGCCGAAGCGGAACAGACCGGCCTCCTCGGCGGCGACGCCGGCCGCGCGCGGGCGGCGCAGGTTGGCGCGCACGCGGGCCAGCAGCTCGCCGGTGCCGAAGGGCTTGGTCAGGTAGTCGTCGGCGCCAGCGTCGAGCGCGGCGATCTTGTCGGCCTCGTCCACGCGCGCGGACAGCACGATGATCGGCACGGCCGACCAGCCGCGCACGTCGCGGATCAGATCCAGGCCGTCGCCGTCGGGCAGGCCCAGGTCGAGCACCAGCAGGTCGGGCTTGCGCGTGCCGGCGTCGGCCAGGCCCTGGCGCGCCGTCGCGGCCTCGAACACCTGCCAGCCCTCGCCCTCCAGCGCCGCGCGCACGAAGCGGCGGATCTGCGGTTCGTCCTCGATCACGATGGCGGTGGGTGCGGGCATGGGTCAGGCGGCGGGTTCGGGCTTGTCTGGCGCGTCGGGAATGTCGTCCAGCTCCGGCGGGGGCCGGCGCGGCAGGACGACCGTGAATTCTGCCCCGCCCTCGGGCAGGGTGGCGGCGGTGATGCTGCCGCGGTGCGCCTCGACGATGGCGCGCGCGATGGCCAGGCCCAGGCCGATGCCGGGCGTGGCCGACTCGCTGGCGCCGCGCGTGAACTTGTCGAACAGCGTGTGTTCGCGCCCGCGCACCGCCGCCGGCAGGCCGGGGCCGTGGTCGCGCACCGAGAGCACCAGCGTGTCGGGCGTGGCGTGCGCGGCCAGCACGATGGGCGGGGCGCCGTAGCGCGCGGCGTTCTCCAGCAGGTTGACCAGCACGCGCTCGAGCAGCACCGCGTCGAACTCCACCAGCGGCAGGTCGGGCGGGAAGCGGGTCTCCACCGCGCACCCGCCCAGCGCCGGGCCGGCCGCGCGGATGGCCGCGCCGGCCACCTCCTCCAGCGACTGCCAGTCGCTGCGCAGGTGCACGCCGCCGGTCTGCAGCCGCGCCATGTCCAGCAGGTTGTGCACCAGCAGGTGCAGGGCGCGCGCCTGCTCGGCCACGGCGCCGGCCATGGCGGCCTGCCCGGGCGCCAGCGGCGGCTGCGAGCCGCGCAGCGATTCGGCCAGGCCGATCAGCGCCGTGAGCGGCGTGCGCACGTCGTGCGACAGCGCGGCCAGCAGCGCGTTGCGCAGGCGCTCGGACTCCATCTCGACCACGGCCTGCTGCGCGACCTCGACGTAGTGCACCCGCTCCAGCGCGATGGCGATCTGCCGCGCCAGCGTCTGCAACTGCTGGCGCTGCTCGGGGATCAGCAGCCAGCGCGGCTGCGCCGGCTGCAGCGCGAGCACGCCGCGCACCCGCATCGGCGCCTGCAGAGGCATGTAGTGCCAGGGCTGGGAGGCCAGCGTGGAGGTGGCCAGGCCGGCGCTCTGGCCGTTGCGCAGCGTCCAGTCGGCCACGCTCGCGTCCAGGCCGGGCGGCGCGTCGGCGGGGAAGGCCAGGCGGTCGTCGCGGTCGGGCAGCAGCAGGCAGGCCTGGCCGCCGAAGGTCTGGCGCACCGCCGCCACGCCCAGCGCGGCCACCTGCTCGGTCTGCATCGCCGCCGACAGGTCGCGCGTGAGCGCGAACAGCGCCTGCGCGCGCTGCTCGCGGCCCGAGGCCACGCGCGCCTGGAAGCGCAGGCCCGCGGTGAGCTGGCCGGCGGTCAGCCCCACCACCAGCATCACCCCGAAGGTCACCACGTACTGCACGTCGCTGACCGAGAAGGACATGCGCGGCGTGACGAAGAAAAAGTCGAACAGCAGCACGTTGAGCAGCGCCGCGAACGCCGCCGCGCCGCGCCCCCAGCGCATGGCGATGCCCAGCACGCCCAGCAGGAACAGCATGACGATGTTGGTCAGCTCCAGCGCACCCGACAGCGGCAGCGCCGCCAGCGTGATCGCCGCGCCGGCGGCCGCGGCCCAGGCATAGCCCTGCCAGCCCTCCTCCAGTTGGGCCACGTGCCCGGGCGCGCCGTCGTCCGATGCCAGGCTGGCGGCCGTGGCGCCCAGGCGCGGCGCGCGAAGGCTGCGGCTGCTGGCCGCGGGCGCGGCCTCCAGCAGGTCCAGCGTGGGCGCCAGGCGGGCGATGCGCTGGTGCAGGCTGCCGGAGCGGCCCAGCATGCCGTCGGCCAGCACCGGCGGCAGCCAGTGCCGCAGCCAGGCCTTCCAGTGGTCCATCCGGCCGGCCGGCCGGCCCAGCACCAGCATGGCGCAGTTGCGCGTGCGCGCCAGCGCCACCAGCGCCTCGGCGGCGTCGGTGGCGGACAGCACGGAGGTCTCGGCGCCCAGCTCCTGCGCCAGTTGCAGCACGGCCAGCACGCGGTCGCGCTCGGCCTTGGGCAGGCGCGCCAGGCGCGGGGTCTCGACATAGGCGGCGTACCACTGCACGTTGAGCTGGCCGGCCAGCCGCGCGGCCGCGCGCACGGTCTGCTCCGCGCCTTCGCGGTGGCCCACGCAGGCCAGCAGGCTGCCCGAGGTGTTCCAGGCGTCCTGCGTCTGCGCCGCGCCGGCGCCCCCCGGGCCGGCGCCGGACTCGACGCGGTAGCTGCGCACGTCGTCCTCCACGTGCTCGGCGGTGCGGCGCAGCGCCAGCTCGCGCAGCGCGATCAGGTTGCCCTTGCGGAAGAAGTTGCGGGCCGCGCGCTCGGCCTGCTGCGGCAGGTAGACCTTGCCGGCGGCCAGGCGCGACAGCAGTTCGTCGGGGGTGACGTCGACCAGCACCACCTCGTCGGCGCCGTCGAGCACGGTATCGGGCACCGTCTCCTGCACGCGCACGCCGGTGATGGCGCCCACCGTGCCGTTGAGGCTCTCCAGGTGCTGCACGTTGAGCGCGGTCCAGACCTCGATGCCGGCGGCCTGCAGCTCTTCCACGTCCTGCCAGCGCTTGGCGTGGCGCGCGCCGGGCACGTTGGCATGGGCCAGCTCGTCGAGCAGCAGCAGCTCGGGCTTCTGCGCCAGGGCGGCGTCCAGGTCGAACTCGGCCAGCATGCGGCCGCGCCACTCCAGCTGGCGCCGCGGCAGCACCGGCAGGCCGGCCAGCAGCGCCTCGGTCTCGGCGCGGCCATGGGTCTCGACCAGGCCCACCAGCACCTCGCGCCCGGCCTGGTGCGCGCGCTGGGCGGCGCCCAGCATGGCGTAGGTCTTGCCCACGCCGGCGTTGGCGCCCAGGTAGACGCGCAGGCGGCCGCGTCGCGCCTGCGCTTCTTCGCTGCGAATCTGGGCGATCAGGGCGTCGGGGTTGGGGCGGTCATGCATTGCCAGGCCTTTGCGATATTGCCGCGGGCTTGCCTTGCAGGCGGCAGAGGCCGGGAGTTCGCCCCGGCCTCGACATCCAGCAAGACAGAAGCACCATCAAATAGATCACAAGACCTTCAAGGCAATGAGTCCGAGGGCCAGCCTACCACCGCCCCGCTTTTGAGCAAAAATTGGCTGCAGCCCATACTGCACCTTGGCTGAATGCTATTGTTTTTGAAGTGACGCATCCAACGCCAGGTTCAGCGCCAGCACGTTGACCCGGTCCTGCCCGAAGAAGCCGGCCACCGCATGCTCGGTATGCGCGGCGATCAGCGCCTGCACCCGGTCCTGCGACAGGCCGCGCACCCGCGCCACGCGGGCGGCCTGGTAGCGCGCGGATTCGGGGCTGATGTGCGGATCGAGGCCGCTGCCCGAGGCGGTGACCAGGTCGGCCGGCACCGGTGCGATGTTGCCGGGATCGGCGGCGCGCAGGGCCTCGATGCGGGCCTTGACCGCGTCGGCCAGCGCCGGGTTCATCGGCCCCTGGTTGGCGCCGCCGGAGGCGGCGGCGTTGTAGGGCATGGGCGCGGTGGCCGAGGGCCGGCTCCAGAAGTGGCCCGGGTCGGAGAAGGGCTGGCCGATCAGGCGCGAGCCCACGGCCTTGCCGTCGCGCAGCACCAGGCTGCCGCCCGCCTGGTCGGGGAAGGCCGCCTGGGCGATGCCGGTGGCCACCAGCGGGTAGACGATGCCGGTCAGGGCCGACAGCGCGACGAACAGGCTGAGCGCGGGGCGCAGGAGGGCGTTCATGGAAATCTCCGGTTCTCAGGTGAGGTGCAGCGCGACCAGCAGCAGGTCGATCAGCTTGATGCCGACGAAGGGCACGACCAGCCCGCCCAGGCCGTAGAGGGCGAGGTTGCGGCGCAGCAGCGAGGCCGCGCCGATGGCGCGGTACTTCACGCCCTTCAAGGCCAGCGGGATCAGGAACACGATCACCAGCGCATTGAAGATCACCGCCGACAGAATGGCCGAGCCTGGGCTGGCCAGGCGCATGACGTTGAGCGCGCCGAGCTGCGGGTAGGTGGTGACGAAGATCGCCGGCAGGATGGCGAAGTACTTGGCCACGTCGTTGGCGATGGAGAAGGTGGTGAGCGAGCCGCGCGTCATGAGCAGCGCCTTGCCGGTTTCCACCACCTCCAGCAGCTTGGTCGGGTTGCTGTCGAGGTCGACCATGTTGCCGGCCTCCTTGGCGGCCTGGGTGCCGGTGTTCATGGCCACGGCCACGTCGGCCTGGGCCAGCGCGGGCGCGTCGTTGGTGCCGTCGCCGGTCATGGCCACCAGCCGGCCCTCGGCCTGGTAGCGGCGGATCAGCGCGAGCTTGTCCTCGGGCGTGGCCTCGGCCAGGAAGTCGTCCACGCCGGCCTCCGCGGCAATGGCCGAGGCGGTGAGCTTGTTGTCGCCGGTGATCATCACGGTCTTGATGCCCATGCGGCGCAGCTGGGCAAAGCGCTCGCGGATGCCGGCCTTGACGATGTCCTTCAGCTCCACCAGGCCCATCACGCGCGTGCCGTCGATCACCACCAGCGGCGTGCTGCCGCGCCGCGCAATGTCCTCGGATGCGCGCACCACCGCGGCCGGCACGCTGCCGCCCAGCGCCTCGACGTGGCGGCGGATCGCATCCACCGCGCCCTTGCGCAACTGCCGCGCGCTGCCGCCCTCGCCCGGCAGGTCGACGCCGCTCATGCGCGTCTGCGCGGTGAAGGGCACGAACTGGGCGCCGGCCGCGGCCGGCTCCTCCACGCCCAGGCGGCGCGCCAGCGCCACGATGCTGCGGCCCTCGGGCGTCTCGTCGGCCATCGAGGCCAGCAGCGCGGCGCGCGCCACGCCGGCCTCGTTCTGGCCCGGGGCCGCGACGAAGTTCGAGGCCTGGCGGTTGCCGTGGGTGATGGTGCCGGTCTTGTCCAGCAGCAGCACGTCCACGTCGCCGGCGGCCTCGACCGCGCGGCCCGAGGTGGCGATCACGTTGGCCTGCATCATGCGGCTCATGCCGGCCACGCCGATGGCCGAGAGCAGGCCGCCGATGGTGGTCGGGATCAGGCACACCAGCAGCGCGATCAGCGCGGTGATGGTCACCACCTGGCCCGACTGCGTGGCCTGCACGCTGAAGATGGAGTAGGGCAGCAGCGCGACGGTCACCACCAGGAACACGATGGTCAGCGCCACCAGCAGGATGTTGAGCGCGATCTCGTTGGGCGTCTTCTGCCGGCGAGCGCTCTCCACCATGCCGATCATGCGGTCGATGAAGCCCTCGCCCGGGTTCACGGCGATGCGCACCACCAGCCAGTCCGACAGCACGCGCGTGCCGCCGGTGACGGCGGAGAAGTCGCCGCCGGCCTCGCGGATCACGGGCGCGGATTCGCCGGTGATGGCGGATTCATCGACCGAGGCCACGCCCTCCAGCACCTCGCCGTCCAGCGGCACCATGTCGCCGGCCTCCACCAGCACCATGTCGCCGCGGCGCAGGTTGTCGGCCTGCTCGGGCAGCCAGGGCGTGCCGTGCAGCGGCAGTTCGCTCTGCTGGAACTTCTTCGCCCAGGCGGCCTTCTGCAGGCCGCGCAGCGATGCGGCCTGGGCCTGCGCCCGGCCCTCGGCCATGGCCTCGGCGAAGTTGGCGAACAGCACCGTGAACCAGAGCCATACCGCCACGCCGGCAACGAAGCCGAAAGAGGCTTCGCCATGCCCGCGCGCGGCCTCCACCGCCAGCAGCGTGGTCAGGATGCTGCCCACGTAGACCACGAACATCACCGGGTTGCGCCACTGCACCCGCGGGTCCAGCTTGGCGAAAGCCTGCGCCAGCGCCGGGCGCAGCAGCACCGGATCGAACAGCGAGAATGATTTTTGCGTGCTCATGTTTGTTTTTCTCCGTGCGCGGCTCAGCGGCCGGCCCACAGCATCAGGTGCTCCACCACGGGCCCCAGGGCCAGCGCCGGCACGTAGTTCAGCAGCCCCACCAGCAGCACCGTGCCGATCAGCAGCGTGACGAACAGCGGGCCGTGCGTGGGCATCGTGCCGCCCGTGGTCGGAAGCCGCGGCTTGGCCGCCAGCGATCCGGCGACCGCCAGCACCGGCACGATCACGGCGAAGCGGCCGAGCCACATCGCCAGCGCCAGCATCACGTTGTAGAAGGGCGTGTTGGCCGACAGCCCGGCAAAGGCGCTGCCGTTGTTGTTGGCCGCCGAGGTGAACGCGTACATGACCTCGGAGAAGCCGTGCGGCCCGGGGTTGGCGATGCCCGCGGTGCCCGCCGTGGCCATCACCGCGATGGCGGTGCCGCCCAGCGCCAGGATGGGGGGGACCAGGATCGCGATCGAGACCATCTTCATCTCGTAGCTCTCGATCTTCTTGCCCAGGTACTCGGGCGTGCGGCCGATCATCAGCCCGGCGATGAACACCGCCAGGATGGCGAACACCAGCATGCCGTACAGGCCGGTGCCGACGCCGCCGAACACCACCTCGCCCAGTTGCATCAGCACCAGCGGCACCATGCCGCCCAGGGGCATGAAGGAGTCGTGCATGGCGTTGACCGCGCCGCAGGAGGCCGCCGTGGTGACGGCCGCGAACAGCGCCGAGGCGTCGATGCCGAAGCGCAGCTCCTTGCCTTCCAGGTTGCCGGCCGCGCCGTTCATGCCCAGTTGCGTGAGCACCGGGTTGGCCGCGTGCTCGGCCGCGATCACGGCCACGACCGCGACCACGAACATCACCGTCATGGTCGCCAGCACCGCCCAGCCCTGCCGGCGGTCGCCCACCTCCTGGCCGAACGTGAAGCACAGCGCCGCCGGAATGATGAAGATCGCCAGCATCTGCAGCAGGTTGGCGAACGCCGTCGGGTTCTCGTACGGGTGCGCGGAGTTGGCGTTGAAGAAGCCGCCGCCGTTGGTGCCCAGCAACTTGATCGCCTCCTGCGAGGCGACCGGGCCCATGGCCAGGGTCTGGGTGCGGGTCTTGGCGTCCTCCAGCACGGGCTGGCCCTTGTCGTCCAGCACCGGCTGGCCGTCGGCCGCGGTCCTGGGCTGCTGGAAGGCCACGGTCTCCAGCATCTGCACGTCCTTGTAGGCGTCGAAGTTCTGGATCGCGCCCTGCTGCACGAAGATCAGCGCCAGCACCAGCGACAGCGGCAGCAGCAGCCAGGCCGTGACGCGGGTCACGTCCGCCCAGAAGTTGCCCACCGCGCCGGACGAGCGCCCGGCAAAGCCGCGGATCAGCGCGAACGCCACCGCGATGCCGGTGGCCGCGGAGAAGAAGTTCTGCACCGCCAGGCCCAGCATCTGCACCAGGTAGCCCATGGTCGACTCGCCGCCATAGCCCTGCCAGTTGGTGTTGGAGACGAAGCTCACCGCCGTGTTGAAGGCCGAATCGGCCGACACCGCGCCAAAGCCCTGCGGGTTGAGCGGCAGCACGCCCTGCAGCCGCTGCAGGGCGTAGATCGCCAGCGCCCCCAGCGCATTGAAGGCCAGCAGCGCCAGCGCGTAGTGCTTCCAGCCCATGGACTGCGCCGGATCGACGCCGGCCAGCCTGAACAGCGGCGCCTCGGCGCGCAGCATCCAGCGCGGCAGGCGGCCGCCGCACAGGGCCGCCAGCCCGCGGCCCAGGGGCCAGGCCAGCGCCAGCAGCAGCACCAGGAACAGAGCCAGCAGGCTCCAGGCAGAGGCCGTCATCACAGGTCCTCCGCGCGCAGCAGCGCGATCACCAGATACACCAGCAGCGCCAGCGCGGCAAAACCGGCGGCGCCATAGAGGATGGGCGCGGCGATCATGAACGCCTCCCGGGCGCCTGCAGGCTCGCGTCGCCGCTGGCCGGGGCCGCCGGGGCCGCCGCCCCGCGCGCGCCGCGTGCCGCCTGCAGCTTTTCACACCCGCGCGCCATCCAGGCCACCGCGCCCCAGAGCAAGGCCAGCCCTGCTATCGCCAAGACATCAATCCACCACATAGGACCTCCACAGCATTTCCGATCACGGTCGCAAGCGTAGGCAGCCCCCCGTAAAAACGGGAGCCAAAGACAGGATCGAGGCATAAAGAACGCGTAAAAACCGGGGCTTTGCGGCGCTGGGCTACAGTACCGCCGCACTTCCTCCGCGCATGTCCCCATCCCCTCCCACACCCCGCGCCGCCGACGGCATCTACCTCGAATCGGTGACCCTGGTGCGCGGCGGCCGGCCGGTGTTCGACGGGCTCACGCTCGCGCTGCGCGAGCCGCGCATCGGCCTGGTGGGCGACAACGGCGCCGGCAAGAGCAGCCTGTTCCGCCTGATCTGCGGGCTGGAGCCGCCGCAGCAGGGCCGGGTGCTGGTGCACGGCTGCGACACGCGCACCGCGCGCCGCGAACTGCCCGGCCGGGTCGGGCTCATGTTCCAGAACCCGGACGACCAGATCATCTTCCCCACCGTGGCCGAGGAGCTGGCCTTCAGCCTCACGGCCCAGGGCACACCGCGCAAGGACGCGCGGCAGCAGGCGCAGGACTTCCTCGCCCAGCGCGGCCTGGCCGACTGGGGCCCGCGCGCCATCGGCGAGCTGAGCCAGGGCCAGCGCCAGCAGGTCTGCCTGCTGGCGCTGCAGATCAGCCGGCCCGCCACCCTGCTGCTGGACGAGCCCTTCGCCAGCCTGGACCTGCCGAGCCAGGCCCGGCTGGCCGCGCAGCTGCAGCGCACGCCGCAGCAGATCATCTTCTCCACCCACGCGCTCGCGCACGTGCAGGACTTCGACCGCGTGCTGTGGCTGGAGCAGGGCCGCCTGCGCGCCGACGGCCCGGGCCGCGAAGTCTGCGCCGCCTATGCCGAGGACGTGCGCCAGCGCACCGTGGCCCATGCGTAGCCTGTACTCCGAGCAGCCCACCTGGCTGCACCCCGTGCCCGCCGGGGCCAAGCTGGCCGGCCTGTCGGCCTGCGGCACCCTGCTGGTGCTGATCGAACGCCCGGCCCCGCTCGGCGTGGCCTGCGGGCTGGCGCTGCTGGCCTTCGCCTCGCTTGGCCGTCCGGCCTGGCGCCGCGCGCGCATGCTGCGGGGCATGGCGGTCGCGGCGGTGCTGATCACCGGCTTCCACTGGCTGCTCGGCTCCCCCGCCCTGGGTGCTGCCAGCGCCCTGCGCCTGGCCAGCGCCGGCCTGCTGGCGCTGATGCTGACCCTGACCACGCGCTTCGACGACCTGCTGGCCGTGCTCGAGACCTGCCTGCGCCCGCTGCAGCGCCTGGGCCTGCCGACCGAGCGCATCGCGCTGGGCCTGGGCCTGACCCTGCGCTTTGCCGAAGACTTCTACGTGCAGTGGCGGCGGCTGGACGACGCCTACCGCGCGCGCAGCGGGCACGGTGGTGGGCTGCGGCTGCTGGCGCCGCTGACCATCCGCACACTGCAGACGGCCGAGCGGGTGGCGGACGCGTTGGCGGCGAGGCTGGGGCGATAGGCTTGTATGACAGCAGAGTTGCCTTGCAGGCGGCAGAGGCCGGGAGTTCGCCCCGTCCTCGAAATCCAGCAAGACAGAAGAACAATCAAATCGATAGCGGCACACCGAAGAAAATCAACGGCCACAGCCACTTCTCACCAGAAAATCCATGACCACCCAATCCCTCACCTCCTCCCGCTCACTTTCCTACATAGCCCTCTTCGCCGCGCTGCTCGCCGCCTTCGGCCTGATCCCCAAGATCGACCTGCCCTTTGGCGTGCCCATCACCCTGCAGACGCTGGGCGTGATGCTGGCCGGCTGCCTGCTCGGGCCGCGGCGCGGCTTCTATGCGGTCGCGCTGTTCATGCTGGCCGTGGCGCTGGGGCTGCCGCTGCTGGCGGGCGGGCGCGGCGGGCTGGGGGTGTTCGTGGCGCCTTCCTCGGGCTTTCTGATTGGCTGGCTGTTTGGTGCGCCGGTGTCCGGCTGGCTCATGCGCCGCATGGCCGGTGCGCGCGGCAACGCGCTGTTGGCGGCGGCCTTTGTGTCGGCGCTGGTGGGCGGCATTCTGGTGGTGTACCTGTTTGGCATCGTCGGGCTGTCGCTGGCCGCGCACCTGACGCTGGCGCAGGCCGGGCTGGCGGTGCTGGCCTTTGTGCCAGGCGACCTGATCAAGTGCGGCGTGTGCGCCGTGCTCGTGCAAACGGTGATGCGCGGCATGCCCGGCTGGCGGCTGGACAGGGACTGATGCCGCCAGACTTCCCCACCGTCCACGCGCCGCTTGCGTGGTGGGCGGCACGCACACCGCACGCCCTGGCGCTGGACGACGGCACGCTGCGGCTGGACTTTGCCAGCCTGGCCGCGCAGGTCGCCGCCGGGGCGCAGGCCTTGGCCGATGCCCCGGCCATTGCCTGGATAGACGGCAGCGCATCGCCTGGCGCGCAGATCGTGCGCTTTCTGGCCATCCTGGCCAGCGGCCGCACCGCCGCCGTCAGCGACCCGGACTGGCCGCCCGCCGTGCTCACGCAGGTGCTGGCGCGCATGCAAGGCGTGGCCTCGCCCACCGCACCGGGGCAGGCCGGTGTGCCGCAAGGGCCTTTCTACATAGGCTTTACCTCGGGCAGCACCGGCATGCCCAAGGGCTTCAGGCGCAGCCACCGCTCGTGGACCAGCAGCTTTGCAGTGTGCGCGGACACCTTTGGCGCTGGTGCCAGCGCGCCAGTGCTGGCGCCGGGGCGCATGTCGCATTCGCTCTTCCTGTTTGGCGCGCTGATGGGCCTGTGGAGCGGCGCCGGCATGCACCTGCAGCCGCGCTTCTCGGCCACCGCCGCGCTGCAGACGCTGCGCCGTGGCGACGCCCTGTGCCTGGTCGCCGTGCCCAGCCAGTTGCTGCTGATGCTGGAGCTGGCGCGCCGCCAGCGGCTGGCGCCGGTGCCGGCCACGCAGCTCATCTTGATCAGCGGCGCGCCCTGGCCGCGCATGCGCACGGCCGATCTGCAGGCGCTGTTCCCGCAGGCGCGCATCGTCGAGTTCTACGGCGCATCGGAAACCAGCTTCATCGCCTGGGCCGACAGCGACGCCGCCCTGCCGCACGGCGCGGTGGGCCGCCCCTTTGCCAACGTGCAGCTGCGCATCGATGCCGCGGGCGGCGAAGATCAGGCCGGCCTGATCTACGTGCGCAGCCCCATGGTCTTCGATGACTACGTCACCCTGGCGCCGGGCCAGGACGGTAGTGCGGTGCTGCGCGACGGCGACTGGCTGTCGGTGCGCGACGTGGGCCATGTCGATGCGCAGGGCGTGCTGCACCTGCGCGGCCGGCAGCAACGCATGTTCACCGTGCAGGGCAAGAACCTGTTCCCCGAAGAGGTGGAGCACGTGCTGACCGCCCATCCCGCCGTGGCGGCTGTATCCGTGCAGCCCATGCCTGATGCGCTGCGCGGGCAACAGCCCGTGGCGGTGCTGCAATTGCTCGAGCCAGACGCGTTGCATGCCACTGCGCTGGCCGCGTGGTGCCGCGAGCGGCTGGAGCCTTACAAGACGCCGCGCCGCTTCTACCTGTGCCCCGACTGGCCGCGCACGCCCAGCGGCAAGACAGACCACCCACAGCTCGCGCGCTGGTTGGCAGACGCCGGCACCGCGCAGCTGCAGCCGCTGTGAACGATTCCCCCGTCATCCTGGGCTGGGCCCGCAGCGCCGTCTGCCCCGTGGGCGGCGGACTGTCGCACCGGGCCGCGCATGAGATTGGCGCGCCCGTGCTGCTGGGCCTGCTCGCGCGCTTTGGCATCCCGCGCAACGCCATCGACACGGTAGTGGCCGGCAACGCCCTAGGCGCCGGCGGCAACCCCGCCCGCATGCTGGCCCTGGCCGCCGGCCTGCCAGACCGCACCGCCGCGCTCAGCGTGGACACCCAATGCTGCGCCGGCCTGGACGCCATCACCCTGGCCGCCGGCCTGCTCGCCAGCGGCAGCGCGCAGGTGGTAGTGGCCGGCGGCCTGGAGGCCTGGAGCCGCGCCCCCATCCGCCAGCACCGCCCGCGCACGCCGCAAGAGGCGCCCCTGCCCTACGAACGCCCCGCGTTCGCCCCCGACCCGCAACGCGACCCCGACCTGCCCCTGTCCGCAGCCCGCTACGCCGCCGAACACGGCATCACCCGCGCCGAGCAAGACGCCTACGCCGCGCAAAGCCACGCCCGCGCCCTGGCCTGGCGCCGCCGCATGGCGCAGGAGATCGTGCCCATCGGCAGCGCGACGGAAGACAGCTACGCGCGGGTGCTGACGCCCGAGCGCATGGCGCGCATGCCCATTGCGGCGGTCAGCGACCTGTGGCCTGCCGATGCTGGCGCCCCACGCAATTTCGCCGTGAGCCGCATCGCCGTCGCGCCCAAGGCGGATGGCGCGGCCTTCGTCGTGCTGGCGAGGCCGCAGGCTGCGGCGTCGCTGGGCGTGGCGGCGCCGTTCCGGTGGTGCGGCGGCGTGTCGGTGGGCGCGGCGCCGGAGATGCCGATGCTGGCGGCCGTCGATGCCGCGCGGGCGGTGCTGGCGCATACGGACGTCGCAGCCAATGCGCTATGGGGCGCGGAACTGCACGAGGCGTTTGCGGTGCAGACGCTGGCGTTTGGCGAGGCTTTGGGGATTGCGCCGGAGCGACTGAACCGTGGCGGCGGCGGGCTGGGCCGCGGGCATCCGATTGGGGCTTCGGGGGCGGTGAGCCTCGTGCGATTGCTGGCGGACATGCAGCACGATGCGCCAGTGGGCGCGCAAGGGCTCGCGGCCATTGCGGGGGCCGGGGGCGTGGGGGCTGCGGGGGTGGTGGAGCGGACGCTTTCGCGACTCTGACGAGCTTTCCGTCACCACGGGGCCCGATTGCAGCCCCTGCGCATACGCCCCTTGTCCTGGCCTACACGCAGGGCACGACAGAGCCGTCAGCGGCGGACGCAGATCGGCTGTTTCGAGGCGTCGAGCAAGGGCTCGCGCCGAACCTTGCCATCGGGCGCAACTCCCTCATAGACGGCGCAGCCGTTGGTGTCATGCTCGATCTTGGCGCCGGCATATTTCAGGCGCGCATGCGTCTGCTCGAAAGCGGTGACCTCAGCACTGGGCAGCATGTCGTTGCCGTAGCTGACTCCAGTCTTCTGGGTCTGGGCGCATGCGGCGAGCGCAAGCACGGCAATAGCGACCGGGATGATCTTCATCTTCACTGGCTCCCATCCGAAATGCGGAAGTCTAGGGCAACGCTGAATAAGTCCGCGTGGTGGCGCGCGCCCTGGTGTGGGATGGGATGCAAGGCGCAAACCGCAGCCATAGCCGCAGCTATGGCGAGGATTTGCAACGCCGCAGACCGCCCACAGCA
>NZ_JAELTO010000260.1 GCF_016428875.1 Xylophilus sp. ASV27
GCCCAGCGCGTCCTGCAGCGGCACGGTGACGGCGCGGGCGATCTGGTCGGCCGCGCCGCCGGGCGGGAAGTTGACGATGACCTTGACCTGCTTGTTCGGGTGCGCCTGGGCGAGCGCCGCCAGCGGGGTGCTTGCTCCTAGAAAAAGAGCAAGTAGCCAAGGTGCCGTATGGGCTACGGCCATTTTTTTCTTGAATTTTGGACGCAGATTCATAGGGGTGTCTCCTGTAGGTTGGGAAATGTGTCGGGGGCGTCAGGCCACTTCGACCTCGACCAGCGTCGGTCGGGTGGCGGCCAGGGCGTCGCGCAGTACGCCGTGCAGCGCATGGGCGTCGTCCACGCGCACCGCATCGCAGCCCTGGCCGCGCGCCAGCGCGCAGAAGTCGATGTCGGGCAGGTCGCAGTCTTGTGCGGCTGCGTCAGCGCCACGCCCACGGCCGCCGGCATGCCGTGGTCCAGGCCGCCGCTGCACATGGTGTAGAAGGTTTCGCTCTGCAGGATCGGCAGGTCAGGGTCTGCAGCCTGTCTCTTATACACATCTAAATAGGGGGGGGGGGGGGGGGGGGGGGGGGGGGGGGGGGGGGGGGGGGGGGGGGGGGGGGGGGGGGGGGGGGGGGGGGGGGGGGGGGGGGGGGGGGGGGGGGGGGGGGGGGGGGGGGGGGGGGGGG
>NZ_JAELTO010000261.1 GCF_016428875.1 Xylophilus sp. ASV27
AGTTGCAAGGCCTCGATTCGGCAGCCCTGCTTGAGGATCAGGAAGAACAACTCGATCTCCCAGCGCGCCCGGTACCAGTCGATCAGTTGCACCGCCTGCTCCAGCGTATCCACCCTGCGGTTGCTCAACAGCCGCCAGAGCACCGGCTTGGCACCCGCGGGCGCATCGATCTCCTCGGCCAGCACGCAGGTCACCGGCAGGTGCCCCCTGGCACCATCGTCCAGTTCGATGCGTTCGAGCCGGATGCGCTGGGTCACCCGGCGAGCCTGGCGCCCGCGTCCTGCGGGCAACTCGAAGCTCACTTGGCCGAGCACCGGCGCCTGAGCCAGGCGAGCCCAGAGCTTGCCGCCCTCGGGCAGGGCCCGGTCGTGCTGGCAGCGCACAAGGTAGTCGGCCGCATGCTCCCAATCCCTGGCCTTGACCAGCAGAGCCAGGATGTCCGCCTCCCGGTCGGCCACGTAGACATGGCGCACTTCGGGCATTTCCTGCGCCCGCTCGGCCACGCGCTCGTAGCCGTCGATCCAGCGCAGGCTTTCCTTGACGCCGCCGCGCTGGCCATCGGCGGCCTTGGGCTCGCGCGCCCACATCCATGCGTCGAGCACGCCCAGGGGCTCTCGAGCCGGGGTGATCACGTAGGTGGGGTGCAGGTACATGCCGCGCTGGGCTTCGTAGCTCAGCGGCCCCAGGCCGTGGCTGGCGCGGCCGTTGAAGTC
>NZ_JAELTO010000262.1 GCF_016428875.1 Xylophilus sp. ASV27
GCCTTCCCGCAGGCGCGTGTGCTGGGCCTGGTCGAATGCGGCACCCACGCGGTGGTGGCTGCGGCCATCGCACCGTACAGCCACAGCGAAGTGGCCATGGCCGCCGAACTGCTGCCCTCCAAACTGAGGGCGGACATGCTCCTCATGGCCGACCGCAACTTCTACAGCTTCAAGCTCTGGCACCAAGTCTGCGCCAGCGGGGCCAGGCTGCTGTGGCGCGTCAAGTCCAACCTGGGCCTGCCCGTGGAGCAGCCACTCGAGGACGGCTCCTATCTGAGCACCGTGTACGGCAGCCAGGCCGATCGCGCCAGCAAGCGTGGCAGCCGGGTGCGTGTGATCGAGTACACGCTGGCGCACTCGGCCACGCCCGTGCAAGACAGCTACCGCCTGGTGACCAACATCCTGGACCCCCAAGCCGCGCCGGCGTTGGAGCTTGCCGCGCTGTACCACGAACGCTGGGAGATCGAGGGCGTCTTCGATGAGATCAAGACCCACATGCGCTCGAGCAGCACGGTGCTGCGCAGCAAAACGCCGCCCCTGGTCGAGCAGGAACTGTGGGGCCTGCTGCTGGCGCACTTCGCGGTGCGCCAGCTCATGGAGCAGGCCGCCTGGGGGCGGCAACTCGATCCGGACCGATTGAGCTTCGTGCACGCCTTGCGCGTGATCAAGCGCAAGATGCCGCAAGCTGCGGCCAT
>NZ_JAELTO010000263.1 GCF_016428875.1 Xylophilus sp. ASV27
TGACCTTGCCCTCGAAAAACGTATCCCTTGCTGAGTGTTTCAATACAAGCAAGGAAGACGTAAATGAGGAAGACGACGAGAGCGCGCTACACGCTCGAATTCAAGCAAGAGGCGGTGCGGCTGGTCGCTGGTGGCCAGAGCATCGCGGCGGCGGCGCGCACATTGGGCGTGGTCGAGCAGACGCTGTTCAACTGGGTCAAGGCGCAGCGCCAGGGCAAGCTCACCGGTGTTGACAGCAAGCCCGTGAGCGCCGAGCAGATGGAGATCAGTCGGCTGCGCGCCGAGTTGGCACGCGTGAAGATGGAGCGCGACATCCTGGAAAAAGCGACGGCGTACTTCGCGAAAGCGCAGCGGTGAAGTACGCCTTCGTCCAACGCCACCGGCGCGTGTGGCCCATCTCGGTGCAATGCCGGGTGCTGCGCATCAGCTTGGCGGGATACCACGAGCACTTCGTGCGCAAAGTCAGCGGCGCGCAGCGCCGCCATCTGAGCGACGATGCCTTGTTGGTGCACATCAAGGCCATCCATGCCCAGACACGTGGCGGCTACGGCTGGCCGCGCATCTGGAAGGAACTGCTGGCCCGCGGCATCCGCGTGGGCAAGGACCGGGTGCAAAAGCTCATGCAGCGCCATGGC
>NZ_JAELTO010000264.1 GCF_016428875.1 Xylophilus sp. ASV27
GCTCGACCTTGGCCCGGATGCTGGCCTTGATGCGTTCGAGCTGGTCAATCAGGTCGTCGACCCGTCGGCTTTTGTCCAGCAGCTTGCGTTTGCCCGGGCGCATGGCGATGTTCCAGCGCACGCCGGCTTTGGCGTCAGGGCGCTTGTCAGCGCCCTGGTACCCGGCGTCGCCCCAGGCCTCGGTTTCCTCGCCGTGCAACAGCGTGTTGGCCTCGATCACATCATTGACGTTGCCGGCTGTGCCGCGCACCGTGTGCACCAGACCGGAGTCGGCATCCACGCCGATGTGGGCCTTCATGCCGAAGTACCACTGCTTGCCCTTCTTGCTTTGCTTCATCTGCGGGTCGCGTTCGCCCGAGGCATTCTTGGTCGAACTGGGCGCAGAGATCAGCGTGGCGTCCACTACCGTGCCGGCACGCAGCATTAAACCCTTGGCACCCAGCAATTCGTTGACCAGTGCCAGGATCTGAGGGGCCAGCTTGTGTTCCTCCAGCCGCCGGCGAAAGCGCAGGATCGTGGTCTCGTCGGGCAGCGGCGTGTCCCAGTTCAGGC
>NZ_JAELTO010000265.1 GCF_016428875.1 Xylophilus sp. ASV27
CGGCCTGGGCATCGGGCCGCTTGGCTGCGCCCTGGTAGCCCGCGTCGCCCCAGGCCTCGGTTTCCTCGCCGTGCAACAGCGTGTTGGCCTCGATCACATCATTGACGTTGCCGGCTGTGCCGCGCACCGTGTGCACCAGACCGGAGTCCGCATCCACGCCGATGTGGGCCTTCATGCCGAAGTACCACTGCTTGCCCTTCTTGCTTTGTTTCATCTGCGGGTCGCGTTCGCCCGAGGCATTCTTGGTCGAACTGGGCGCAGAGATCAGCGTGGCGTCCACTACCGTGCCGGCACGCAGCATCAAACCCTTGGCACCCAGCAATTCGTTGACCAGTGCCAGGATCTGAGGGGCCAGCTTGTGTTCCTCCAGCCGCCGGCGAAAGCGCAGGATCGTGGTCTCGTCGGGCAGCGGCGTGTCCCAGTTCAGGCCTGCGAATTCGCGCAACAGCGGCACATCGTGCAGCGACTCCTCCATCGCCGGATCGCTCAGCGTGAACCACTGCTGCATGAAGTGGATGCGCAGCATCGTCTCCAAGGCAAACGGCGGGCG
>NZ_JAELTO010000266.1 GCF_016428875.1 Xylophilus sp. ASV27
GGCCAAGGCCAAGGCCGTGTCCACCACGGTGCTCAAGCAGAACCCCGACCTGTGCGCCATCATGGGCTCATGGGACGGCATGGACCTGGGCATTGCCGCCGCGGTGAAGGAGGCGGGGCTGACCGGCAAGGCCGCGGTCTTCAGCTCCGGCGGCGGCTCCCTGGAGAGCGGCTGCAGCCAGGTGAAGTCCGGCGCTTTCGATTCCTACGTCTCCTACAACCTGCCCGTGCAGGTGAACCAGCTCACCACCATGGTCGCGGCGCTGCTCACGGCCAACCCCAAGCCCGGCACCTTCCGCAGCATCACCTACACGCCGCTGACGCGCATCACCAAGGGCAATGCGGACCAGCCCGGCCTGTGCCTGGCGTCCAGGAAATAAGCGATGCCCGCCGCCAAGCCCCTGCCCCGCAGCGATGCGGCAGACTCGGCCCGGAGCATGATCCAGGGCGTTCCCACCATGGCGTGGGAGCCGCTTGTGAAGCTGCGCTACCGCTGGTGGCCGGACCATCTGCTCGGGGAAATCC
>NZ_JAELTO010000267.1 GCF_016428875.1 Xylophilus sp. ASV27
CGGCAGCGGCAGGGCGGCGGCGGCGCTGGCGAACAGGTAGGCGCGGTGCCACTCGCTGCGGCCGCGGCAGTACGTGGCCAGCGCGGTCAGCGACTCGGCGCGCTGCGGGCGCAGCTCGTAGGCGCGCAGGTAGGCGCCCTGCACCTGCGCCGGGTCTTCGCCCAGGCGTTCGCCCAGGCGCGCCACTTCGTAGGCGGCGTACCAGACCTCCTCGTCCCAGCCGCCCATGGTGCTGCGCTGCGCGTAGTACTGGCGCGCCAGCGCCCACTGGCCGCAGTCGCGGTAGCTCTGGGCCAGGTAGAACACGTAGCGGCTGTTGTGGGGCTCGTCCTGCAGTGCCGCGGCCAGCACGGCCGCGTCCTTCTCGAACTTCTTCGGGTCCCGCGAGCGCGCGCCCTCGGGCGTGACGTCGATCCAGAAGCCCGGCACGCGCGGCTGCGCCACCGGCTGCCCGGCGTTCAGGTACTCGTGCAGCACGCCTTCCCAGCGCCAGGGCAGCGCGG
>NZ_JAELTO010000268.1 GCF_016428875.1 Xylophilus sp. ASV27
GGCGCCGACCGCGACCTGGTCAAGGTCTGGCAGAAGATGAACGCGCCGCGCTTCGACAACATCATGCTCAAGACCAGGACGGTAGGCGCCAAGGCCACCGACAAGGGCATCGAAGTCACCTTCGAAGGCGAGGGCGCGCCCAGGGAGCCGCAGGTCTACGACCTGGTGCTGCAGGCCGTCGGCCGCACGCCCAACGGCGGCAGGATCGGCGCCGACAAGGCCGGCGTGGCCGTGACCGAGCGCGGCTTCATCAACGTCGACATCCAGATGCGCACCAACGTGCCGCAGATCTTCGCCATCGGCGACATCGTCGGCCAGCCCATGCTGGCGCACAAGGCGGTGCACGAGGCGCACGTGGCGGCCGAAGTCATCGCCGGCGAACTGCAGGGCAACAAGGAACTGGCCAGCGCCGCCTTCAACGCCCGCGTGATCCCCAGCGTGGCCTACACCGACCCGGAAGTGGCCTGGGTCGGCCTCACCGAGGACCAGGCCAAGGCGCA
>NZ_JAELTO010000269.1 GCF_016428875.1 Xylophilus sp. ASV27
GGCGCCCGTTGCCCGGCTTCGGGTAGTGCGGCTCGATCACCGCGCACAGTTGCTGCCACGGCACGATCTCTTCCATCGTCGCCAGGAACACATCGCGTCGGGTGGGGCGGCGGTATTGCTCGAATCCAGCGCCCTGATCGGCTGCCGCAGCGAGGGCCTGTTGCTTCATCGGATCACAACGCATTCGAGCCGCCAGTGGTGGACTTGTTCAGCTTTGCCTGAAGGGGCTCAGTCCGGTTGAGTACCGATTGAGAAGCACCGCCTGATCGGCGGAATCGTGACCGTCCAACTTCTGGGGGTCAGTTCAAAGCCGGAGCGGTTCACTCAGGCGACAACTATGTCGACACGCGCCCGAATCTTGCTTCTTTTAGAGCGGCTAACAAAAGCCTGTCATCGCCAAGCGCGGGATGCGCGTTGACGGTGCATGGGAAAGAAAAGAAACAAGGAAGTTAGCGCGGTGTTGTACAAAAAGATCAAGCCGTTGCTGCCAGTC
>NZ_JAELTO010000026.1 GCF_016428875.1 Xylophilus sp. ASV27
AACAAGTGCGACATGGTCGACGACGCCGAACTGCTCGAACTCGTCGAAATGGAAGTCCGCGAACTCCTCGACAAGTACGAATTCCCCGGCGACGACACCCCCATCATCCACGGCTCGGCCAAGATGGCCCTCGAAGGCGACACCGGCAAGCTCGGCGAAGAAGCCATCATGAAGCTCGCCGACGCCCTCGACAGCTACATCCCCACCCCGGAGCGCGCCATCGACGGCGCCTTCCTCATGCCCGTCGAAGACGTCTTCTCCATCTCCGGCCGCGGCACCGTCGTCACCGGCCGTATCGAGCGCGGCGTCATCAAGGTCGGCGAGGAAATCGAAATCGTCGGCATCCGCGACACGCAAAAGACCACCTGCACCGGCGTCGAAATGTTTCGCAAGCTGCTCGACCAGGGCCAGGCCGGTGACAACGTCGGCCTGCTGCTGCGCGGCACCAAGCGCGAAGACGTCGAACGCGGCCAAGTGCTGTGCAAGCCCGGCTCCATCAAGCCGCACACCCACTTCACCGCAGAAGTCTACGTACTGAGCAAGGACGAAGGCGGCCGCCACACCCCCTTCTTCAACAACTACCGCCCGCAGTTCTACTTCCGCACCACCGACGTCACCGGCGCCATCGAACTGCCGGCCGACAAGGAAATGGTCATGCCCGGCGACAACGTGTCGATCACCGTCAAGCTGATCGCCCCCATCGCCATGGAAGAAGGCCTGCGCTTCGCCATCCGTGAAGGCGGCCGTACCGTCGGCGCCGGCGTCGTGGCCAAGATCCTGGCGTAACAGCCCACAGTTTTGCGAAGGGGTATAGCTCAATTGGCAGAGCGTCGGTCTCCAAAACCGAAGGTTGTAGGTTCGATTCCTACTGCCCCTGCCACCTGAGGTGGCGTACCAAGCCCGTCATGTCCTGACGGGCTTCCGTGTCTTCTAGGGACGCGTTTTCTATCACGAGGAATTCAGGCTGCATGGCTACGTCGCAAGTTGAAACCGTCAGCACCGCTGCGGACAAGGCCAAACTGGGCTTGGCCATCGCGCTCGTGCTCGCTGCGCTAGCGGGCTTCTATCTCCTGACGCGCCAGGGTGCGCTCGTCCAGTGGGCGACGCTGCTCGTGGGCCTGGCGGCGGCTGCCGGTGTTTTTCTGTTCTCCGAACATGGCCGGCAACTGATCGCTTTCAGCCGTGATGCCGTGCGCGAAGTCAAGAAGGTCGTCTGGCCCACACGCAAGGAAGCGATCCAGATCACCGCCTATGTCTTCGCGTTCGTGCTGGTCATGGCCTTGTTCCTGTGGCTGACCGACAAGACGCTCGAATGGGTCTTCTACGACCTCATTCTGGGCTGGAGGAAATGATGACGGACGCCGTTGACAATCCCGCAGGCGAAGAGGCTTTCGTCGCTGCGTCTTCGAATCCCGATATGCGCTGGTATATCGTGCATGCCTACTCCGGCATGGAGAAGGCGGTGGAGCGCAACATCGTCGAGCGCATCAACCGCGCCGGCATGGAAGCCAAGTTCGGCCGCATCCTCGTGCCGACCGAAGAAGTCGTCGAGATGAAGAACGGCCAGCGCAAGACCACCGAGCGGCGTCTTTTCCCGGGCTACGTGTTCGTCGAGATGGTTATGGACGACGAGTCATGGCACCTGGTCAAGCACACCAACAAGGTCACCGGCTTCGTGGGCGGTGCCAAGAACCGGCCGGCACCGATCTCCGAGGACGAAGTCCAGAAGATCGTGAGCCAGATGCAGGAAGGCACGGACAAGCCCCGCCACAAGATCGAGTTCATGGTCGGCGAGCTGGTGCGCGTCAAGGAAGGCCCGTTCACCGATTTCAACGGGTCGGTGGAAGAGGTCAACTACGAGAAGAGCCGTGTGCGCGTGTCGGTCACGATCTTCGGCCGGGCCACCCCGGTGGAACTGGAATTCGGGCAGGTCGAGAAAACCTGATCCCTCCGTCTGTTTGTGTATTTCGCGCTTTCCGGCTCGGCGCGAATGTTCTCTCAAGAGCCCTCAACCCCGGGGAGCCGGGTGCTTGCAATTGAAGCATCCACCTGGCGTCATCACCCGCAAGGAGTAAAACCATGGCGAAGAAAATCGTCGGTTTTGTCAAGCTGCAAGTTCCAGCTGGCAAGGCCAATCCGTCGCCCCCGATCGGCCCTGCGCTCGGTCAACGTGGCCTCAACATCATGGAGTTCTGCAAGGCGTTCAACGCGCAGACCCAGGGTGTCGAGCCGGGCCTGCCGCTGCCGGTGGTCATCACCGCGTTCGCGGACAAGAGCTTCACCTTCATCATCAAGACGCCGCCTGCGACGACGCTGATCAAGAAGGCCATCAAGCTCGACAAGGGTTCGGCCAAGCCGCACACCGACAAGGTCGGCAAGATCACGCGCGCACAGCTCGAAGAGATCGCCAAGACCAAGATGAAGGACATGAACGCCGCGAGCGTGGACGCCGCCGTTCGCACGCTGGCCGGCTCGGCCCGTTCCATGGGCGTGAACGTGGAGGGTCTGTAAATGAGCAAGCTCACCAAGAAGCAAAAGGCCCTGCAGGGCAAGGTCGAGTCGACCAAGCTGTACGCTCTGGCCGATGCCCTGGCCATCGTCAAGGAGGCTGCTACCGCCAAGTTCGATGAGTCCATCGACGTGGCCGTGCAGCTCGGCATCGATGCGAAGAAGTCCGACCAGGTCGTGCGTGGCGCCGTCGTGCTGCCCAACGGCACCGGCAAGACCAAGCGCGTCGCCGTGTTCGCCCAGGGCGCCAAGGCCGAAGAAGCCAAGGCCGCTGGTGCCGACGTGGTCGGCATGGACGACCTGGCCGCCCAGGTGAAGGCGGGCGACATGCCCTTCGACATCGTGATCGCGGCCCCCGACGCCATGCGCGTGGTCGGTACCCTGGGCCAGATCCTGGGTCCGCGCGGCCTGATGCCCAACCCCAAGGTCGGCACTGTCACGCCCGACGTTGCCACGGCCGTGAGGAACGCCAAGGCCGGTCAGGTGCAGTTCCGCGTCGACAAGGCCGGTATCGTTCACAGCACCATCGGCCGCCGCTCGTTCGACTCCGACAAGCTGCAGGGCAACCTGGCAGCGCTGATCGAAGCGCTGAACAAGTCCAAGCCCGCCACCAGCAAGGGCGTCTACCTGCGCAAGGTTGCGGTGTCCTCGACGATGGGTGTGGGCGTGCGCGTCGATACCCAGACCATCTCGGCGTGATGGCATGAAATTCGGGCGGCCGCAGGGCTGCCCGGTGGTGGGTCGGAGCCAGGCGCAAGCCTTGGCTCCGAGCCATCCAAGACCGCTGGTGTGCAGGAAGGCTGCACTTAATCGCCAAGGCGGCCAGCGCAGATGGCGATCCCGCTGCAGATGGAAGTTCTTTCCCGAAACAGTTGGTCGCTGCAACGAGAGCGTGCCGGAGGGCGCAAGCCCGAAGGCACATTTTAAGGAGTAGACCTTGAGTCTTAATCGCAGTGAGAAAGAAGCGGTCATCAGTGATGTGACCAGCCTCGCCGCTAAAGCTCAAACGCTCGTGATCGCGGAGTACCGTGGCATCACGGTTGCCGACATGACGAAACTGCGCAACGAAGCGCGCAGCAAGGGTGTGAGCCTGAGTGTTCTGAAGAACACGCTGGCCCGCCGTGCTGTCGCCGGCAGCGCATTCGACGTGGTGGCGGACCAGATGACCGGTCCTCTGATCTACGGCTTCTCCGAAGACGCTGTGGCCGCCGCCAAGGTGGTGGCCGATTTCGCGAAGACCAACGACAAGCTGGTCATTCGCGGTGGCGCATTCGGTGGCAAGGCCCTGGACGTGAACGGCGTGAAGCAACTGGCCAACATCCCTTCCAAGGAAGTGCTGCTGGCCCAGCTGCTGGGCTTGATGCAATCCCCGATCTCGCGTACGGCCCGTGTGCTGGCCGCGCTGGCGGAAAAACGTGGCGAAGGCCAGGCTGCACCTGCAGTCGAGCCCGAAGTCGCCGCGGCGTGAACCAAACTTGTTTTAGGAAATCAAAAAATGGCATTCGATAAAGACGCATTCCTGACCGCGCTCGACAGCATGACGGTCCTCGAACTCAACGACCTGGTCAAGGCTATCGAAGAGAAGTTCGGCGTGTCCGCAGCCGCCATGGCAGCTCCCGCTACAGGCGGCGGCGCTGCTGCCCCGGCTGCTGAGGAAAAGACCGAATTCAACGTGGTTCTGACCGAAGCCGGCGCCAACAAGGTGTCCGTCATCAAGGCCGTGCGCGAAATCACCGGCCTGGGCCTCAAGGAGGCCAAGGACCTGGTCGACGGCGCTCCCAAGGCTGTCAAGGAAGGCATCTCCAAGGCCGACGCAGATGCGGCCAAGAAGAAGCTCGAAGACGCAGGCGCCAAGGTCGAACTCAAGTAATTCGACGCTTGTGCCGAGGCTGGGGTGTCCGCAAGGCCCCCAGCCTTTTGCCGCTTCTAGGGAAGCGGCACAGAGCGCACCAGAAAGCTGCATCGATGCAGCTTTCTAGTGTCTTCTGGACCCCCCGACAACAGAAGACGCCTTGGTTCGGGCGATGTGCAACGCATCGCCGTCCGCCATGGTTGGTAGTGGCCAACCGCCAAGCCTGTCGCGTGCGCCGCGCAGCAGGTCCGGAGGGCGCAAGCCCTCAGTCGTCGAAGGACTCATGTCTTTGCCCGGAGATCTCATGGCCTATTCTTACACCGAACGCAAGCGCATCCGCAAAAGCTTCGGCAGCCGCGACAGCGTGCTGGAAGTTCCCTACCTGCTGCAGATGCAGAAGGACGCGTACACCGCCTTCCTGCAGGCCGACGTTGCCCCCCGCAAGCGCACCGTCGAAGGCTTGCAAGCTGCGTTCGACGCCGCTTTCCCGATCGTGTCCCACAACGGCTTCGTGGAGATGAAGTTCGTTGAGTACAACCTTGCCAAGCCCGCATTCGACGTGCGCGAGTGCCAGACGCGCGGCCTGACCTTTGCCTCGGCCGTGCGGGCCAAGGTGCAGCTGATCATTTATGACCGTGAATCCTCCACCTCGCAGTCGAAGGTGGTCAAGGAAGTGAAGGAGCAAGAGGTCTACATGGGCGAAGTGCCGCTCATGACGGACAAGGGTTCGTTCATCATCAACGGCACCGAGCGCGTGATCGTCTCGCAGCTGCACCGTTCGCCGGGCGTGTTCTTCGAGCACGACAAGGGCAAGACCCACAGCTCGGGCAAGCTGCTGTTCTCCGCGCGCGTGATTCCCTATCGCGGCTCCTGGCTCGACTTCGAGTTCGACCCGAAGGACATCCTGTACTTCCGCGTCGACCGCCGCCGCAAGATGCCGGTCACGATCCTGCTCAAGGCCATCGGCCTGAATCCGGAATCGATCCTGGCGAACTTCTTCGTCAACGACAACTTCCGCCTGATGGACAGCGGCGCGCAGATGGAGTTCGTGCCCGAGCGCCTGCGCGGCGAAGTGGCGCGCTTCGACATCACCGACAAGTCCGGCAAGGTCATCGTCGCCAAGGACAAGCGCGTCACCGCGCGCCATACCCGTGAACTGGAGCAGAGCGGCACCACGCACGTCAGCGTGCCGGAAGACTTCCTGATCGGCCGCGTGGTGGCGAGGAACATCGTCGACGGCGACACCGGCGAGATCATCGCCAAGGCCAACGACGAACTGACCGAAGTGCTGCTGAAGAAGCTGCGCAGCGCCGGGGTGCAGGATCTGCAGGTCATCTACACGAACGAGCTCGACCAGGGCGCGTACATCTCGCAGACCCTGCGCATCGACGAAACGGTGGACGAGTTCGCCGCGCGCGTGGCCATCTATCGCATGATGCGCCCCGGCGAGCCGCCGACGGAAGACGCGGTGCAGGCCCTGTTCCAGCGCCTTTTCTACAACCCGGACACCTACGACCTGTCGCGCGTGGGCCGCATGAAGTTCAACGCCAAGATCGGCCGCGACGAATCCACCGGCCCGATGGTGCTGACCAACGAGGACATTCTGGCCGTGGTCAAGATCCTCGTGGACCTGCGCAACGGCAACGGCGAAGTCGATGACATCGACCACCTGGGCAACCGCCGCGTGCGCTGCGTCGGCGAACTGGCCGAGAACCAGTACCGCACTGGCCTGGCACGTATCGAGAAGGCCGTGAAGGAGCGCCTGGGCCAGGCCGAACAAGAGCCTCTGATGCCGCACGACCTGATCAACTCCAAGCCGATCTCTGCGGCGCTCAAGGAGTTCTTCGGTGCGTCGCAGCTCTCGCAGTTCATGGACCAGACCAACCCGCTGGCCGAAATCACCCACAAGCGCCGCGTGTCGGCCCTGGGCCCAGGTGGCTTGACCCGCGAGCGTGCCGGCTTCGAAGTGCGCGACGTGCACGTGACCCACTATGGCCGCGTCTGCCCGATCGAGACGCCCGAAGGGCCGAACATCGGCCTGATCAATTCGCTGGCCCTTTACGCCCGCCTCAACGAATACGGCTTCATCGAGACGCCCTACCGCCGTGTGGTGGACGGCAAGGTGACCGACCAGATCGACTATCTGTCGGCCATCGAGGAAGGCAAGTACGTGATCGCGCAGGCCAACGCCGTGCTCGACAAGGAAGGCCGCCTGACCGGTGAGCTGGTGTCGGCGCGCGAAAGCGGCGAATCGGTGCTGGTCGGCGCGGACCGCATTCAGTACATGGACGTGTCGCCCGCGCAGATCGTCTCCGTGGCGGCCTCGCTGGTGCCGTTCCTCGAGCACGATGACGCGAACCGCGCGCTGATGGGCGCCAACATGTCGCGCCAGGCCGTGCCTGTGCTGCGTCCCGAGAAGCCCATGGTCGGCACCGGCATCGAGCGCGTCGCCGCGGTCGACTCCGGCACGGTCGTGACCGCCAACCGCGGCGGCGTGGTGGACTATGTCGATGCCACCCGCATCGTGATCCGCGTCAACGATGCGGAGGCGGTTGCTGGTGAAGTCGGCGTGGACATCTACAACCTGATCAAGTACCAGCGTTCCAACCAGAACACCAACATCCACCAGCGTCCCATCGTGCAGAAGGGCGACAAGCTGGAAAAGGGTGACGTGATCGCCGACGGCGCTTCGACCGACCTGGGCGAGATCGCCATCGGCCAGAACATGCTGATCGCGTTCATGCCCTGGAACGGCTACAACTTCGAGGACTCGATCCTGATCTCCGAACGCGTCGTGGCTGAAGACCGCTATACCTCGATCCACATCGAGGAACTGGTGGTGATGGCGCGCGACACCAAGCTCGGTGCCGAAGAAATCACACGCGACATCCCGAACCTCTCGGAGCAGCAGCTCAATCGCCTGGACGAGTCCGGCATCATCTACGTGGGCGCGGAAGTCATGCCGGGCGACACGCTGGTGGGCAAGGTCACGCCCAAGGGCGAGACCACGCTGACGCCGGAAGAAAAGCTGCTGCGCGCCATCTTTGGCGAGAAGGCGTCCGACGTGAAGGACACCTCGCTGCGCGTGGATCAGGGCTCGCAAGGCACCGTGATCGACGTGCAGGTGTTCACCCGCGAAGGCATCACCCGCGACAAGCGCGCCCAGCAGATCATCGACGATGAACTCAAGCGCTTCCGCCTCGACCTGAACGACCAGCTGCGCATCGTCGAGGCCGACGCCTTCGACCGTATCGAGAAGCTCCTCACCGGCAAGCTGGCCAACGGCGGCCCCAACAGGCTGGCCAAGGGCACCAGGCTGGACAAGTCCTACCTGTCCTCGGTCGAGAAGTTCCACTGGTTCGACATCCGCCCGGCGGAAGACGAAGTGGCCTCGCAGCTCGAGTCGATCAAGAACTCGCTGGAGCAGACGCGCCACAGCTTCGACCTCGCGTTCGAAGAGAAGCGCAAGAAGCTCACGCAGGGCGACGAACTGCCGGCCGGCGTGCTGAAGATGGTCAAGGTCTACCTGGCCGTCAAGCGCCGCCTGCAGCCTGGCGACAAGATGGCCGGCCGCCATGGCAACAAGGGCGTGGTGTCCAAGATCGTTCCGGTCGAAGACATGCCCTACATGGCCGACGGCACGCCGTGCGATATCTGCCTGAACCCGCTGGGCGTGCCTTCGCGGATGAACGTGGGCCAGGTGCTCGAAGTGCATCTGGGCTGGGCCGGCAAGGGCATTGGCCAGCGCATCGGCGACATGCTGCAGCGTGAGGCCAAGGTGGCCGAACTGCGCAAGTTCCTGGAGCAGCTCTACAACACCTCGGGCCGTTCGGAAGACCTGTCCAAGCTCAGCGACGACGAGGTGCTGACCATGGCGGGCAACCTGACCAAGGGTGCGACCTTCGCCACGCCGGTGTTCGATGGTGCTTCGGAAGAGGACATCCGAACCATGCTCAAGCTGGCCTATCCGGATGAGATCGCCCAGGCCAAGGGCCTGACCGACACGCGCACCCAGGCCTACCTGATCGACGGACGCACCGGCGAGCGGTTCGACCGTCCGACCACCATCGGCTACATGCACTTCCTGAAGCTGCACCACTTGGTGGACGACAAGATGCACGCCCGCTCGACCGGCCCTTACTCGCTCGTCACCCAGCAGCCGCTGGGCGGCAAGGCGCAGTTCGGTGGCCAGCGTTTCGGGGAGATGGAAGTGTGGGCGCTCGAGGCCTACGGCGCCGCCTACGTGCTGCAGGAAATGCTCACCGTGAAGTCCGACGACGTGCAAGGCCGCACCAAGGTGTACGAAAGCATCGTCAAGGGCGAACACGCGATCGAGGCCGGCATGCCGGAGTCGTTCAATGTGCTGGTCAAGGAAATCCGTTCCCTGGGCCTGGACATCGAACTGGAACGTTCTTAAGTTGAAAGGGAAAGAGTCACATGAAATCGCTACTCGACCTGTTCAAGCAATTCACCCCGGATGAGCATTTCGATGCTATCCGGATCGGCATGGCATCGCCCGAGAAGATCCGTTCGTGGTCCTTCGGTGAAGTCAAGAAGCCGGAGACCATCAACTACCGTACTTTCAAGCCTGAACGCGACGGCTTGTTCTGCGCCAAGATCTTCGGCCCGATCAAGGACTACGAGTGCCTGTGCGGCAAGTACAAGCGCCTCAAGCACCGCGGCGTGATCTGCGAGAAGTGCGGCGTCGAAGTCACGCAGACCAAGGTGCGCCGCGAGCGCATGGGCCACATCGACCTGGCCGCGCCCTGCGCCCACATCTGGTTCCTGAAGTCGCTGCCCTCGCGCCTGGGCCTGGTGCTCGACATGACGCTGCGCGACATCGAGCGCGTGCTGTACTTCGAAGCCTACGTGGTGACCGACCCCGGCATGACGCCGCTGAAGAAGTTCAGCATCATGTCCGAGGACGACTACGACGCCAAGCGCAAGGAATACGGCGACGAATTCATCGCCAAGATGGGCGCCGAAGGCATCAAGGACCTGCTGGAAGCCATCGACATCGACCAGTCGATCGAGCGCCTGCGCGGCGACCTCACCGGCTCCGAAGTCAAGGTCAAGAAGAACGCCAAGCGCCTGAAAGTGCTGGAAGCCTTCAAGAAGTCCGGCATCAAGCCCGAGTGGATGGTGCTCGAAGTGCTGCCCGTGCTGCCGCCGGACCTGCGTCCGCTGGTGCCGCTGGACGGTGGCCGCTTCGCGACCTCCGACCTGAACGACCTGTACCGCCGCGTCATCAACCGCAATAGCCGTCTGCGACGCCTGCTGGAGCTGAAGGCTCCGGAAATCATCGCGCGCAACGAAAAGCGGATGCTGCAGGAGGCTGTGGACTCGCTGCTGGACAACGGCCGCCGCGGCAAGGCCATGACCGGCGCCAACAAGCGCGCCCTCAAGTCCCTGGCCGACATGATCAAGGGCAAGTCGGGCCGCTTCCGCCAAAACCTGCTGGGCAAGCGCGTCGACTACTCCGGCCGTTCGGTGATCACGGTGGGCCCGACGCTCAAGCTGCACCAGTGCGGCCTGCCGAAGCTGATGGCGCTGGAACTGTTCAAGCCCTTCATCTTCTCGCGCCTCGAAGCCATGGGCATCGCGACGACGATCAAGGCGGCCAAGAAGGAAGTCGAGTCGGGCACGCCGGTGGTCTGGGACATCCTGGAAGAGGTCATCAAGGAGCATCCGGTCATGCTGAACCGGGCTCCCACGTTGCACCGCCTAGGCATTCAGGCCTTCGAGCCGATCCTGATCGAAGGCAAGGCCATCCAACTGCACCCGCTGGTCTGCGCCGCCTTCAACGCCGACTTCGACGGCGACCAGATGGCAGTGCACGTGCCGCTGTCGGTGGAGGCGCAGATGGAAGCCCGCACGCTGATGCTGGCCTCCAACAACGTGCTGTTCCCGGCCTCGGGCGAGCCGTCGATCGTGCCTTCGCAGGACGTGGTGCTGGGTCTGTACTACACGACCCGCGACCGCATCAACGGCAAGGGCGAAGGCCTGGTCTTCGCGGACACCGGCGAGGTACAGCGCGCGTTCGACGCGGGCGAGGTCGAGCTGACCTCCAAGATCAGCGTGCGCCTGACCGAGTGGACCAAGGACAAGGCCACGGGCGAGTTCGTGCCGGAAACCAAGCTCGTGGACACCACGGCGGGCCGAGCACTGCTGTCCGAGATCCTGCCCAAGGGTCTGCCGTTCTCGAACATCAACAAGGCGCTGAAGAAGAAGGAAATCTCCAAGCTCATCAACGTGAGCTTCCGCAAGTGCGGCCTGAAGGAGACGGTGGTGTTCGCCGACAAGCTGTTGCAAAACGGCTTCCGCCTGGCGACCAAGGCGGGCATCTCCATCGCCATCGACGACATGCTGGTGCCGCCCGAGAAGGCCAGCATCATCGAGCGTGCCGAGAACGAGGTGAAGGAAATCGCGCAGCAATACGCCTCCGGTCTCGTGACCGCGGGCGAGCGCTACAACAAGGTGGTGGATATCTGGGGCAAGGCCGGCGACGAAGTGTCCAAGGTCATGATGGCCAAGCTGTCCAAGCAGAAGGTCATCGACCGCCACGGCAAGGAAGTCGAGCAGGAGTCGTTCAACTCGATCTACATGATGGCCGACTCGGGCGCGCGGGGTTCCGCCGCCCAGATCCGCCAGGTGGCCGGCATGCGGGGCCTGATGGCCAAGCCTGACGGCTCCATCATCGAGACGCCGATTACCGCGAACTTCCGCGAAGGCCTGAACGTGCTGGAGTACTTCATCTCCACCCACGGCGCCCGCAAGGGCCTGGCCGACACGGCCCTGAAGACGGCCAACTCGGGTTACCTGACCCGCCGTCTGGTGGACGTGACGCAGGATCTGGTGGTGACCGAGGACGACTGCGGTACGCACCAGGGTTCCGTGATGCGCGCCATCGTAGAGGGCGGCGAGGTCATCGAATCGCTGCGCGACCGCATCCTGGGCCGTACCGCGGCCGACGACGTGCTGCACCCCGAGAACCGCTCGGTGCTCGCCGCGGCCGGCACGCTGCTGGAAGAAGACCTGATCGAGGAGCTGGAGGCGGCTGGCGTCGACGAGGTCAAGGTCCGCACCGCGCTGACCTGCGAGACCCGCTACGGCATCTGCGCCAAGTGCTATGGCCGCGACCTGGGCCGCGGCGGCCTGATCAACCTCGGCGAAGCGGTGGGCGTGATCGCGGCGCAGTCGATCGGCGAGCCCGGCACGCAGCTCACCATGCGCACCTTCCACATCGGGGGCGCGGCATCGCGTGCGGCGGTGGCGTCGAGCGTGGAGGCCAAGTCCAACGGCATCATCGGCTTCAACGCCACGATGCGCTACGTGAGCAACACCAAGGGCGACCTGGTGGTGATCGCCCGTTCCGGCGAGATCATCATCCACGACGAACATGGCCGCGAGCGCGAGCGCCACAAGGTGCCGTACGGCGCCACGCTAGCGGTCAAGGCCGACCAGCAGATCAAGGCCGGCGCCATCCTCGCCACCTGGGACCCGCTGACCCGCCCGATCATCACGGAATTCGCCGGCCAGGTGAAGTTCGAGAACGTCGAGGAAGGCCTCACGGTTGCCAAGCAGGTCGACGAAGTGACCGGCCTGTCCACGCTGGTCGTGATCGATCCGAAGCGCCGTGGCGCAGCCAAGGTGGTGCGTCCGCAGGTCAAGCTGATCGACGCGCAGGGCCAGGAGGTCAAGATCCCCGGCACCGACCACTCGGTGACGATCGGCTTCCAGGTCGGCGCGCTGATCCAGGTGCGCGACGGACAGGACGTGGGCCCCGGCGAAGTGCTGGCCCGCATCCCGGTCGAAGGCCAGAAGACCCGCGACATCACCGGCGGTCTGCCGCGTGTGGCCGAGCTGTTCGAAGCCCGCTCGCCCAAGGACAAGGGCATGCTCGCCGAAATGACCGGTACCGTCTCCTTCGGCAAGGAAACCAAGGGCAAGGTGCGGCTGCAGATCACCGATCCGGACGGCAAGGTCTGGGATGAACTGATCCCCAAGGAGAAGAACATCCTGGTGCACGAAGGCCAGGTCGTGAACAAGGGCGAATCGGTGGTGGACGGCCCGGCCGATCCGCAGGACATCCTGCGCCTGCTGGGCATCGAGGAGCTGTCGCGCTACATCGTCGACGAAGTGCAGGACGTCTACCGCCTGCAAGGCGTGAAGATCAACGACAAGCACATCGAGGTGATCGTGCGCCAGATGCTGCGCCGTGTCGTGGTCGAGGCGCCGGGCGATTCCGGCTACATCGGCGGCGAGCAGGTCGAGCGTTCGGAAATGCTCAACACCAACGACCGGCTGCGTGGCGAGGGCAAGATTCCTGCGACCTACAGCAACCTGCTGCTGGGGATCACCAAGGCCTCGCTGTCGACCGATTCGTTCATCTCCGCGGCTTCCTTCCAGGAAACCACGCGCGTGTTGACCGAGGCGGCCATCATGGGCAAGCGAGACGAACTGCGTGGCCTGAAGGAGAACGTCATCGTCGGCCGCCTGATCCCGGCCGGCACCGGCCTGGCCTACCACCAGGCACGCAAGGCCAAGGACCAGATGGACGAGGCCGAGCGCCGCGCCATCGCCGAGGCCGAGGAGGCCGAGTTGGCCGCCGCGCATGCCGGCGACGGCGCTGCGGCCGACACGGTCGAAACCAGCGCAGGAACCGCAGCGGCCGAATAAGCCCGGGTTCCTCGTCCAGCCCGCGCGGCTGTGACCACGCCCCATGTCCGCCCCAGCGGGCCTGGGGCGTTTTCGTTGTTTCTGGGGGCACCTTTTGGCGATACTCTGCGCATGTTTCCAAGTCTGTGGTGGTGGATGGTTCCGGCAGTCCTGCTGTCCTGGGCCGTGGGGGCGCACAACCGGCTGGTGCGACTGCGCGGCGCGGTGTTGCAGGCCTTCGCCACGCTCGACACGCAGATGCAGCGCTGGATCGCGCTCGCGGAGTCGCCTTCCGTGCCCCTGCCCACCGCCGACCACTCGGCGGCTGAGGCTGCAGCCGGCCAGGCCGTGCCTGCCACTGCCCAGGCGCTCTGGGCCGGCGTGCATGCGGCTGCGCTGCAACTCGGGGCCTCACTCGCCGCCACCCGCGCGCGGCCGCTGGACCAGGGGGGGCTGGCGGCCCTGAGCGCCGCGCGTGAGGTGCTGCGCTCGGCCTGGCGCCGCCTGCTGCAGGACTCGCCGGCCTTTGCCGGCAGCGTCCAGGCCGGCGGCATCCATGTGCTCTGGGACCAGCAGGACACGCAGGTCCAACTGGCATGCGATCAATTCAACCTTGCCGTGGAACGCTACAACGCAGCCCTCGGCGCATTTCCCGCCGTGCTGCTGGCGTGGATCTTCCGCTTCATACCAGCGCGACCCCTATGACGTCTTCCTCCGAGCGCGACCCTGTGCGCGCCCCTGCCTCCGCCAAGACCTCCCCCGCCACCCATGGGGATATTGCACTCTGGCAACAGCTTCAGTCGGCGGCGCAGACGCTGGCGGCCATTCGTGCCGGCCAGTCGGCGACGGCGGCCCTGCTGCAGGTGCCGGATGAACTGCGCCCCGGCGTTCGGGCGCTGGTGTTCCATGTGATGCGCTGGCTCGGCCAGGCCGAGGCCCTGCGCCGCAAACTGGCGCCGCGCACCCCGCCGCCGCTGCCCGATGCCTTGCTGTGTACTGCGCTGGCCCTGGCCTGGCGCGAGTCGGACGCTCCCTACGAGTCCTTCACCCTGGTGGATCAGGCCGTCGAAGCCGCCAAGCGCTCGCCGGGCATGCGAGCGCAGTCGGGCTTCATCAATGCCTGCCTGCGGCGCTTCCTGCGTGAACGCGATGCGCTGGTGGCTGCCACGGCCCAGGAGCCGCTGGCCATGTGGAACCATCCGCGCTGGTGGGTGGACCGCCTCAAGCGCGACCACCCGCGCCAGTGGCAGGACATTCTGCGCACCAACAACTCCCACGCACCGATGGTGCTGCGGGTCAATAGGCAAAAAACAACGGTAGCCCAGGTACTGCGTGCATTTGATGCTATTGATTTGGAAGCGGAGGCCGTGGGCGAGTGCGGCGTGATGCTGCAGCGTGCGCTGCCGGTGGAGCAGATACCGGGCTTCGCCCAGGGGCTGGTGTCGGTGCAGGATGCCGGGGCGCAGCTCGCCGCGCCGCTGCTGCTGCGGGGTCTGGACCTGTCGCGTACGCTGCGCGTGCTCGACGCCTGCGCCGCGCCCGGAGGCAAGACGGCTCACCTGCGGGAGTTCGCCGGGGTGGACTCGCCCATGGTGCTGACCGCGCTCGACATCGATGCCCGGCGCTGCGAACGCATCCATGAGAACCTGCAGCGTCTGGACCTGCAGGCCCAGGTGCTGGTGGCCGATGCGCAGGAGCCGGCGCAATGGTGGCCCCGGCACTGCGGCAGCCAGCCCTTCGATGCCATCCTGCTGGACGCGCCCTGCACCGCCTCGGGCATCGTGCGCCGCCATCCCGACGTGCGCTGGCTGCGCCGCGAGAGTGACGTGGAGCAGCTTGCCATCGTCCAGGCCGGCCTGCTGACCACGCTCTGGCGGCTGCTGGCCGCTGGCGGGCGTTTGCTGTATTGCACCTGTTCGGTGTTCCGGGCGGAGGGCGAGCATCAGATAGAAGCGTTTCTTGCACACAACAGGGATGCGGTTTTGCTGCCATCTCCCGGCCATTTGCTGCCCCGCAATGGGGCGCAGCTGCATCGTGTCCCGGACAATCTTCCGTGTGACCACGACGGCTTCTTCTACGCTCTGCTGCAAAAGCGCGCCTCCTGACGTGCGTGTCTGGCCTGCGCGCCTGCTGTGCGCGATGCTGCTGGCGCTGTGCGGATTTTTCTCCTCGATGGCGCCGGCCGATGCGCACGGCGTGGACGTTCCGCAATTGCGGCTGGAGCGTGACGAAGACGGCCTGTACCTGTCGGCCACGCTGGGCTTCGAGCTGCCGCCATTGGTGGAAGACGCGCTCTACCGGGGCATTCCGCTGTTCTTCGTGGTCGAGGCCCATGTCATGCGCGATCGCTGGTACTGGCGCGACGAGCGCATGGCCCACGCGGAGCGCTACATACGGCTGGCCTACCAGCCCTTGACGCGGCGCTGGCGGCTCATCGTGTCGCCCAGCCCCATCGGCAACGCGGGCCTCGGGGTGGCCCTGAGCCAGAATTTCGACGAACTGGCCGACGCCATGGCCTCGATACGGCGCATTGCGCGATGGCGCATTGCCGATCTGAGCGATGTCGAGGGCGGTGGCCGCTACAGCGTGGAGTTCCGCTTCCGGCTCGACACCTCGCAGCTCCCGCGGCCCTTGCAGATGGGCGTGATCGGGCAGTCCGACTGGAGCCTGTCGGCCGAGCGCAAGCTGCGCCTCGACCAGGACGGCGTGCGGTGACCGCGCCACGGGATCGCTACTCGCTGCTGCGCTCGCGCGCCGTTCGCTGGGCCGTGGGCATTGGCGCGGCCACCATGGTGTCCATCGGACTGGTGCTGATGTTCCTGCTCACCCAGGCCACCAACAACCGCGCGCTGTACGAGCGCAACTACGGCCGGCTGTTCGGCGTGAACGTGGTGGTCGCGGTGCTGCTGCTCGCCGTCATCGCCTGGATCGCGGTGCGCCTGTACGGGCGCCTGCGGCGCGGGCGCTTCGGCAGCCGGCTCCTGATGAAGCTGGCCATCATCTTCGCCGTGCTGGGCTTTCTGCCGGGCATGCTGATCTACACCGTGTCCTACCAGTTCGTCTCGCGCTCCATCGAAAGCTGGTTCGACGTCAAGGTCGAGGGCGCCCTGGACGCGGGCCTGAGCCTGGGCCGCACCACGCTGGACGCCCTGGCCAATGACCTGGCCTCGAAGACGCGCGCGGCCGGTGCGCAGATTGCCAGCCTGCCGGACGCCGCGGCGGGCCTGGCGCTGGAGCGCATCCGCGACCAGCTCGGCGCCAGCGACGTGGTGCTGTGGAACGCGCAGGGACACCTGATCGCCAGTGCCGGCCAGTCGCGCTTCCAGCTCAATCCCGAGCGGCCCAGCACCCAGCTGCTGCGCAACGCGCGCAGCCAGCGCGCCGTGGCCCAGATCGAAGGCCTGGACGATCTTTCGCCCAACGCCGACGTCTCGCGCGCCCGGGTGCGCGCCATGGTGCTGGTGTCCGGCAGCGGCATGGAACTGGCCACCGATACCCGCTATCTGCAGGCCACGCAGCCGCTGCCGCCCGCCCTGGTTGCCAATGCCATAGCGGTGCAGGAGGCCTATCGCGAATACCAGGAGCGCGCGTTGGCCCGCGAGGGCCTGCGGCGCATGTACATCGGCACGCTGACCCTGAGCCTGTTCCTGGCGGTCTTCGGCGCGGTGCTGCTGGCCATCCTGCTCGGCAACCAGCTCGCGCGGCCGCTGCTGGTGCTGGCCGAAGGCGTGCGCGAGGTCGCCGCCGGCGACCTGAGCCCGAAGGCGGTGCTGCAGGGCAGGGACGAACTCGGCGGCCTGACCCGCGCCTTTGCCGACATGACGCAGCAACTGGCCGATGCGCGCTCCGCTGTCGACAAGAGCATGCTGCAGGTCAGCACCGCGCGCGCCAATCTGCAGACCATCCTCGACAATCTGACGGCCGGCGTCATCGTCCTCGACGGCAACGGCCGCATCATGTCGTCCAACCCCGGGGCCACCCGGGTGTTGCGTGCCCCGCTGGCGGCGTCGGAGGGGCAGCGGCTGGCCGACATCGCAGGCCTGGAAGAGTTCGGCCGCGGCGTGCAGGCGCAGTTCGACGCCTTCCTGAGCGAACGGGAACAACATGGCGTGGACCACTGGCAACATTCGTTCGAGCTGCACGCGGGAGCCTCCGGCCCGCAGCAGGACGTGACCACCGTCGTCGCGCGCGGTGCCGAACTGCCGGGTGCCGCGCGCCTGCTGGTGTTCGACGACATCTCTGAAATCGTCTCTGCTCAGCGCGCCCGGGCCTGGGGCGAGGTGGCCCGCCGCCTTGCGCACGAGATCAAGAACCCGCTCACGCCGATCCAGCTCTCGGCCGAGCGCTTGCAGATGAAGCTCGACGGCAAGCTCGCCGCCCCGGAGCAGGCGCTGCTGGACAAATCGGTGCGGACCATCGTCGAGCAGGTCGACGCCATGAAGCGCCTGGTCAACGAGTTCCGCGACTATGCGCGCCTGCCCGCGGCCGAACTCAATCCCGTGGACCTCAATGCGCTGGTGGCCGACGTGCTGCACCTTTATGAGCACGAGCATGCCGGCAGCGTTGCGGTGCGGGGCGAATTCGATCCACGCTGCCCGCCGGTACGCGGCGACGCCCAGCAATTGCGGCAGATCGTGCACAACCTGGTGCAGAACGCCCAAGACGCAACCGAGGCCGCTCGGCGCGATCCGGTGCCGCCGGTCCTGATCCGCACCCGGTACAGCGAGGCCTCGGGCCGCGTGCGGCTGACCGTCATCGACGGAGGTACCGGTTTCGCCGAGAGCATCCTCAAGCGCGCCTTCGAGCCTTACGTCACCACCAAGTCCAAAGGCACCGGACTCGGTCTGGCCGTGGTGCGCAAGATTGCCGACGAGCACGGCGCACGCATCGACATCGCCAATCGTGTGGAAAATGGCGAGACCTTGGGGGCGCAAGTGTCGCTATCATTGCCCCTCGCCTCGTCTGCCGCCGGCTAGCCGGCTGGCGGGCGTTTACTTACGAAGCATCGCTGGCACGGTCCACGCGCATTCCGCTATGGCAAACATCTTGGTGGTCGACGACGAGCTGGGCATCCGCGATTTGCTCTCGGAAATCCTCAACGACGAAGGCCACACCGTCGAACTCGCCGAGAACGCGGCGCAGGCACGCGCGGCCCGCACCCGCGGTGCCTACGACCTGGTGCTGCTGGACATCTGGATGCCCGACACCGACGGCGTCTCCCTGCTGAAGGAGTGGGCCGCTGCGGGCACCCTCTCCATGCCGGTCATCATGATGAGCGGGCACGCCACCATCGACACCGCCGTCGAGGCCACGCGCATCGGCGCGCACGCCTTCCTCGAGAAGCCCATCACTCTGCAGAAGCTGCTCAAGGCGGTAGAGCAGGGCCTGTCGCGCGGCGAGAGCCGCAAGGCCGCCGCAGCCGCGCCGGCCGCACCTTCACCAGTCGTGGTCCAGGCGATGCCCGCCGCCAACGCCATCGCCGCCGACGGCGCCCAGGCACTGGAATCCGTCGCACGCAACCGCCAGACCTTCGACCTGGATCGCCCTCTGCGCGAGGCCCGCGACGGTTTCGAGAAGGCGTATTTCGAGTTCCACCTGGCGCAGGAGGGCGGCTCCATGACGCGCGTGGCCGAAAAGACCGGCCTGGAACGTACACACCTGTACCGCAAGCTGCGTCAATTGGGCGTGGACCTGTCCCGCAGCAGACGTTCGGCGGGTTGATCCGGGGGGCAGAACGCTGCAAAGTTCGTGCTATAATTGCAGGCTTAGGCCCGGTAGCTCAGTTGGTAGAGCAGCGGATTGAAAATCCGCGTGTCGGTGGTTCGATTCCGCCCCAGGCCACCATCTTTCTTTCTCAGTAGATCCCAAGTCAGCTCAGAAGTCCTTGCAAATCAAGGACTTAGCCCGAAAGGGCGGCTCAAGCGGTATCTCTGAATCCCATAACGTCCCGTTCTTGCGTGTACCCAACGGTGTACCCCAGACTGCTTTTCAACCGCAGTCATTTTTGGGTACACCATGGGTCAACTCAACGAGCTTCAGATCAAGGCGGCAGCGCCGCGTGACAAGGAATATTTGCTGGCGGATGGCGAGGGTCTTTACCTTCGCGTGCGTCCGACCGGCAAAGTGTGGGTCTATCGCTACAAGCAACTCGGCAAAGAAGCCAAGCTGAGCCTCGGGCACTACCCGGTGGTGACGCTTGCGGCCGCACGCAAGAAGTCACGTGCAGAGGCAGAGAAGCGCGCCGATGGCGTCGATCCCAGGGAGGCACGACGCGTGGAAGAGGAACGTGGCCGCGTGGCTCGCCTCAACACGTTTGAACTGACCGCCCGCGCTTGGCACGCCCAGGCGCACAAGGATCGCGAGTGGTCGGCCAGCTACGCCGAGAAGGTGATGCGCCATCTGGAGCTGCACATCTTTCCTTGGATCGGTGCTCTGGCCATGGACACCATCGCGCCCACGGAAATCGTACGTTGCCTGCACCGTATCAAGGAGCGTGGTCACCTGGAGACGGCGCAACGCGTGCGCGAGGCCGTACAGCATGTCTACCAGTACTCGGTCGATGTGGGGACACTGGAGCCGACCCGGAATTTCGTGAGTAATCGCACTGGCGGTCTGCCGGCGCCGAGAGCCCGGCACTACGCTGCCATAACCGATCCGCAAAAACTTGGGCAGTTGTTGCGTGACATCCGCGCCTACAAAGGCAATGTCATCACGCGCGCGGCCTTGCAGCTGTCGCCACTACTCTTCCAACGGCCTGGTCAGCTGCGGCTGGCCCATTGGGAAGACGTTGACCTTGATGAGGCGCTGTGGCGTTGCCCGCCCGAGAAGATGAAGCTGCGTGAATGGAAGAAACGCGATCTCCGCACGCCCGCGCACCTTGTACCGCTGCCGACGCAGGCCGTTGAGATCCTGCGCGACATCCTTCCGCTGACGGGGCCTACAGGGCCGATCTTCCGAAGCATGGCGAAGCGCTCGGAAAAGACGCGCTACATGAGCGACAACACGGTCAACAGCGCGCTACGCACGCTTGGCTACGACACCAAGGAGCAGATCACAGGGCACGGTTTCAGAGCCACGGCGCGTACGCTGATCCGGGAACTGCTGGGATGGGATCGGGAGGTCATCGAGCGGCATCTCGCCCATGTATCCGATGAGGAGTTGGGCGGCAGCTATGACCGCACCACGCATTTCGACCAGCGCTGTCGAATGATTCAACTGTGGGCTGATCTACTGGACGATCTGGCTGCTGGCAAAGTTGTCGCGTCGGCGAATGACATGCGACGTTCGGGTGCCATGCCGCCGCAGTCATGGACGGGCGGCAGCCCCGTCGCAAGTGTCGGCAGCGAAGAGGGATTCATGGTTGCGGCATAGCCCTACGGTAGCCCTCCGGATCGTCGATCCAGGCCTGAAGCGCAGCGCTCGGCCAAGCAGAGGCTCTGCCTCCCAAGCGGACAGGCTCTGGAAAGCGACCTTCCGCAATGCGCCGGTAAACGGTTGAACGGCTAAGTGCGGTAATGCGCAGCACGTCGCGCAACCGATAGAACGCAGGCGGTGCCTTGGATGGATTTGGCTTGGGCAGAGACTGGTAGAAGAGCATGCAGTTCCTTTTGAGCAACGTCGAAAGGATGCGTCTTAAGGTGTCCCAAGCAAACCCAGAAGGGCGTAAGCCAGCGTTCCGGATAGATGCCCAACGCGGCTAGCGTCGGTATCGAGTGCTGATGGGCGCACGTGGAACGCATGGGTTGTTCACGGATGCCCAGGTGCCGGGGGCGGGGCATTTGGTGGGCAACCGACGCGCCGCCGATCCATTGCGGCATGTGGTCAGGTGAGTGCGTTTGATACCTATATGGATATACTCTTCTGATTGCCGTACTGCCACGAAAGCCGCGATATCAATGAGCCGTCATCTGCAAGCAAAGGAAAGCCAAGATGTGGTGGGCACGCACCGGAAGGTCGTGGCCGGTTCGATGCTGCGGGACGTCGAAGCGGCCCGTCAAGTCTCAACCGGGCGCGTTGCACCTGACGTGATGCATGACGGTTCAGCAAAGGCTACGTTGGCGTGCAAGCTCAACGAGTTGCTCGATGCGAACGGGCTGAGTCAGAGCGCCGCGTCACAGCTTTTGGGCATGCCTCAACCAAAGGTGTCGGCGATTCGGAACTACAAGCTCCGCGGCATTTCACTGGAGCGTTTGATGCAAGCTCTGCTCGCGTTGAACCAGCAGGTCGAGATCATCGTCAAACCTGGCCGCAAGGCTGGCAGTGGATCGATCCGAGTTGCGGGCTGAGAAGATGTTGGAAGCACACATGGATTTGATGTTGCGAGAGGGGAAGATATGTCACGAGCAGACCTCATAGTCAGTCTCGTCAAGGCGGGGAGCCAGGGTGATCAGCAGTTGCTTCGAACCACGGTGGAGGCGATGGCGGCGGAAGAGCGCGCCAAGCATCATCATCAGCTCGCGGACAAGCTCGAAGAAAACCTGCGAGCCAATGGGCGGACGCGTTCAGCAGAAGTGGTTCGCTCCTTTGATGGCGGCCACGGCGGCTTGCTGTATGAGATCGAGCCGCGTCGCGCGCTCGATGCGTTGTTCCTGGACGCCACATCGCTGGCCGCATGCCGTGAGTTGGTTGAAGAGCAGCATCGCAAGGACATCCTTCGCTCTTATGGACTCGAACCCAGGAACCGAGTCCTGCTGTCCGGTCCGCCGGGCAACGGCAAGACTTCGCTTGCCGAAGCCATCGCTGCGCAGTTGTTGGTCCCTCTGTTTGTCGTGCGCTATGAGGCCGTCATCGGCAGCTTTTTGGGCGAGACCAGCGGCCGTCTGAAGAAGTTGTTCGACTTCGTTCGCACACATCAGTGCGTGCTGTTTTTTGACGAGTTCGACACGCTTGGCAAAGAACGTGGCGACGTGCATGAAACCGGTGAGATCAAGCGCGTTGTCAGCTCGCTGCTGCTACAGATCGATGCTCTGCCCAGTCATGTCGTGGTCGTGACTGCGACCAACCATGCCGAACTGTTGGACCGTGCTGTTTGGCGCCGGTTTCAGTTGCGCCTTTCGCTTCCTGCGCCGACGCTCGCACAGAAAGAGGAGTGGTTCACGCGATTCCAGGCCCGCCTGGAGGGGCCGCTGGGCTTCTCACCGAAGACGCTGGCCACCAAGATTCAAGCCACCAGCTTTTCGGACCTTGAGCAGTTTTGCGAGGACGTTCAGCGGCGCTATGTGCTGTCGCTCCCCGACGCGAATCTGAAGCGTATCGTGGCTGAAAGGCTCAAACAGTGGCAGGCTCGATTCACCATCGGCCAATAAGACAAAACGACGGGAGACGGTCAACGGATGGCAACAGGAAATTTCCCTCTTCTATTTTTCCCCGAACCTACACTTGCTGATCGAAACTCGCTGGGAGGAGGCGGAGGCTCTGTCCGCATTCCGGATATCGCACGTCAACGCGCCCGCATCGCACCGCAACTGACGGTGCTGCAGCAAGCCTTCGAAGCCCAGCGCCTGAAGCTGCAGCAGACAGCACCGATGGAGAACCCTGAACTGATTCTGGTTCTTGAGGTGGCTGGCACCGTTGAAGACTTTGCCAAAGCGGTCGTCAAGGTACCTGGACTGGAATGGCTTGTTGAATGGGCCGAGGATCAGATTGCGCCCGATGAAGATTTCTTTATCCAGGGTAAGGCCGACAAGGCGTTGCAGGGTCGTCTGTTCTTGCTGGCCAGCAACCAGGAGGCACTCACCCAATTGTTGGCACTTTGGAACCGCTACCAGAACGATCCCGCTGCGCAATTCGATCGTGGACTGAACAAGTTCCGCAATCTGTTCGGGCAGTTGCGCAACATCCGTCACTGGAGCGTCGCTGACCGCATCGATACCGACGTTCGCCAGTATTGGCAGAACTGTATCGACGATGGTCTGCAGGCCATCCGGTTCGAGATTGAGGCATGGCACTTTGTCTCACAGCAGAAGAACACGAAGGCCCGTGAAGACATTGAGGCCCTTGTCCAAGGACTTGGCGGGCAGGTCCTTCGCAGTGCACTCATTGGCGAGATCGCCTACCACGGGTTTCTGGTGGAGTTGCCTGCACAGGCCGTTGCTGGCGTGCTGGCCGGACAGACACCCGAACTGGTGCTGTCTGACCGCATCATGTTTTTCCGGCCGAAGGCGCAATCAATCACGGACGGCGTGAACGAGGCCGACGTGCAGCCGCAAGCCACCGCCGCCGGGTCGTCGGATCGACCACCCATCGTTGCGTTGCTCGATGGCCTGCCGTTGCAAAACCATGCCCAGCTCCAGGGCCGTTTGCTAGTGGACGATCCCGATGGCTGGGAAGGCGGCTACGCGGCCAAGGACAGGGTTCACGGCACCGCCATGGCTTCGCTGATCTTGCACGGAGAACTCGATAGTGGGGATGAGCCGTCGCGCCGCCGCTTGTATGTTCGTCCCGTGCTGCGCCCCGATCCCAATGACAACTTCAACACCCGCCGGCGCGAACATACGCCTGACGATGTTTTGCTGATCGACTTGGTCCACCGTGCGGTCAAGCGAATCTGCGAAGGGGAAGGGCAGGAGCCTGCGGCCGCGCCGACGGTGCGTGTCATCAATCTGTCGATCGGAGACGAAGCGCGTCTGTTTGATCGTCAGATGTCGCCGTGGGCGCGCCTTCTGGATTGGCTGGCATTCAGATACTCCATTCTGTTCATCGTGAGCGCGGGCAATGACATGCGCACACTCAGCCTGAACACGCCGAGCCACACGCTGGATGGCTTGACGCCGGCACAACGGTCAGCATTGGCATTCACGGCGATGACCACTGAACACGTCGAGCGGCGCCTCCTCGCTCCAGCGGAGGCACTCAATGTATTGACTGTCGGTGCCTTGCACGCCGACCAGGCCAATGCGCCTGTCGTGCCGGGGCGATACGACCTCTTTGCTGCCGGCGGGCTCAGCCCTTTGTCGCGTATCGGGCATGGTTTCAGACGTGCGATCAAGCCCGACATCCTGATGCCGGGCGGTCGCGTTCTTTATCGCGCAAGGATGCAGCCTGATCCAGCCGTCAGCGTACTGGACGTGGTAACGGCAGGGGTGGCGCCAGGCCATCGTGTGGCGGTGCCGCCGCTGCCGGGGGAAACGCTGGCTGCGACCGCATATACCCGAGGCACAAGCAACGCCGCTGCGCTTGCCAGCCGTGCTGCAGCGCAAGCCTACGACATGGTCGAACTGCTGCGTGCCGACGGGGATGGTGCGCCTGATCCGATCTATGACGCCGTGCTACTCAAGGCACTGTTAGTTCACGGCGCACAGTGGGGCGATTGGCCGGCGCAACTCCTGGCGGAGCACCCTGAAATCGAAGCAATTGTTGGAGCGGCAAAGCACGCAGCGCAGAAGGACCTGGTCACTCGTTGGCTTGGATATGGCCCAGTAGACGTCGAGCGCGCAATCACCTGTGCCTCCGAGCGCGCCACGCTGCTCGGTGTGGGCGAGTTGGGTGCGGATGAAGCGTTTGTGTTTTCGGCGCCACTGCCCCCGACATTGGCCGGCAAGATCGCCTGGCGCCGTTTGACAGTCACGCTGGCCTGGATGGCACCCATCAATTGTGCGCATCAAGGGTACCGCCGCGCCAAGCTCTGGATGACGCCGCCGCAGGATCAACTTCGGATCAAGAGAGCCAATAGCGTGCATGACAAGGCGGCGCTGCGCGGTTCGGTGCAGCACGAGATTCTTGAAGGCGATGACGCAGTCGCCTTCGTCGATGGGAACAGGTTCGAGTGCAAAGTGAACTGCTCTGCAGACGCCGGTGAACTGGTTGGAAAAGTGCGTTTTGCGGTTTGCGTTTCCCTGGAGGTCGCGGTCGGCTCCGGCATTCCGGTGTACCAGGAAATACGCGACAGAATCAGGCCACCAGTCTTCGTTCAGCCGGTTCCCGTCTAACTTCGGCGTGGATCATGTCGCTGCTAATTAAGTCAGAGACTAGTGCTCGTCCGTGATAACTCAAAACTAGTCATTGACCATGATCAAGTTGGAATTCAACGGAAAGCCATTCAATCCTCGAAACTTCGAGGACGCAATCATGAAGGCCGCAATGGACGCGGCTGCAGAACAGCTGCGCGGGAGAATTGGCTCGATCCGCCACCCGGAGACGGGAGAATTTCCGACGATCGTCGTTTCTGGAACATCATTGAGTGACATGAAACTTCGCATCGAAGGATCTCCAGATTTACTGGCGTTGGTTAAGCAGAAGACCGGGCTTGGTGCCGAAGATGCGGGAGGCGATGCCAACACGGATGGAAGTCCGGCGCCGAAAGTCTTCCTTAGCTACGCATGGGAAGACAGAGTGGCAGCGGAGAAGATTGCCAATGCGCTGCAGGCCAATGGCATCGACACTTGGTGGGCCGAGTGGTGCATGTCGGCCGGTGATAGCCTGAGGCAGAAGATTGACGCAGGACTGAGCGATTGCACGCATTTCGTTGTGCTGCTCACGCCTGTGTCTTTGACCAAGCCCTGGGTAAATCAAGAGATGGATGCAGGGCTCATGCTCAAGCTCCAACAGCAAGTCAAGTTCATTCCGCTTCGCCATCGACTTCCAGCGGAGCAACTGCCACCACTGTTGCGGGGTACATTGTCGCCCTCTGTGGAAGATCCTGGCTATGACATTGGGCAACTGATCAATGACATTCATGGTGTGCTGAAGAAGCCACTGCTTGGGAAAGCCCCTGTCTCTGTGCAGGAGGTTGAACGTGCCTCCACTGGATATTCGGCAGCCGCGACAGCGGTAGCCAAGGTGTTCGTCGAGTCGACCAAACACGCCCGCAAATTCGATCCAATGTGCTCGATTGAAGAGTTGGTAACGCAGACTGGTTTGTCTGAAGAGGATGTTGCGGATGCCATTCACGAGATGAGCGGACTGGTTGTTGCCAGTCCGCGCAAGCCGGTCTATCCCGAGGATGAACTCTTCGTCACATTCGACCGCTTCTGGATGGCGTGGGATCCTGCAGATGATGCACTGAAGCTCGCCAGCGACATGTTGAACGATGCCGCTTTTCCCACGGAACCGGCTGAGATCGGAAAGCGTTTCGCTTGGGAGGCTCGACGCTTGAATCCGGCCATGGCTTATTTGGTGAATCGCAAACTGGTGCGATTTCTCAAGGCGATGAATGGGGGGCCTTGGCTTGTCGTGGTGATTCAGAAAACAGATGACACACGACGGTTCGTGAAAAGCCGGTCTTAGGCACCTCGCCGAATCAAGCTGAAGGCCATCACCGAGCCAGACCGGCTGGGTGAATCATTTATCCAAGGCCAGCAGGTGCCGCAGCGTCGAATCGAACTCGTCGTCTGTCGGTGCATTCAAGATGCTCAATGGGATATGTAGTGCACTGGCGACCATTTCTGCATGCTCGTGCTCTGCGTTGGCGAAGTGACCTATTTCGAGTTCACTCCATGACACATCGCCTCTTGCCGAAAGCCGCTTCAGAACGGTGGGTACAGGACATGTGAGCAAAATAATCGCGTTGCAGCCAAGATCTCGAAAAACCACATCTGGCAATCGCTCATGTTCGCCGACGGCTTTTCTAAGAACAAGATGTCCATCCAGCAGCAAGGTTTGTCCGCTGGCATTGATTCTCGCGACTGCCTTTATAAGGGCCGATTGGTTGTCTGCAACTTCATCGACTTTCTTGGCAGCGTCCCAGGATGCATGACCGCGTTCCTCGCGGATCAAGTGACTGGCTGTGGCGTATCTCAGTCCCACACGATCTGCTGCCGGCTTTGCTAGGTAGGTCTTACCGACACCATGGATGCCGGCGATGAAAATCGTCATATCAAGACCTTGTCGGTTGCCGCTTTCTTCTCGATCTTTCCAAGCTCGCCCAGCGTAAGGTATCGGAACGACTGTGGTGGCGCGAAGGCCTTGAACAGCGATTTGGGATCAAGTGGCTTTTGCAGCGTCCGCACGGCACCTAGCAAGATGGCGCACCCTTGTTTCTTGCCGTCAAAGTATTCGAAGAGTTCGCGACGCGTCAGTGCACCACCCCTGCTGGTGCAGTGGGTCCAAAGCGTAGTGGGTGACCCCTGCACTACGTCTTCAATTTCCACGAGAGCAACTATTCTTTGGACAGGAGAGCTTGCATAGATGGCAATGAGGCTCACCTCATCGGCGGCCCATGTTCGCCGGAATTCGACGCGCTTGCTACCGGACAGAATGAGGTCCGCGTATTTGGGTTTGACAGATAGCAGGATTGCTCTACCGCCCGGCGGCAGCGAGCACTCTGGAAAAAGCGACATCAGAAACTTTGCGAATGGATTGAATAGGGCCGGTAACAACGTGCTCACGAGTGAGGCGGTCGTAGGGCACGGAATGCGGTAGGTGTTCCACGAGCCGAAAGAGGATCACCTTGGTTTTTCGCTTGGCCATTTCCTCGATCTGATCGAGTGCGTACACAGTTCTGCGACTGACCAAACTTGCGATCTTCGCTGCGTCTTCCAGAATTTCGAACCTATCTACTACCCCGATCGATGTGACAGCTTTCTCGTCTTCCGTGCGATAGAAGAGAACAATATCGCCGGGATGGATTGCGTTGGTCGGGGCATGACACAGGTATGCGAGCTTGATCGCGTTGCCCACGTTTCCGATTGCACCGAAAAGTCGCTGCTGTTGAGGGCTGTAGTCTGGAAAGAGGGTCTCGTGGAAGGCTGGTTGGATTGGGATCAAGAACTTCTGAATCTGGGCATCCTGCCGAAAATGCGGAAAGAATCGACGGGTGTAGTCAAGGGGCGACGCCGCATTATCCAAGGGCGCTATTTTCGGGTGCGGTTTCACCAGTACGAGATCGCCGGCGTACATGCCGCGCGCTTCAAAGCCAAAGTCTTGGAGAAGTCTGATCAGGTAGTCATGCCGATCAGGATCGGCATGGATGAACACATGTTCACAGGCATTCTCCGTTGCATAACGGAAAGCCGCTTTGAGAAATAGCTCGCCAATTTTTCGCCCTCTGACCGTCTCGCCCACCTTGAAGGTGCACAGCTTCAAGGCTTGACCTGCAAGCTGCTCACCTGAGTCGTTGATCTTTTGATCGGCTTGCGAGGCGTAGATGCATATTGCGGCCAGGGTGTCATTTTCATCCCGGTAGACCCATGCCATGCGGTTCTCTCGTGCTTTGCTTCGAAACCAGGTATCGAAGCCATCGTAGCCTTCGCGAAGACTGTCAAAGAACGCGGATGCCAGCAGGGGTGTCAGGCTATGAAGCGGTACATCATGGATGTTTGGCAGGAAGACTTGCCGAGGTTCGTGCAAACGGCGAAGCCAATCTTCAGCCGTCTGGATTGTGTAGATCCGGTCGCCGAGCCCATGAATGCGTGCTTTGGCGTGGAGGCGCCGATCCTCAGTAACAAGCGCATGCACCGCATCGCATTCGAGCGCATAGAGGATTTCGTTGTCACATGCGTCATTTGCGCTGGTGGCTGATGTATTCCAGGGGCACGGCGCCACGTTTTCTAAGGCCGGATACTGCTTTACGCGCTGCAAACTTCGTTCCCGTCGTTGTGCATCGCCGTCACGTCCGAAATCCGTAATCGTCGCTGGGTGATACAACAACGAGTGGCCGCCGACATTCGCCAGGCGGACGAAGTTCGCGAGGTTTTTCTCCAGGACCTGAAATGAATCCTGGAGCGGTATCAACACATTGGTGTCGAGCAGAAAGCGCAGTCGCTGCGTCAAAACGCACGCCTTTCCGAGCGCACCGCTGCTGCGGTGGGGCGTTCAGTAAGTTCATGGCACGGCCTTGACGCGCGACCGGTCTGGAAATCGGCTTTCAAGCAGTTTCCCCGTTCGAGCTCTTCGAGCGGGGCCGTTTCGCGATCCTGCTGGCCTTGGGTTGTTTCAGGACGATGGCTGTAGCGGTCTTGGGATCGCATCCCGGCAGTTCGCGTACGGAGTTTTGCATCCAGGTCGGCAACGTGCTGAAGCCTTCCAGCAGGTCTTTGCGTATGGCATCGCCGTGCACCGGATCTGCCAGCAGCTTGCTCAGCTTGCTCAGAACTCGTGGCCGGTCCGTGGCCAGGGTGTCTTTCAACCAGTGCAGGGCCTGCACGACACGCATCGCTGGCCGGCCGGCCCAGTACAGGCGGCTGGGCGCCGTCTGCTTGAACTCGATGACGAGGTTGTCCAGCTTTACGGACCGGCGCCTGGCGTCGGTGTGGATCGTGACGCGGGCGGGCACCGCGTCGGTCAGGCCAAGATCGTTCGCCGCGGTCATGCCGTCGACCAGGAGCCGAAGCTGATCCCGACGGGCGATGGCGTCTACGACGGCGCGATAGTCGGGGCTGGTGGGGCGTTTCGTGAGGCTGTTGATCGTCGGCCTGTCGTACAACCCTCTGTCGATGCGCCGCAGTTCGCCGTCACGGACCAAGCGTTGCAGCGTCTTGTCGACGGCGTCGCGGTTACCGAAGGCCGCAAAGTCCGTCGGCACCCAGACGTGGCTGACCCCGTCGGTTTTGACAAGGGACAGGACAGCGGATTTAAGGTCGGACATGGTTGTCCGATGTTTGTAGTTGTTTTGCGGACTTTTCGCAAGTTTTTGTCCGAAATATGCAGTCTATTTCGGACGAATAAGTATTCATTGCATGTGCTGAGGTCCGAAATTTGTAGTTTTTATCGGACTAAGGCGATCCTCAAGGGTACATCTGAGGGGATTGAGTGGCAACGCAATGCAGCGTATTCCAGTGGCCGTGGTGGTAATAAGAGCGCAACAGCCAGCACCGAAACGCCAGCGCTTGCTGCATGAGACCTCTTATTGCCCAAGGGTGGCAGGACTCCGAAGTTTGGGCCGCGGTTTCTGGTTTCGGCAGGGGCCATGGGGCGCGCAACTGCGATGTGCATCTCCCGGTGAACCGGGCCGCGCTGTGCGTGCTGCGCATCGAGCCGCCTGCGTCGCCTCACCCCTTCGGCTCCCATCGCTGATGCCTTCGCGGCGGTGCCGCTGCGCGCTGCGCTTGCCAGTGCGATGCGGGCGCGCTGTGGGTGGGGGCTGGCTTGCTGTTCCCTTCATCCTTGCACACCGTTCTCGCGGTCAAGGTCTTCGCGTGCTGCGCACGCTGGCGTCCTGTCGGCCGTCTTCGAACCTGTGACAGCTGCGCTGCGGTGTGCCGGTTCCGGTCTCGGGCAATCCCGCCCGATCACTGGAGTTCGCCATGTCGCAAGGTCTGTTCTCTTCCCTCGATTCCTTCGTTGCAGTTTCCTCTGCCGCTTCTTCACTGCTCGTTCGCGATGTCGGCGGCGAGTACCGTCCTGCCGATGCTGACGAGGTGCTGCAGGCCGCGCAACGGGTGCTAGCGGCGCGGGTGCGTGGGACCGATGTGCTGACGTCGCCGGCCGTGGTCAAGGACTTCCTGCGGGCACGGCTGGGGAATCTGCCGCATGAAATCTTCGCTGTGGTGCACCTGGATGCGCAGCACCGGGTGCTCGACTACGTGGAGATGTTCCGGGGCACGGTGAGCCAGACGTCGGTGTATCCGCGGGAAGTGGTCAAGGATGCGCTGGGCCGGAATTCAAGCGCTCTTCTGCTCGTGCACAACCATCCGAGCGGATCGCCGGAGCCGTCGCGGGCGGACGAACTTCTGACGCAGACATTGAAGTCGGCTGCCGCGCTGGTCGACGTGCGGGTGCTGGACCACCTGATCGTGGCTGGCAACGAGCTGATGAGTTTTGCCGAGCGTGGGCTTCTATGAAGCAAAGGGCTGACGGCCCTTTGCTTTTCTTTCTGGTCGCGCACGCCGTGTGCGAACACTGTGGTCCTCGCGACCTATACCCGCCACGCCACGCATCGCTGTGACGTATCACGGTGCGTGACCTTGGCACCACGATGCGCCAAGCAAGATCACTCCCAGCGTCAGCAGAAGACATCCGGCCAGGCGCCACCGCCCCAACGGTTCGTGCAGCACCACAATCCCCAGCAAGGCGCTGATCCATCATCGACATCTCGCGGGCAGGCGCGACCAGGCTCAGTGGCGCGCCGCTGCTCAACGCCCGGAGCACGAGCATGTACGACGGCGACGCCAGCGCGCCAACAGCCAGGGCGAGATGCCAGCGGCCTCGCATTACGCGCATCGCCTGCGCGCGGCCGGGAAGCATCCTGGGCCGCAGCATGCCGAGCCGCACGCAAAATGCAGGTGCGGGCGTCGCCCTGTGACGTACTCTCGCTGATCAGCATGACTCCAGTTCGGCCATCACGACCCCTTTGAGGTGGCCGGCACAGGCCTGCTCCAAGGCAAGCGGCGCTGCACCGAGACCTTTGCACATGGTTCGGGACAAATGAATACGCCCCTCTCGCTGCCATGTTGCTGCCTGGCCAATCCACGCATCAAACAATTCCGGCGCATGCTCGTCGGCGCTGAAGCCGCGAATCGTGACACCGCGCAGAATGAGCTGGAACGTGTCCAGTTCAACCGGCGCTCTCAAGGTAGCGTTGCTCGGATTCAATTCCGCGGAAACGGCGCCCAGCAGCACGCATCGCGCGCCATGCCGGCTGATTTCGAGTGCCGCAGCCAGTTGATCACCACCGACCATGTCCACGATGACGTCAATGCCATCGGGGGCTGCCTCGGTCAGTTGCTCACAGATCGGCGCGCCGTCACGGGTCACGACCGCGTCATAACCCAGTTCCTGTTGCATCCAGCGCGCCTTCTCCGCACTGCTGGTGCTGCCGATGATCCGTGTTGCCCCCAGCAGTCGTGCGATCTGCCCGGCCATCGAGCCGATGGCACCCGCTCCGCTGGAGACGAATACCGTATCGCCCGAACGCACCTGAATCCCGCCGACCAATGCGGCATAGGCAGTCCAGCCATGGCCGAGCCACGCAGCAGGGTCAACATTCGGTCCTTCAATGAGCTTGCACTGTGTCGCCGGTACCAGCGCATATTCACGCCAGCCCAACGGATGCAGCACCAGGTTGCCCACCTCTAGACTGGTACCGGGCCCAACCTGCACCACTTCGCCGATCGCACCGTCAGCGAGGGTATCGCCGGGCTTGAGTGGGGGGAACGGAATGCCCTTGACCGTCACAGCACCCGCCTCGGCCATCAAGCGTGTAGAAATGGAGATGCGAAACCAGCGGTTACGCACCAGCACCTGGCCAAGCCCAGGGGATGGCACGGGGGTCTCAATGACTTCGAAGTGCTCGGCCTTCAACGGCCCTGATTGGTAGCCAAGCAGTCTCACTTCTCTAGCAGTGAGTGGGATGTCTGTCATGGTCGTACTCCTGGAAGACGTTTGATCTGATCCGCACTTCGGCGGACGAATGGCAACGCAGGGGTGCTACGCAATGAATCGGCGTGATGGCTCGGTTTGGTGCAGGTAAACCGCAAACGTATCCCACGCCAAGCTGAGAGAGCGCCGCGACATGATGCGTCCGACTTCGCCGCGGTGGTAACCGCTGTGAACGATGAGATGGGTCAGCATCTCCTCTCTCGACATACACCCCTTGTCGCCATCCGTGAACACGAACGGCACGTGCGCCGCCAACTCTTCCGGTGTCACCGTTTCCAGGTAGTCCCGGTACCACTGATCGGATGTCGTCAACGCGCCGCGCAACGCCTCCAAGGACGGCGTCTCGGCCGTGTTGTCCGAAGTGAATTCGTGTGCGGCGCCGACAAGGTGCGCTGCGAAGATCCGATCGACGACGTGGGTGTGATTCAACAACCGCAGAGCGGCCTCTCTATCCTGGGCGTGCAGTTCGGTGTCGAAGCCCTTCATCTTCTCCAGGAGTTCGGCGTTGGCCCAGGCGCGGTAACCGAACAGGGTGCGCAGCAGTGCAAGGGAGCTCATCTTCCGAAGTCCTTTTCTGTTCAAGAATGTGAGTACGATGTACATATTCTTGTGAGGACGGTTCCACGTGTCTACTCGCGTTCCAGTGCCCCGCCCATCGATGCGCAAAGAGCCGCGCCAGGCGCGTTCCCGGGCGACCGTCGAGGTCATCGTTCGCGCCGGGGCTCGCGTTCTGGGCGACCGGGGCTGGGCTGGTTTCACGACCAATGAGGTCGCCGAGGTCGCGGGCGTGAGCATCGGGTCTGTCTACCAATACTTCCCCGACAAGCTGGCGCTGGTCGACGCGATTCGTCGGCGCCACCTCGACGACGTGCTGACCGTCATGCGAGGCCTTGGCCATGAGGGCCAAACGCAGAACCAACTCGTCGATGAGCTGGTTCACGGGATGATCGCGGCTCACAGCATTCAACCTGCTCTTCATCGCGTGCTGCTCGACGAGGTGCCGGCCGATGCAGGAACACGGTCGGCGCATCGTGCGTTCGAGGCCGAGTATCTGGAGCGGTATCGCGCAGTCGTTGCGGTATCGGATCGCCGAGACGATCCGGCCGTGGAGATGGTGGTGCAGGTGCTTTCCGCGGCGGTGGAAGGCGTGATCCACAAGGCCGCCCGGAGCAGGACATTGAAATCGCCAGAACTGAGGCAGGAACTCGTGGCGATGATTCACTCGTACCTGCTTCGAGCTCGTTGCGGGTGAAACGGGATGAATGGCCCCTTGGGGCGCCGGACCGGGATCTATGGCAGTTCGTCGCGCCCTCGAGTCCATGCCGCTGAACAGGGCGTCACCGGCGGAGCCGATCGCGCTGTCGTGCTCACGCATCGAGCCTGGCTGTACCAGTCTCGCCCCCTGCGGGCTTCCATCGTTCCCTCCCTGCGGTCGGCTGACGCCTGCGCGCTGCGCTTGCCCTCCAGGGGATCGGCTGGTCAGCCCATCCCCGTCGCACTGCGTTTGGCGCCCCTGCCATGCCGCCGAACAGGCTGCGCCTGATCGGCTGAAACCCATCTGATCAGGCGTGCATTAGCACGCAGGGGCGCTCGCCGCGCAGCGTGGGTCTCGGCGCATTCCCTGGCCCGTCGGCCGCTGATCGTCTTCCCCCAAGTCCATCGCTTTCTCCCGCGACCGTAGCCCGCGATGCCTGGCCGTCAAGGCGCGCAGGGCCGTGTCCTCGCCTTCGGCTGCGGGCCGCACCACTCCCTGCGCTTCTTCCTTGACGGCCCGTCCCCGCGGTCCCGGTTCCTCGCGGGCGATGAACTCGGGAAAGACGGCGGCGAACAGGCACCGGCCCGGGTCTCTGCGTCGAACCAACGAAAGCCACAACGGGCTCCGAATCTGGGAATCCGGTGAGCTTTCAAACATCACAGGAGCGTGCCTATGCGAAGACCCAAGCCATGAACCGACAGCGGAGATTTTCTTTCTTCCCTTTTCTTCATTGTTTTGAGCGTCCCCGAGCGGGACAAGGAGTTTCACCATGAACACCGTTACCCATTCCGAAGTCCATGCCCTGCGTGCCGTGGCTGCTGCTGCAGCTGTCGCCGCTGGCGGCACCAGTGCCGCAGACGAAACGATCACCGTTGCGGCGATTGTTCCCTACGAACTACACCTGATCGCGCTGTCAAAGCTGCGGCCGTCGAATCGCAACGTGCGCAAGAGCGGCGGCACCGCCATTCCCGAACTGGCAGCTTCCATCGTTCGGGTCGGCCTGCTGCAGAACCTCACCGTGATCGTATCGCCGGATGGCGAGCATTTCGAGGTGGTCGCGGGCAAGCGGCGGCTCGCTGCATTGAAGCTGCTGGCGAAGCGCCGCAAGCTGGACAAGAATCATCCTGTGCCCTGCCTGCTGGTACCCGATGCGTCGGCACGCACCGTGAGCCTGACCGAGAACGTGCACCGGGAAACCATGTCGCCGGTCGATGAACTGTTTGCCTGGAAGGCGCTTGCGGCCGAGGGTCGTTCGCTCGAAGACATTGCGGCCGATTTCGGGGTGACGCCACTGGTGGTCAAGCGCCGGCTGAAACTCGCCAATGTCTCGCCCCGGTTGCTGGCTGACTACCAAGCCGATTCCGTCTCGCTGGAGCAGTTGATGGCGCTGGCCATCACCGACGACCACGCGGCGCAGGAGGCCGCATGGTACGAATCCCCGCAGTGGCAGCGCAGCCCGGAGTCGCTGCGCGATCACCTGACGCACGAAGAAATCGACGCCAGCCGCGATGCGGTGGCGCGCTTCGTCGGGGTGGAGGCCTACGAGGCAGCGGGCGGTGGTATCCGGCGCGATCTGTTTTCGGACGAGCAAAGCGGGGTATTCCTCACCGATGCGGGATTGCTGGACGCGCTGGCGCGCGACAAGCTCACCGCCGCTGCTGAATCGGCGCAGTTGGAAGGCTGGGGCTGGGTGGAAGTTGCCCCACGTGCCACGGCATCCGAACTGCATGTATTCCAGCGGGCACGTCGCACGCGCCGGGAACCAAACAGGACCGAGGCCAAACGCATCGCCAAGCTGGGGGCCGAGCAAGCCAAACTTCAGGACATGCTGGACGACGAAGATGCCGACCTGACCGATGACGGCATGCAGGCCCTGCATGAAGAACTCGACCGGCTCGGCAACGAGCTGGAAGCCATCGAACAGACCTTGATGGTCTACGCGCCGGGCGTGATGCCGATGGCCGGGGCCGTGGTGTCGGTCGATCACATGGGCGGTGTGGTCGTGCATCGCGGGCTGCTGCGGAAGGAACAGGCCAAGGCCCTCCGGGCGCAGGAGCGGCAGGAGGCCGGGGAAGCAACCAGCAGCGGCGCGGATACCGAGGATGCCGAACCGGCCAAGCCCGGTATCTCGGAGAAATTGGCGAAGCGCCTGAGCGCGCATCGCACTGCGGCGTTGCAGGCAGAGGTCGCCCGGCACCCGCATGTGGCGCTGGTGGCCGTGGTGCATCAACTGGCGCACCGGGTCATCCTCGACGGCTATGGCAGCACGCCTCTCAACATCACGGCGTTCCCGCAGGACAGGCTGACGCACCATGCGCCGGACGTGGATGAGGCCCCAGCTACCGTGGGCATGCGCGAGGTGCGGGAGGCCTGGGCGGCACGCCTGCCCAGTGACGCGGACGCGCTGTTCGCCGAACTGCTGGCGATGCCGCAATCCGAATTGCTGTCGCTGCTGGCGGTGTGCGTGGGCTACACCGTCTCGGCCATCGCATCGCAGGAGAGCGAGATTCCCGCTGCCGCGCTCGCGCAGGCCGTGGGCCTGGACATGCATGACTGGTGGACGCCGACCGCTGCAGGCTACTTCGATCACGTGTCCAAGGCCAAGACGCTGGAAGCGGTGCAGGTGTTCGCGCCGGGTGACGTGAACCGGCTGGCGAAGCTCAAGAAAGCGCAGATCGCCAGCGAAGCCGAGCGGCTGGCGGTGGGAACGGGGTGGATACCTGCGATGCTCCTGCACCAAGGTGTTGGCAGTGTGGTACCCCAGAAAGTCTTGCAGACTGCCGATGAGTGTGTTGCAAGCGCACAAGCAGAGTGAACGGGCTCGCCCAGCATCCTCGGCACACCCGGACGCTGGGCGAGGCGAATGCAGCAACTGCACCCGGCTCCTGATGTTGAGGCCTCTCATTGCCTCGATGGGCCTCACCGCTGTCCGAGTTCAGGTGGCGGTGGGGCAGGCTGGGCGCTTCAGGGACGGACAGTCGTGGCAGGCAGATCCTTCGCCTGCCATAGACACAACATGCACACACCCAGCATCGCGACGGCAAGAGTGGTCAGCAGTCCGGCATGGCCTATCTGGTCCAGCAGCACGCCGCCCAGCGCGGGCACGAGCAGTCGGCTGAGCGAAAACAGACTCGATTGCAGGCCGTAGTCCGTTGCTGCCGAACGCTGCCGCGCGAAATGCATGGTCAGCCCGAATGCCAGTGCAGCGATGTAGCCCATGGCTACGGCGACACTCGCGGCGGCAGCCAGGATGGCGGTGGTAGGCAATCGAAAGGCAGCAACGAGCGCCAGGGCGCTCAAGGCAGCGAACCCCAGCCAGGCGCCCGCTGGCACTGCGCGCCGCAGGCCAATGCGGCGGGCCAGAGATGCGGCGGCGATGCTGGAAACCGCTGCGATCGCACCACCGCCCAGGCCAATGATCTGTGCGACGCGCGAGGCTTCGAAACCCAGGTCCAGCATCAGCGGCTTGAGGTAGAACCACGCAGTTCCTACGAACGGGAAGTACAGCATCAGCAGCAGGGTCCACGTCCGGGCACCTGGTTGCGCCAGGTAGTTCTGGAAGTCCTCCAGCAGAGACGTGGAGGCGCGCACCGAGGCGGGCGGGGCCGCCGATGTGGGCTCGTCGCCTGTGTGCACCAGCACCAGCAGTGCCAGAGCGCCGAACGTGAGCAAGCCGGCCAGCACCCAGAACGGCGCATGCCAGCCCCAGCGCAGTTGCACCATGAGCATCGCCCCCCCGCCCACGATGGCCCCCAGCGACAGCGCCGCCGAACGCAGCCCACCGGCCCGAAGTTGTTCGCCGGCTGGCAGGTAGCGGATTGCCAGGGCATTGACGGGTATGTCGGCCCAGGTGGCCAGCCAGGCGGCGGCAAATGCCAACGCGAACAGGCTTATCGGGCTGCCGAGAAGGTCGCTCCAGCCCAGCAGCAGCAGGCTGCCCGCCAGCGCCAGGCACAGGGCCACGGCCCAGACCCGGTAGCGCCGCAGCGGCAGCCGGGCGCTCTCCATGGGCCGGGCCAGCAGGAACTTGAAGACTGCCGGCAGCCCGGCGAGTTGGAACAGACCGATGTCCACGCCTGACCAGCCGTGCTGGCGCATCAGCAGCGGCAGGCCCAGCCACAGGTAGACGCTGGGCGCGGTCAGTGCGAGGTTCATCCAGGCAAACAGGGCCTGCAGGCCGGCCATGCGTGCGCGCTCAGTCATGCGCAGCCATCGGATCGCCCGGAGCCTTGGGCTTGCGGGCGACCGCCACTCGCACCGGCGACATCGGGAAGCGGCCCGAGCCGAACTGCAGGATCTCCACGAAGCCGGCTTCTGCCAGCGCTGCGGCCGTACCGCCTTCGGGCAGCACGTGGCGCCCCACCATGCGCATGGGCAGGTAGAAAGGCATCACCTGCGCTGCCTCCTCGGCCGTGGCTGGCAGCTCCGCATGCACGCAGACGAACAGTCCGCCCGGCGCCATCGCCGCCATGACCTTGGCGAGCACGGCGGCGATGTCGGGCACGAAATGCAGCACCGATGAGCACCACACCAGGTCGAAGCCTTCTCCTGCTCCCTTACCTTCTCCATCAACCAGCGCATCCGAGGCGACGTCGCCGCCCTGCGCGCGCAGGCGTTCGGCAAGGCCGGAGGCCTCGATGTTCTCCTGCGCCACCGCTGCCGTCTCCGGCCAATCGAACACCACGCCCCGCAGACCCGGGAACCGCCGGGCCAGTTCAATGGCGATCCAGCCGGGACCGCCGCCCAGGTCCAGCAGGCGCCTGGCCTGCTGGACCTGGGGCAGCCGGTCCATGATGTCCAGGGCCGCCGCTGCACTGACGGCACGTTGTTCCTGCCCGATCTGCGCGCGTGCCGCCGCGGCCCAGCCAGCGCCGGTGGCCGACTGGAAGGTGTTCTCGGGCAGTTGAGGTCCTTGTTCGACATGGGCGCGAAGCCGGCCCGCGAGGCCACGCAGTGAGGTCAGCCGGTAGCGCCACGCATCGCCGCAAAAGCCTGGCGCATTCCGCACCAGGCATTCGCGGGCCACGGGGGCGAGTGCGTACCGGTCTGGCACCTGCTCGGTGGCCTGCTCGGTGCGTTCCCGCTGCAGCAGCCCCAGGGTCCAGAGCAGTTCCAGCAGGTGAGCGGTGTTGGCCGCATGCAGGCCTTGGCTGTGGGCCAGCTCGGCGGCCGTCATCGGTTCCACCAAGGCATCGAACAGGTTCAGTGCCAAGGCCGTGTCCAGGGCTTCGGCGCGGATGGCAGAGGCTGCCAGGTCCCAGCAGCCGTGCAAGGGATGAAGAGGAAGGGTGTTCATGCTGATGCCTTCCTCACATCCGCCAGGTCAGCCGGACGCCGACTTCGCGCGGCGGGCTGTAGACAGTGACGATGCCGTTCTGAAAACCCACGGCGTCGTAGCTCTTGTTGGCCGCGTTGCGCACGTAGGCGCTCAGCTCGAAGGCGCCGAAGCTGCGTCCCGCCTGAAGGTTGATCAGTCCGTAGCCATTGCGGCTGTAGCGGTTGGCTGCGTCCAGATAGACCTTACCCGCACCGTACACCTGGGCTTGGGCATGCCAGCCGGCGGGGGCGTCGTAGCGAAGGCTCACGTGGCCCGACACATCGGGCGCGAAGGGGTTGCGGTGACCGTCGTAGGTGTTGGCGCCATCCTGGAAGCGGTCGAAACGCGTGCGGTTGAGCGCCAGGCCGGATTGCAGCTGCCAGCCCTGGCCCAGCAGCCAGTCCAGCTCGAATTCAGCACCCGTTGAATGGCCGGACGCGGCGTTGGTGATGTAGACCATGCCCGGCACGGGCATCTGCTGCACCTGCATGTCGCGCATCTGCATGCGGTAGAGCGCGGCTGAGTAGCGCAACCGCTCGCCGGCCAGCGTGCCCTTGATGCCGATCTCCAGGGAGCGCAGCTTCTCGGGCGTGTAGGCCGCGTAGTTGGCCGCAGGCACGAAGACGTTGAAGCCTCCGGCTCGCATGCCCTGGCTCACGCTGGCATAGGCCTGGGCAGAGGGGTCGAGCTGGTATTGCAGCGCGAGCTTGGGCGAGACGTTCGTGTCGCTGGCGGACTGCGTGGCACGTCCTGCCGGCGTGAAATCGACTTGATTGCGTTCAATCCGCGCACCGGCCTCCAGCGTCCAACGCGGGGCCAGGGGGACGGTCCAGTTCGTGAATAGCGCGACGTTGTTGCCTCCCAGCGCAGCGGCCGATTGGCTTTGCGTTGCCGGCAGCTTCTGCGTGTTTAGCAGGTCGTGGTCGTCGCGGTCGGCGTACAGCCCGACGAGCCATCGGGATGCACCAGCCTGGCCTTCGAGCCGCAGCTCCTGCGACAGGTTGCGGAAGCGGTGGTCGCGGGCAATATGCAGCAGGTCTGCTGGCTGGAAGTCTGTGTCCTGCTGAATCCGGTCGCGGTAGGTGTTGTAGGCCGTGATGGAGCGCAGCTTGAGGCCGCTGCCGAAGTCATGGGCCACGTCCAGCGACGCGGTGTCGCCCGCGGAGCGGTTCCAACTGGGCGTGCCCGAGCGCACGGTGGCGCGTGGCGCGGAAGGCGATCCCCACAGCGCCGCGCCGTCGTCAAAATCCTGCTGCGCATAACGCAGCGTGGCATCGGTGCGAGCATCGGGTGTCCAGCGCAGCGCCAGCTTCAGGTTGCGGCGTTCGCGGTCGTCCTCGCGCCGGCCCGTGGCCAGATTGGAAATGAAGCCGTCCTGGCGGCTCCAGTCGCCAGCGATGCTGGCGTACAGCGTGTCCTCCACCAGGGGACGACTCAGCTCGAAGCGCAGCGCGCGACCGGAACGGCTGGACAACGCCGTGGACACGGCGGTGCGCGGCGTGTTGTCTGGCTTGCGGGTGTGGATGCTGATCACCCCGGCCTCAGCGTTGCGGCCATAGAGCGTGGACTGCGGTCCGCGCAGCACTTCCACGCGGTCGATGCCGAGCAGTCCGTCGTCGAAGCCCTGGGCCATCAGCGTCGGCACGCCATCCACCAGCAGCAGCGTGGACGAGGAGAACGAGAAGAACTGCGCCGAGATGCCGCGCATGACAGGCGAATGAACGCCCGCCTGGCCAAAGGACTGGAATGACAGGCCCGGGGTGACCTGCTCCAGCGATTCCAGCCGGGTGACGCCAGCGGCTTCCAGCAGTTCGCCGTCATGCACCGCCACGCTGGCCGCAACGGCGTCCAGCCGCTGCGCCTGTTTGTTGACCGTCACCGTGACGGTGGGCAAGGTCTGCGGCGACTGCTCCTGCGCTGGCGTCTGATCCTGCGCTTGGGCCAAGGGACCGAAGCCGGCCATCGCCAGCGCCCCGAGAGCGCTGGGAAGGCTGGGGGGGAGCCGAAGTCGTGTCATGAGCGGGTTCTTTCTTGCGATGCAATGTCTGGTGTCTTGGAAGTCCTCCTAGTTTGAGCTTCATGAGAATGGTTATCATTTGATTCCATTTGCCATCGGACCGATTTCGTTTGCATTCGGTCCACCATCCTTGTTTCTCATGCGCAACCGTTCCTCGCTCGCTGCGTTGACCCAGGGTCAGCCGGATTCGGCCGGTGCTGGATGGGTGCGCCTGCCGGCAGACGGGGCGATAGCGGGCAGCACGGTGGAACGGCTCGCGATCGAGCCCGGCCTGTCGGTGGTGCGCTCCTGCTTCCTGCCGCGTAGTGATGTGCGGGAAGCGAATGCGAATCCGCCGGAGCGCGGCACGCTGGTGCTGACTTTCGGGCTGGATGGGCGGTCGATCTACCAGAGCGCGCAGGGCGAGCACCTGGGATTTGCCGCGGGCTTCACCACGGCCGCTGCATTCATGGGCAGTGCTGGCGAGCGGCGTTACGCCGCAGGGGAGCGGGTGGTGCAGTTGCGCCTGCTGATCGAAGAACACGCGGTGCTGCAGTGGCTGGGGCGAGACGTCTCCATGCGGCTCATGCCCGTGCGCGGTGTGCGCGCGCTGGCGTCGGCGAGGACTTCTGCCGCGAGCGCCAGCCATGTGCAGGCGCTCTACCGCAGTTCCGATGCCACGGGCCTGGCGGCCCTGGATTGCCGGATCCATGCGCTCACCCTGTTGGCCGAGCAGGTCCGCGCGCTCGGACTGTCGCCGCAGGCGTCTGTGCAAGCTTCACCTCGTCGGGACCATGATCGGCTCGCCCGAGCACGGGACTTGATGCACGCCCAGATGGACCGGCCGTTGACGGTGGCCTATCTCAGTGCCGAGGTTGGCATGAGCGAAACCCGCTTCAAGGCTGGTTTCCGCGACGCCTTCGGCACCTCCCCGGGGCAGATGCTGCTGGAGATCCGCATGGAGCGGGCCAAGTCTCTGCTTGATTCTGGCAGTCAGGTGGCCCAGACCGCCTGGCAAGTGGGCTATGCCCATCCCGGGAACTTCAGTACCGCGTTCGCACGGTATTTCGGCCGTGCGCCGAAGCAGCGGGCGGATGCCCGTCCATCGCAGCATTGATACCCGTAAATCGGCAACCCCGGCCTGCGCTCTATTCGGCGCTCTGAATCCGTCAGAAAACGACCTGCGCCCAGAAGGCCCACGGCCGTACGATCAGATGCACCAAGGTGCTCTTGTCTGCACCTCTAGGGTCGCCACGGCGGTGACAGCGGCCAGCTGGCACCGTGCAGGAGATCTCTCACAGCATCCGCTTCCGTAGCGCGTTGCTCATCGCAGACCTCCATCGTTGCGCCGTTCCTGCCGGACTGACCGACGCTGTACGGGCCATGTTCGTTCGGCCTTGTCGTCGATAGGTTTGGCATTCGGCGCTGCCGAATCCATGCCGGAACGCTGTTGCTGCGGTGGCCGTGCCTGAGCCATGCGATCCGTCCGTCGAGGACAGATCCGCTCCCTCGGCCTTGTATTTGCCGTGAATCCTGGCGCGGGCACGGCGCACGCTTTCTGCGTTCGGTGCGCCTCGGGCTTGTTCGCCGCAACCGGCCTGCCCAAGAGATTTCCCCTCCGCTGCGCGGATTCCTCGCGAGCCAAATCTCCCGGGCCTGCCGGTCCTCCACTCGCGTTGCGGCCCTTTATTGCATTGCGGGTGCGGCGCACCCGGCACCGCGCCGTCCGGTTCACGCCAAGGCCGCGATGGGCGCGGACTTGGAACCAACCTCGAAGGACTTTTCAATCATGGCTCACATCGGCACTTTCACCGCACAGAACGACGGCTTCACCGGCACGGTTCGCACCCTCACGCTGAACGTGAAGGTCAAGATCGTGCCCAACGACAAGGGCAGCGAGAACGCACCGGACTACCGCATCGTCGCAGCCGGTGGATTCGATATAGGCGCGGGCTGGAAAAAGCTCAGCCGTGCAGACCGTCCGTACGTCTCCGTGACACTGGATGACCCGTCGTTCCCGGCGACGATTTACGCCCGCCTGGTCGAAGGCGAGGACGGTGCGCACAACCTGATCTGGTCGCGCAGCCGGGGCGACTGAACGTCGCCTCTGGCCGGCCCCGCCTCTAGGCGGGGCTTTTGCCTGTTCACTGTCGTCGTCGACCGCATCGGCCCGCGCCGGTGTGAGCCACGCCCCGTTCGGTCTGTTCTGTTCATCCGAGCTTCGTCGTAAAGCCGCTTTCGTTCTTCTGTGCTTCCACGGATCGGCGTAAAGGAACAAAAGGGGCTTTGTGCTTCGTCGGTTTCGAGCAGAAGCGCATTTCAAGTTCCACGGGAATACGGGCGTCTCCGGCAAAGCCGGACCGCGCTCTTGTGCTGCGCATCGAGCCACCCACGGTGTCTCGCCCCTTCGGGCGCCGATCACTGATGCCTGCGCGCTGCGCTTGCCAAGGCAGGTGGTGTGTAGGGCTGGCTTGCTGTGACCTTCATCGTGTCACGGCGTTCTCGCCGTCGAGGTCTGCGCGTGCTCCGCACGCTGGCGTCCTGGCGGCCGTCTTTGAACCTGGACTGCTGCGCTGCGCCATGCCTCTTTGCGGTCTCGGGCAATCCCGCCCTGATTCCGTTCAAGGAGAACGACATGACGAAGCTCATCACTGACGAACAACGTGCACAGCTGCTGACCAACGGCCGGCAATCCATCGAGAACCCGGACTTCGATCCGTATCCGGTGGTCAAGCTGTTCACGCCCGACGCCGGAGCGACCTGGCTGATCTCAAGCATCGATCCGCATGACGACGATCATGCGTTCGGACTCGCCGATTTGAATCTGGGGTTTCCTGAGCTGGGTTGGGTGAGCCTGGCGGAGTTGAGCGCTCTGCGCGGGTCGCTGCGTCTGCCGGTGGAGCGCGACCTGTACTTCAAGGCGGACAAATCCATCAGCACCTATGCGCGTGAAGCCCGGATGGCCGGGCGCATCGTCGCGTAGCCTTCTGGGAGGACTGCGTGTCTGAGCCGTCGGCTATCGTGCTGGCGGCTCGCGCCATTCCTTCGGAAGGCGCGCCTCCGCCTCCAGCACCAGTTCGCCCGCGCTGCGCTGCAGTGCGCGGGCGATCTTGAACACCAGAGCGAGCGTGGGCATGTGCTCGCCGCGCTCGATCTTGCCCATGTGAGAGCGTTCGATGCCGGCAAGATGGGCGAGGGCTTCCTGGGCGATGCCGTCCTCGGTGCGAATCGCGCGCACGGCGGCGCCGAAGGCGAGCGCCGGCACGGCATCGAATGTCGTGGCACCGGCAGGCCTTCCTCGCTGGATCGCACGCTTGGCTTGCATGGCCCAAGCGTCGTCTTGCATGGCTATTAAAACCACGTTAAAGATAACTCTATGCTTGGCGCGCAGCAGAGGTGCGGCCTAGATGTCGTTTTCCGCTAAAGGCTGGACTGTTCCCGTTAAAGCTGGACTCGCCCGCTAATTCCCGGACTCGGCATGGTCAAGAAGTGACGTAGAGGTTCTCACTTTGGGGAGAAGGCTTTGAGCTGCACTCACCGAGATGTTCAGATCAAACCGCCGCGCGATCTCGCCGCGCACATGGTCTGCACGCCAACCCGTTCGAGGCGACAGGAGCCAGGTCGCCGAGGCCAGCCATTGCCTAATTGTTGATTTCCATGCAACCGCAACCCACCATTTCCATCTCGATCTGACCCACCCTGGTTCGTGAACTTCACGCTCACGTTGTGGATAAGTTCTTGGTCGCCTTCTCCTTCTTGGTGGTCTGTGGTG
>NZ_JAELTO010000270.1 GCF_016428875.1 Xylophilus sp. ASV27
GTGCGTTGACCGCTTCGTCGGCCACGTCCATGCAGGTGCCGTCCACGGCCATTAGGCGCCAGCTTCGATACCATGCACCCGGCGCATCCGGGCGCGCCAGCGGGCGCAGCACGCGCTGCGCCAGTTGCGCCATCACTTCGGGGCCGAGCCGCGTGCGTGCCTGCGAGATGGCCGACTTGCCGGCCCGCACCGCACCGGCTTGGCCCCCGCCCAGCCATTGCAGGCCCTCGCACACCACGCGCAGGACTTCCTCCAGTGGCGCCTCCCGCCACAACGCCAGTGCCATGACGTAGTACACCACCGCAGGTGCAGGCAGCCGCCGCTCGCGCTGGCTCGCCTTGCCGGTTTGCGCCAGCACTTCGTCGATCAACGCTCTGGGACAGACGCTGGCCAATACCCCGGTGCTGATCAGGTGCGCCATGTCGACCTTCTCGGGCAGTGACTTGCGGCTTCTCGCCATGGAATCCAGCCCTCCTTGTCTCGATGGAGGGG
>NZ_JAELTO010000271.1 GCF_016428875.1 Xylophilus sp. ASV27
TGGCAGCGCTGTTCCTGCTCTTCCCGCGCATGGCGCCGCTCTGGGGTGTGCCCGGCGACCCGTCGCGCGGCCGCAGCGGGCTGTCGGCCGAGATGCGGGTCGGCAGCATCGCGCAAATCGCGCTCGACGACGCAGTGGCGCTGCGCGTGCGCTTCGACTCGCCGGGCGGCGCCGCGCCGCCGCAGCAGGACCTGTATTTCCGCGGCCCGGTGCTCTCGCGCTTCGACGGCCGCGAATGGCGCGCGCTGCCGCACAGCTTCGGCGAAGAAGCCCCGCGCATGCAGCCAGCCGCCGCTTTGCGGGTGGCCGGCCCACCGGTGCGCTACGAAGTCACGCTCGAGCCCAGCGGCCACCCCTGGCTCCTGGTGCTGGACGCCGCGCCGCAGAAGCCCGAGGGCGCGCCCGCGGCCTACCTGACGCCCGAGCTGCAGTGGCTGGGCGTCCGGCCGGTCAGCCAGTTGCTGCGCTACCGGGCCGAGAGCTACACC
>NZ_JAELTO010000272.1 GCF_016428875.1 Xylophilus sp. ASV27
ATGCCCTGGCAGTCCGTGATCAGGTGGCGCTTGCTGCCGAGTTTGCCCCGGTCCGTGGGGTTGGGCCCCGTGTGTGGGCCCCCCGGGGGCTGGGCACGCTGGCCCCATCCACGCTTACCCGGCTGAAGTCGAGCTTGTCGGCATTGCGCAACTCGCCCAGCAAAGCCAGATGCAGGTTGTGCCACACCCCTGCAGCCTGCCAATCGCGCAACCGCCTCCAGCAAGTCATGCCACTGCCCCTGCCCAGTTCCTGGGGGAGCTCTTCCCAGGGGATGCCCGTGCGCAGCACAAAAAGAATGCCATTGAGGGCCAATTCGTCACTCAGTCGCGGTCTGCCTCCCTTGGGCGAAGGCTTCACGACTGGCAGCAACGGCTTGATCTTTTTGTACAACACCGCGCTAACTTCCTTGTTTCTTTTCTTTCCCATGCACCGTCAACGCGCATCCCGCGCTTGGCGATGACAGGCTTTTGTTAGCCGCTCT
>NZ_JAELTO010000273.1 GCF_016428875.1 Xylophilus sp. ASV27
GGCTAAGGCTTGCCCTCAATAAAATCATTGTTGAATATTATTGCCATTGCGGACTTGACAGGACCTCTATCAAAGCAATGATCAATGCTGTTGACCAGTTGGACGTAGGCATTGAAAATATACGTTACTGTAATAGTTCCCAATTGATGCGCAAGCCATCTGACAATGAAATATCGCACCTGATCATCATTCGTTCGGATAAAAATAGAAAGATCTTATATGCCTATATCGAACTGTTCAATATTGTGTGCGGATTTATTATGCTCCAGGAAAACTACCAAGGAAATCCTGTAAACTATGTGTACCATCAGGACGCTATTACCAGGAAATCTTTAACAGAAGAAGTAAGTGTTGACCTTGACCAGATGGAGGATATCTTTGCAGGCATCGAGCACAATGTTGACACATTTGCCGAACGACACCAATCAAGGATCGTAATGGATAGCATTAAAGAAAGAAGCTCAATCATACTGGAAG
>NZ_JAELTO010000274.1 GCF_016428875.1 Xylophilus sp. ASV27
TACACACATCTCACAGAGCCATCCGAGCAAAGCGCAGCCCTTGCACGAACACGGCCACATCGCGCATGCCCAGCCACAGCGTCTTGGCTCCAGGCTCGCCGTCACCCTTGCGTCCCAGGAAGCCCCCCAGTTGGGCGACCAATCGCACCACCGTGTTCAACTGCGGCACTTCCTTGGGCGGCTTCTTCTTGTTGAGCACGTACGCCGCCTGCCACTCGTCCTTCTCGAACAAGAGCTGTGCCGGCAAATCCGGCAATGACCTGCCCAGGCGCATCAGCCGGTTGATCCTCCAGGCCACCACCAGGTACAGCGCCAGCGCCGTCTCGATGCGCTCAACGTCGCCCAGTTGCAAGGCCTCGATTCGGCAGCCCTGCTTGAGGATCAGGAAGAACAACTCGATCTCCCAGCGCGCCCGGTACCAGTCGATCAGTTGCACCGCCTGCTCCAGCGTATCCACCCTGCGGTTGCTCA
>NZ_JAELTO010000275.1 GCF_016428875.1 Xylophilus sp. ASV27
TTGTCTCCTTACATGTCTCAGATCATTCAAACTTCAGTCGTCAAGGTGGTGAGGCCGGCCTTGACCGCTGAACGGGTTGACTCACCGCCGCGCAGCCTGTGTCTCCTGCGAGCCCGAGCTCGGATGACGGCCCAGGGCGCACGGTGGTGGTCTCTTTGTTCTGCCGCATCCCGAATGGTTGACCGAACACATTTCGTATTCGTAAGGCTGGGAGCTGGAGAACTGCCATGAGTGAACTCGTCTACGTGGGCATCGATGTCGCCAAGAGCAGCTTCGAGGTGGCTGTCACGGGCGAATCGCAAACGCTCAATTTGGCCAACGATGAAGCCGGCCATGCCGAGCTGTGTCAGTTGCTCGTGCCGCTGGCCCCCAGGCTGATCCTGCTGGAGGCCACCGGCGGCTACGAGCAAGACCTGGCACTGGCCTTGGCTGGCACAGGCTTGCGGGTGTCTGTGGTCAACCCACGCCA
>NZ_JAELTO010000276.1 GCF_016428875.1 Xylophilus sp. ASV27
AGCCTGGCCGTGCAGCCCGACGGCAAGGTACTGGTGGGGGGCGCTTTCACCCAGCTGGGCGGCCAGACGCGCAACCGCCTGGCCCGCCTCAACGCCGATGGCTCGCTGGACACGGGCTTTGATCCCGGCGCCAACGGCCCGGTGTACGGCCTGGCCGTGCAGCCCGACGGCAAGGTACTGGTGGGGGGCGCTTTCACCCAGCTGGGCGGCCAGACGCGCAACTACCTGGCCCGCCTCAACGCCGATGGCTCGCTGGACACGGGCTTTGATCCCGGCGCCAACGGCCCGGTGTTCAGCCTGGCCGTGCAGCCCGACGGCAAGGTACTGGTGGGGGGCGATTTCACCGAGCTGGGCGGCCAGACGCGCAACCGCATCGGCCGGTTGAGCGTGCCCGAGGCTGCCTTGCAGGCGCTGGAGCTGTTGCCAGACCGCGCCCGCCTGCGCTGGTGGCGCAGCGGCAGCGGG
>NZ_JAELTO010000277.1 GCF_016428875.1 Xylophilus sp. ASV27
GACCAGCCGCACCGCCTCTTGCTTGAATTCGAGCGTGTAGCGCGCTCTCGTCGTCTTCCTCATTTACGTCTTCCTTGCTTGTATTGAAACACTCAGCAAGGGATACGTTTTTCGAGGGCAAGGTCAGGCATTCAATGAGTTGACGCCCCTCCGCTTTGCCTCGCTGTCTCCATTGTTTGTTCCCTCTTTGGTAGAGCGGTTCGGCGCCTATTTCAGCCGGATAGGAACCCCTGACTATTCAAGCGATTGAGTTGTAGTCCGTCGCTGCAGGCCCGATTCTCTCCCCCATGAGTCCTTGAAGGATGAGATTCGACGGAATGGCGCTTACTTAGGGCAACGCTGAATAAGTCCGCGTGGTGGCGCGCGCCCTGGTGTGGGATGGGATGCAAGGCGCAAACCGCAGCCATAGCCGCAGCTATGGCGAGGATTTGCAACGCCGCAGACCGCCCACAG
>NZ_JAELTO010000278.1 GCF_016428875.1 Xylophilus sp. ASV27
CGTGCAGCCCGACGGCAAGGTACTGGTGGGGGGCGCTTTCACCCAGCTGGGCGGCCAGACGCGCAACCGCCTGGCCCGCCTCAACGCCGATGGATCGCTGGACACGGGCTTTGATCCCGGCGCCAACGGCCCGGTGTTCAGCCTGGCCGTGCAGCCCGACGGCAAGGTACTGGTGGGGGGCGATTTCACCCAGCTGGGCGGCCGCAACTACCTGGCCCGCCTCAACGCCGATGGCTCGCTGGACACGGGCTTCAATCCCGGCGCCAACGGCCAGGTGCTCAGCCTGGCCGTGCAGCCCGACGGCAAGGTACTGGTGGGGGGCGGTTTCACCCAGCTGGGCGGCCGCAACTACCTGGCCCGCCTCAACGCCGATGGCTCGCTGGACACGGGCTTCAATCCCGGCGCCAACAGCACGGTGTACAGCCTGGCCGTGCAGCCCGACGGCAAGGTA
>NZ_JAELTO010000279.1 GCF_016428875.1 Xylophilus sp. ASV27
CCCTAGAGCTCTCTGGATGGCTTAACAAAAGGTTTCTGTTGTTGTACACATCAAAACCGATGTTAGATTTTAAGTTCAGCCATTTTACCGGCGTAACGGTAAACCCGAAGTTAGAAGTGATCCTGTTCTGGATCGAGTTGATTTTATTCTTATTGATATTAAAATAAGGGTTTTCTATTTCGGAGGTCAAATCTGTTGCTGTAGTAAACCTTCTTCTGGTACCAGCTGGCGTAAGGTAATCTTTGGCATTGTCTTCTTGCGGCCAAAGCAACAAACCAATTAGCGGACCGCCCGAGCCTTTAAAAGGCTGGTTATTCACTGCATAAGTATAGTTCATAGAAAGGTCTACTTTTAACCAATCGTTTATTTTGCCATTGGTTGAACCATTTAAGGTAAAACGCTCATAGTCTGAATTTGGCACTACACCGTTTTGGTCGGTGTAAGAA
>NZ_JAELTO010000027.1 GCF_016428875.1 Xylophilus sp. ASV27
AGGCGCCCCAGGCGCGCGACTTCACGAACCAGCGCGTGCGCAAAGGCGGCGAGATCGACGAAGCCGAGCGCTCGAAGAATCGCAACAAGTCCAGGGTGCGCGCCCGCGTGGAGCACGTCTTCGCGGTGGTCAAGCGGCTATGGGGCTTCACCAAGGTGCGCTACCGCGGCTTGGCCAAGAACGCCACACGCTCGTTCGTCGCCCTGGGCCTGGCCAACATCTACCTGGCGCGCCAGCGCCTCATGGCATGAGTGCGCCCGCAACACCGGCCATGCGCGGGCGTGGGCCAGAAATGGTCGCAATCCGGCTCGCAATCGAGCCGCTGCGGCCTTCCCATCTCGGAGTTCCCGATCAACGCGACCGCGCCTCGCTGAAATCGACCGCTTGTTCAGCTTTGCCTTAGACGGTCTTTTTGGCCATAGAACTGTATGAATATCAGTTGTTTTCGGCCTATTTCCGCCCTCATCAGGTTCGATTCCTGTCGAGGGGACCAGGTGATGGCTCGGCCTCATCCATCCCGGAATCCCGTGCTATAATGCGTGGTTACCGAAACGCAAATCCAAAATAAGTATTTCGGTTGCCTGCGCAGGCAAAGCCGAATCTCACGGCGGCACGTCGAACATGAACTACCACGACGAGAAAAACAACAGGTAGCTCCCGCATGTGAATGTGCCGTAACGTGGGCCGCGTAAGAGCCCACGACCATCTTCCCGAAGCCCGCTGCACGCGGGCTTTCTTGCGTCTGGGCCTGGCCATCGTGTTCCGGGCGATCAGCCCACGGCGCGCAGGTCGAACTCCCGCAGCATCACCGGCGGGCGCGAGCCGCCGGCCATGCGGCGGTGCACGGCGGCTTCGATGTCCGCTGCCTGGGCGCGGTAGGTCTCCAGCGGGTCTTCGCCCTGCGCTTCGGGGCGGTAGTGGTAATGCAGGGCTTCCCTGCCGATGCTCGCGCCCACCAGTTGGCCATCGACGCGCACCCACAACCGCACGGTCCCGGAATCCTCATGGAACAGCGCGCAAGGATGGGCGGATACGGGTTCTTCGCTGGGAGCTGCGACGGCCCGCGCGTCCTGTGGCGACGGCGGATCGGGCGGCGTCCGTGTTCCGGTGATGGGGTTCATGGGGCCTGGATCCATAAAGTGATAGGGTGCATGGCGATACTCCTTTCCAAACACGGTGCGCCCATGCGGGACGCCTGTCTGTGCGCTGTCGCACCGATCCGATCCGCCGACCTGGAGACGCACATGGCCCCCACCTCCGACCCGCGTCAGAACCGCCTGCTCGGTGCGCTCCCCGAAGCCGAGTTGGCCCGCTGGCTGCCGCACCTGGAGGCGGTGGACATGCCGCTGGGCACGGTGCTCTGCGAGCCCGGCGCCAGGCTGGCTCACGCGTACTTTCCGGTGACGTCGGCAGTGTCCCTGCTCTGCGTGATGGAGGACGGCGCCTCGGCCGAAACCGCCGTGGTCGGGCGCGAAGGCATGCTGGGCGTTGCGCTGTACCTGGGGGGTGAATCGACTCCCAGCCGTGCCGTGGTGCAGGGCGCGGGCCATGGCTTTCGGCTGCGGTCCCGTCTGCTGCTCGACGCCTTCCATCAGGCCGGCCCGGCGCAGGCATTGCTGCTGCGCTACGCCCAGGCCCTGCTCACGCACATGGCGCAGATAGCCGTGTGCAACCGCCACCATTCCCTGGAGCAGCAGTTGTGCCGCTGGCTGCTGCAGCGCATGGATTGCCAGTCCTCCACGGAGATCACCATGACGCAGGAGCTGATCGCCAGCATGCTGGGCGTGCGCCGCGAAGGCGTCACGCAGGCCGCCGGCCGCCTGCAGGAGCTCGGCCTCATCCGCTACCACCGCGGGCACATCGCCCTCATCGACCGCGAGCGGCTGCAGCGCCATGCCTGCGAGTGCTACTGTGTGCTCCGAAAGGAATACGACAGGCTGCTGCCCCCCCGCCCGCAGGGGCCTCGGGCAGGCCGGCAGGCCGCGGCTGCGCGCTCCCTGAATGCGGCGTAGGACCGGAGCGCGGACACATGTCGTCCGTGCGGTAGCGCACAGACGGGACAGTAGGCCGCCGCTAGTTTTGCTCGCAAACCGTGACTGGGTCCGGCCGTGGATCGGTAGCCAGTCGAGTCAAGGAAACGCATGCCTCTCTTCACGCTGGAGCACAGCAAGTCCGCGTACCGTGCAGACTTCGCACTTTATGCAGGCGCCTCCACCGCGCTCTCGCTTTACCTCATCTTCGAGGCTCCCCATGCCCTGCGGCTGGAGCTTGCCGCCCTGGCCATGGCGGGGCTGGCAGGCTGGACCCTCGTGGAGTACGGGCTGCACAGGTTCGTACTGCATGGGCTGCCGCCTTTCAGCACCTGGCATGCCGAGCACCACCGCCGGCCGACCGCGCTCATCTGCACGCCCACGGTGCTCAGCGGCTCGCTGATCGTCCTGCTGGTGTTCCTGCCCGCGCTGCTGCTGAGCGATCTGTGGCGCGCCAGCGCCGTGACCTGCGGCATGCTGATCGGCTACCTCGGCTACACGATCACCCACCATGCCATCCACCACTGGCGCAGCGACAGTGCCTGGCTCCGCAAGCGCCGGATCTGGCACGCCCTGCACCACACGCCCAACGGCCCCGCCGGCCACTTTGGCGTGACCAGCGCCTTCTGGGACTACCTGCTGGGCAGCCGTCAGCGTGCGGAGGGCAGGCTCCGCTGGCCGGGCTCGGGCAAGTCCTAGGGTTCAGGGTACTGCTTGGGCAGCAGCACCCGGAAGACGGTTCCCTTCGCAGGATCGGATTCGACTTCCACGCTGGCGTCGAGCAGTTCCGCCAGCCGCTTGACGATGGACAGGCCGATCCCCTCGCCCGGCTCATGGCGCGTCAGGTCCCGTTCCGGGCGGGCCACGGGATCGGGCTCTGCGTGGGGCGTCTGCCCCTTGCGGGCCGCGTCATCGGATTTGCGCGACAGCTCGGTCGCCTCTTCGAGCGCTCCGGCCAGCGATGCGTCGTTTCCCGCCTGCAGGCCGGGCCCGGTGTCCTGCACGCAGAGCATCCAGCGCCTGCTGTCGTCCTCGGCACTGTCGCTCCAGCGCACGGTGACGCCACCGCGCCGGGTGTACTTGATGGCGTTGAGCACCAGGTTCTGCGCCAGCCGGCGCGTCTTGGTGGCGTCGGCCTGCACCCGCAGCGGCACCGGGCCGTCGAAGCGCAGGTACAGCGCCTGCTGCTCCGCATAGGGCTGCAGGTCTTCGCAGAACTCGCGCAGCAGCGTGCCGACGTCGGTATCCAACGCGTACCGCCGCTCCTTGCCGGCCTGCAGGCGGGCCAGTTGCATCACGTCGTCCAGCAGATGGCGCAGCGCGGCCACGTTGCGGTCCAGGATGCGCACGAAGTTGCTGCGCACCGGATCCGGGATGGCCGGCCGGTTGAGTCCCGCCGTGACGTTGGCCACCACGCCCAGGTTGCCGCGCAGGTCGTGCGCCACCTGGTGCCACAGCTCGCCGCGCTGCTTCTCCAGCTCCCGCACCCGGTCCATGGCAAGCTGCAGGTCGGCCATGTGGCCGGCGGCCTCCAGTTGCTGCAGGCGGAAGAACTGCGCCGTGCTTTCGCCGATGCCCACGCTGCAGAGCGCGGCCCAGTCGCCGCGCGCGGCGGCCATCACCTCGTGGCTCACCTCGGGATGCAGGCGCTGGTAGTCGTCGAGCTCGGCCACCATGCTTTCGTTGAGGCGCCCCAGTTCGCGCGACACCTCCAGCAGGTCGTAGCCCTGCTGCCAGCGGTGCAGGCCATGCGCGGCCGCCTGCTGCCCCTCCTCCGCCGCACGCGGCATGGCCGAGGGCCCGCCGGGCGGCGGGTCGAGCCGGGCCTCGAACGAGGCCAGCAGGGCGGGGATGTGGTCGTTGAGCTGTGCCCGGGGCAGCGAGGCGCCCGTGGTCAGGACCGGGTCTTGGTGCACCGCGCCGCGCCAGGCCTTGAGGATTTCCTCGCGCCGCGCGCGCAAATGCCTGCCTAGCGCGGCAAGTTCTGTATCCGAGATCGGCATGGAGTCCCTTTCCGGGAGTGCGCCCGGCATGTCATGCCGCCATTTTCGCGCGCTGGCGCAGACGCATCCCGTTACCGCCTGCCGACGCCCTAGAGCCCGAGAAAGTGGCGCAGCTCCGGCGCATCGCGCAGGGCGCCGGCATCGCCGCTGAGCACCGCGCGGCCCTTCTGCAGCACCAGCAGCCGGTCGGACTGCGCGGCGACGCGGCGGTAGTCGCGGTCCACCACGAGTGTGGCCAGGCCGGTGGCGCGGATCTGGGCGATCACGCGCCAGATCTCGTCCACGATCAGCGGCGCCAGGCCCTCGGTGGCCTCGTCGAGCACGATGGCCTCGGGGTTGGTCATGAGGGCGCGGCCGATGGAGAGCATCTGCTGCTCGCCGCCCGACAACTGGCCGCCGAGATGGCCCAGGCGCTCGGTCAGGCGCGGGAAGGTGGCCAGGATGCGCTCCCAGGTCCAGGCGCGCCGGCCATCGCGGCCGGGGCGCGCGGCCATCAGCAGGTTCTCGCGCACGGTGAGGTTGGGGAAGATGCCGCGGCCTTCGGGCACGTAGGCGATGCCGAGCCGGGCCGCCTCGTGCGGCCTGCCGCGCGAGAGGTCCCGGCCCTGCACCGTGATGGCGCCGCTGCGCTGCCGCACGTGGCCCAGCAAGGTGCGGATCAGGGTCGACTTGCCCATGCCGTTCTTGCCCAGCAGCCCGAGCGTCTCGCCGCAGTGCAGCGAGAAGTCGATGCCATGCAGGATGTGGCTGCTGCCGTACCAGGCGTGGAGATCGCGCGCTTCGATCAGGCTGCTCATGCATGGCCCCCGAGATAGGCCGCCTGCACCTGGGCGTCGGCACGCACCGCTTCGGGCGCGCCCGAGGCGATGACGCCGCCATCGACCATCACCGTGATGCGGTCGGCCACGGCGAACACCGCTTCCATGTCATGTTCCACCAGCAGCAGCGCATGCCCGGCGCGCAGGCTGCGCAGCAGCTCGAGCATGCGCGCCGACTCCTCCGGCCCCATGCCGGCCAGCGGCTCGTCCAGCAGCAGCACCGTGGGCGCGGTGGCCAAGCACATGGCCACCTCCAGCTGGCGCTTCTGCCCGTGCGACAGGTTGGCGGCCACGCGGCCGGCCAGCGCGGCCAGGCCGGCGCGCTCCAGCGCCTGGTCGGCGCGCTCGGTGCTGAAGCGGCAGCGCGCGGCGGGCTGCCAGAGTTTCCACGCCTGCTGCGCCTGCATCTGCGCGGCCAGGCGGCAGTTCTCGCGCACCGACAGCGGCAGGAAGATGTTGTTGCGCTGGTAGCTGCGGCCCAGGCCGGCGCGGGCGCGGCGCGGCTGCGACCAGTCGGTCACGTCGGCGCCCTCGAGCTGCACGCTGCCGGCGCTCAGCGCGATCTCGCCCGACAGCAGGTTGACCAGGGTGGACTTGCCGGCGCCGTTGGTGCCGATCAGCGCGTGGATCTCGCCGCGCCGCAGGTCCAGCGACACGTCGCGCACGGCGGCCAGGGCGCCGAAGCGGCGGGTGACGCCCGCGGCGCGCAGCGCAAACGGGGCGGCGCTCACGATGTGCGCTCCCGCGCGGCGGGAAGAGCCGCCGGCCGGGCCTGCCAGCGACCGCGCAGCCACGCGAAGCCGCCCGCGATGCCCTGCGGCAGCACGGCCACGGCGATGATGATGAAGCCGCCCATCAGCAGTTGCCAGTGCTTGGTCATGCCCTGGAACCACTCGGCCAGCAGCACGAAGGACAGCGCGCCCAGCACCGCCCCCGGCAGGCTGCCGATGCCGCCCAGGATCACCATCAGCAGCGCATTGCCCGACTGGTGCCAGCCCAGGATCTCGGGGTTGACGTAGCCGTGCTGCACCGCGTAGAGGAAGCCCGCCACGCCCGACAGCGCGCCGGCCAGCGTGAAGCTGGCCAGCTTGTAGGCCGTGGTGTTGCAGCCGGCCGCGCGCATGCGCTGCTCGTTGTGGCGGATGCCCACCAGCGCATGGCCGAGCCGCGCGCGCAGCACCAGCGCCAGCAGGCCCACGGTGGCGGCCATGAGCAGCAGCGCGAACCAGTAGAAGTGCGCGGTCTGCTCCAGGTCCAGCAGGCGGTGGCCGAACAGCGTGAATTCCGGCTTGATGTAGAGGTAGGTGCCGTCGCTGCCGCCGCCCAGGTCGGTGTCGTGGAACACGAAGTAGACCATCTGCGCGAAGGCGAGCGTGACCATGATGAAGTAGATGCCGCGCGTGCGCATCACCAGCAGGCCGATGACGAAGGCCAGCAGCGCCGCAGCGCCGACCGAGGCCGCCAGCAGCCACCAGCCGTTGCCGGCCTGCGACTGCGGCGCCAGCAGCGCCACGGTGTAGGCCGCGAAACCGAAGAAGGCCGCATGGCCCAGGCTGACCAGCCCGGTGTAGCCCACCAGCAGTTGCAGGCTCAGCGCGAAGATCGCCATGATCAGCACCTTGGCGCCCAGCTCCTGGTGGAAGGCCGAGCCGATGGGTGCCGGCAGCACCGGCAGCAGCGCCAGCAGTGCGAAGGCCGCGAGCCAGGCCCAGACGGCGATCGGAACGAGCTTGCGCATCGCTAGGTTCCCTGGCGGAACAGGCCCTGCGGCTTGCAGAGCAGGATCGCGGCCATCAGCACGTAGACCAGCACGCCGGCCGCCTGCTGCCACAGCACCTTGCCGAAGGTGTCGACGAAGCCGATCAGCAGCGCCGCCACCAGCGCGCCCTTGACCGAACCGATGCCGCCGATCACCACCACCACGAAGCAGACGATCAGCACCGAGCTGCCCATGCCCGGATAGACCGACGCCACGGGCGCGGCGATCATGCCGGCGAGCACGGCCAGCGCCATGCCCACGGCGAACACCACGCGGTAGAGCAGCGCGATGTCGATGCCCAGCGACTGCACCATCTCGCGGTTGGTCGAACCCGCGCGCACCATCATGCCCAGCCGGGTGTGGCGGATCAGCGCGTACATGCCCGCGGCCACCGCCAGGCAGACCGCCGACATGAAGAGCCGGTACACCGGGTAGGCCATGCCGTTGCCGATGGCGATGCTGCCGTCGAGCCAGGCCGGCACCGCCACGCCGTGCACGTCGTCGCCGACCAGGATGCTGCGCAGTTCCTCGAACACCAGGATCAGGCCGTAGGTCATGAGCACCTGCGACAGGTGCTCACGCTCGTACAGGAAGCTGAAGAAGCACCACTCCAGCAGGTAGCCCAGCACCACCGCCAGCACCACGCCCAGCAGCAGCGCCAGCGCGAAGTTGCCGACCAGGCTGCTGAGCGTGAAGGCCATGTAGGCCCCGATCATGTAGAAGCTGCCGTGCGCCAGGTTGATGACGCCCATGATCCCGAAGATCAGCGTCAGCCCGCTGGCCACCAGGAACAGCAGCAGCCCGTACTGCACGCTGTTGAGGCATTGGATGAGAAAGGTCGTCAGGTCCATGGCGCGGCGGCTTGTAAAGCCATTTTTCAGGTCAAAAAGGGCTGCAGCCCAGGTATCACCTTGGCCATATGCTATTAATAAAATAGCAAAAGAACACGCGAGCCGATGCGCCTCACATGCGGCAGCCGCGCGCCGGGTCGTCCAGGCTCCTGGCCGCCACGCTCACCAGTTGGTTGCTCTTGCCCACCACCTTGCGCAGGTAGATGTCCTGCACCGGGTTGTGCGCCCTGGACATGGTGAAGGGGCCGCGCGGGCTGTCGATGCGGGCCTGCTCCATGCCCTTGACCACCGCGTCGCGCTTGGAGATGTCGCCGCCCGCGGCCTTCAGGCCCGCGGCCAGCAGTTGCGCCGCGTCATAGCCCTGCACCGCATACACGTCGGGCTGCAGCTTGTAGGCCTTGGCATAGGCGGTGCGGAAGCTCTGGTCCTTGGGCACCTTCAGGTCGTCCGCGTAGTGCAGCGTGGTGAGCAGGCCGCTGGCGGCGTCGCCCTGCGCCTCCAGCGTGCCGTCGGTGAGGAAGCCCGCGCCGTACAGCGGGATCTTCTCCTTCAGGCCCGCGGCGGCGTAGTCCTTCACGAACTTGACCGCGCCGCCGCCGGCGAAGAAGACGTAGACCGCGTCCGGCTTCAGCGCCGCGATCTCGGTCAGCAGCGCCTGGAACTCGACGTTGGGGAAGGGCAGGTTCAGTTCCTTGAGCACCTTGCCGCCCTTGCCCTCGAAGCCTTCCTTGAAGGCCTTGACCGACTCGTCGCCGGCGGCGTACTTCCAGGCGAGCGTGACCGCCGTCTTGTGCTTGAGCTGCTCGGCCGCGACCAGCCCCATGGCATAGGCCGGCTGCCAGTTGCTGAACGAGCTGCGGAAGATGTTGGGCGCGCACAGCGGGCCGGTGACCGCGTCGGCGCCGGCGTTGGGCACGATCAGCAGCGCATTGTTGTCCTTGGCCACCTTGGCCATGCCCATGGCCACGCCCGAGTGCACGGTGCCCACCAGCACGTCGACCTGGTCGCGCTTGACCAGCTTGTTGGCGTTTTCCGGGGCCTTGGCCGGGTCGGACTCGTCGTCCACCTTGAAGTACTCGACCGAGCGGCCGGCGAGCTTGCCGCCGTTCTCCTCGACGTAGAGCCGGAAGCCGTTCTCGATGGCCACGCCCAGGGCGGCGAAGGTGCCGGTGTAGGGCAGCATCAGGCCGACCTTGACCGGCCCCGGCGCCTGGGCCTGGGCGCCGGCGGTGAACAGGGCCGCCGCGGCGGCGCAGGCGAGCGTGAGGGAACGCAGGGGAGTGGAATGCATGCTTGTCTCCTTCATGTGCTTGTGGTGAGAACCCCGGGAAAACCCACGTGGCGGCGCAGGAAGCCCGCGACCGCCGCCTTCAGCGCGGCGGGCTGGTCGCGGTGCGGCGAGTGGCCGCAATCCTCCAGCACCAGCAGCTCGGTCTGCCGCACCGCCGCGGCAATGCCTTGTATCTGCCACAGGGTACCGTATTCGTCCTCGCGGCCCTGCACCGCCAGCACCGGGCAGGCGATGGCGGGCAGCGCCGCCTCGATGTTCCACGCGCGGAAGGCCGGGTCCAGCCAGACGTCGTTCCAGCCCCAGAAGGCCGAGTCGGGGTCGGCGTGGTAGCGCGCGAGCTTGCTGCGCAGGTCGGTGGTGACGTAGCCGTCGCGCGCCTGCTCGATGCTGCGGATGGAGACGTCCTCCACCCCGATGTGCGGCGCCGCCACCACGATGCCGGCCACCCGGTCCGGGAACGCCGCCGCGTGCAGCAGCGCGATCGAGCCGCCGTCGCTGTGGCCATAGAACCAGGGCCGGTCGGCCGCCGTGTCGTGGCCGATGGCGGCGAAGAAGGCGGGCAGGAACGCATGCGCCTGCCGGTGCATGAAATCGACCGGCCAGCGCTCGTGGTGCGGGCGCGGACTGGACTGGCCGTAGCCCCAGCGCGACAGCATCAGGCCGCGGCAGCCGGCCGCGTCACACAGTTGCGCGGGGAAGTCCTTCCACATGGTGATCGAGCCCAGGCCCTCATGCAGGAAGACCAGCAGCGGCCGCCCACGCCGCCCGGGGGCCAGATGCTGGTACTCGATGCGGGTATCGCGGCCGTCCCAGCGGACCTGGACGAACTGCGGCGCCGTCATACGCTCGCTCCCGAGCGGCTGGCCGCGGCAATGGCCCCGGCCGCCGCGATCCGCCCGCGCTCCTGCTCGCGCAGGCGAAAGCGCTGGATCTTGCCGGTCGCGGTCTTGGGCAGCTCGTCCACGAAGGCGATTTGGCGCGGGTACTTTTGCGGCGCCAGGCGCGTCTTGACGAAGGCCTTGAGCTCGGCCTCCATCGCCTCGCCGGCCCCATGGCCGGCCTTGAGCACGACGAAGGCCTTGGTCCTGGCCAGGCCCTGGGCGTCCTCCACGCCGATCACCGCGGCCTCCAGCACCGCCGGGTGCTGCACCAGCGTGCCTTCGACCTCGAAGGGCGAGACGTACTGGCCGCTGACTCTCAGCATGTCGTCGCTGCGGCCGGCGTAGGTGTAGGTGCCGTTGGCGTTGCGCTGGTACTTGTCGCCGCTCTTGGTCCAGGCGCCCTGGAAGGTCTCGCGAGACTTCTCGCGGTTGTTCCAGTACATCAGCGCGGCGCTGGGCCCGCGGATGTAGAGGTCGCCGATCTCGCCGTCGGCCACCGGCCGGCCGTCCTCGCCGCGCAGCTCCAGCTCATAGCCCTCGACCGGGCGGCCGGTGGTGCCGTAGTGCACGTCGCCCGGCCGGTTGGACAGGAAGATGTGCAGCATCTCGGTGGAGCCGATGCCGTCGATGATTTCGCAGCCGAAGTGCGCGGTGAAGCGCTCGCCGATCTCGCGCGGCAGCGCCTCGCCAGCGGAGGAGCACATGCGCAGCGCCACCGCGTCGCGCGCCGGCAGCGCGGGCGAGGCCAGCATGCCGGCATAGCCGGTGGGCGCGCCGCAGAACACCGTGGGCCGCAGCCGCGTCAGGCGCTCGAAGCAGGCCTCGGGCGTGGGCCGGCCCGCCATCAGCACCGTGGTGGCGCCGACCGACAGCGGAAAGCTCAGCGCATTGCCCAGGCCGTAGGCAAAGAACAGCTTGGCGGCCGAAAACACCGTGTCGCCCTCGTGCAGGCCCAGCACCGGCTTGGCGTACAGCTCCACCGTCCAGTACAGGTTGCCGTGCGTGTGCACCGTACCCTTGGGCCGGCCGGTGGAGCCCGAGGAATAGAGCCAGAAGGCGGGCTCGTCGGCCAGGGTGCGCGCGGCATCGGCCGCCGGCGCGTGCGCGGCCAGCAGCGCATCGAGCGCCTGCGCGCCTTCGGGCAGCGCGCCGGCCGGGCGCGAGACCAGCAGGTGGCGCAGCTCATGGGGTTGCAGCGCCATGGCCTGGCGCAGCACCGGCAGCAGCGCATCGGACACCAGCGCGGCGCGGGCGCGGCTGTCGGTCAGCATGTAGGCGTAGTCGGCTGCGCCGAGCAGGGTGTTGACGGCCACCGGCAGCACGCCCGCGTGCAGCGCGCCGAGGAAGGCCACCGGCCAGTCGCAGCAGTCGTGCATCAGCAGCAGCACGCGGTCCTCGCGCTGCAGGCCCAGGGCGCGCAGCGCGGCGGCCATGCGGCGCACGCGCTCGTCGAGCTGGCCATAGCCGAGCGTGCCGTGCTCGTCGATGTAGGCGGCCTTGGCGCCGCGCGCGGCGTTGAGCGCCAGCAGGTGGCCGGCGAAATTGAAGACGGCGGGGGGCGGAGCGATGTCGCTCATGGCTGGCTTCGGAGGCGCGCCACGTGCGGTTCGCGCAGCGTCTTCGGGCCGTCCCGCGGTCCGCCGGCGACGGCCTGGGTTATCGTCGGCACGCATGAATCGAATGGCGCTTTCATCGTCTCCGCCTTCATCGGGTGGTGGCGCCGTCGGGGCACCTGTTAGAATTTTCATGCACTATTTTGCATGCATGGCCGGACGATACGGCGCGGGACTTTCCAGTGTCAACAAAAATACAGCACGACTGGGGTAAATACGGGGAGTGCCCGCCGGCACCGGGAGCGCGCCATGGCTGAGCCCGCGCCGGACCCGGGCAAGCCGCCCTTTCTGGTGGCGCTGGGCGAGCGCATCCGCAACCTGCGGGCGCGGCGCGGCCTGACGCGCAAGGCCATGGCGCAGGCCGCCGGCATCTCGGAGCGGCACTTCGCCAACCTGGAACTGGGCACCGGCAACGCCTCCATCCTGGTGCTGCAGCAGGTGGCGCAGGCGCTGCAATGCTCGCTGGCCGAGATCCTGGGCGACGCCACCACCAGCTCGCCCGAATGGCTGCTGATCCGCGAGCTGCTGGACGGCCGCAGCGACGCCGACCTGCACCGCGCGCGGCTGCGCCTGGCCGAGCTGTTCGGCTCGGGCGGCGATGGCCGGGCGCGGCTGTCGCGCATCGCGCTGGTGGGGCTGCGCGGCGCGGGCAAGTCCACGCTGGGCCGCATGCTGGCCGAGGACCTGGACTACCCCTTCATCGAGCTGAGCCGCGAGATCGAGAAGGTCGCCGGCTGCAGCATCGTCGAGATCCACTCGCTCTACGGCACCAACGCCTACCGCCGCTACGAGCGCCGCGCGCTCGAGGAGACGGTGCAGATCTACCCCGAGGCGGTGATCGCCACGCCCGGCGGGCTGGTGTCGGACGCCGCCACCTTCAATCTGCTGCTGTCGCACTGCTACACCGTGTGGCTGCAGGCCGAGCCCGAGGATCACATGAAGCGCGTGGTGGCGCAGGGCGACTTCCGCCCTATGTCCGGCAGCAAGGAAGCCATGGATGACCTGAAGCGCATCCTGGCCGGCCGCGCCGCGTTCTACGGCAAGGCCGACCTGCAGTACCGCACCAGCGGCCATTCGCTCGAAGAAGCCTTTACCGGCCTGCGCAGTGCGGTGCGCAACGCGGTGGGTTTGCCCGACTGGGCGGTCTGAGACCGGTTTTTCAAGCCTTTCAGGCCTGAAGCCCAGGTAGTACCTGGGCTTATAGCTATAATATTTATAGCAAACAGCGCTTGATGCCGGAAGGCGCAGCGATACGCGCTTGCACTCCTTTACCGCATCCCCAGGGTTTCCCCCAGGACCCGGTCCGCACTCGTGCACTATATTTCACATAAAGCGATTGACGTGAAGTAATTTGCATAACGCCGCCAGGAGTTCCGCCATGAATGCCCCGACCTCTTCCGCACACCTGGCCGCGCCGCCCGGGGCGGCCGCGCGCATCGACTACCGCACCGAGCCCGGCCAGTACCGGCACTGGAGGCTCGCGGTGGAGGGCAGCACCGCCACGCTCACCATGGACATCGCCGAGGACGGCGGCCTCATGCCCGGCTACAGGCTCAAGCTCAATTCCTACGACCTGGGCGTGGACGTGGAACTGCATGACGCGGTCAACCGCATCCGCTTCGAGCATCCGCAGGTGAAGGTGGTGGTGATCACCAGCGGCAAGGAGCGCATCTTCTGCTCGGGCGCCAACATCTTCATGCTGGGCCTCTCGACCCACGCGTGGAAGGTGAACTTCTGCAAGTTCACCAACGAGACGCGCAACGGCCTGGAAGACTCCAGCCGCCACGACGGGCTGAAGTTCCTCGCCGCCGTGAACGGCGCCTGCGCCGGCGGCGGCTACGAGCTGGCGCTGGCCTGCGACGAGATCTTGCTGGTGGACGACCGCTCCAGCGCGGTCAGCCTGCCCGAGGTGCCGCTGCTGGGCGTGCTGCCGGGCACCGGCGGCCTGACCCGGGTCACCGACAAGCGCCACGTGCGCCACGACCTGGCCGACGTCTTCTGCACCAGCGTGGAAGGCGTGCGCGGCCAGCGCGCGCTGGACTGGCGCCTGGTCGATGCCATCGCCAAGCCGGCCAGGTTCGCGCAGACGGTGCAGCAGCGCGCCGCCGCGCTGGCCGCCAGGAGCGACCGGCCCGCCGACGCCACAGGCATCGCCCTGCCCCGCATCGACCGCACGGAAGGCGCCGACAGCCTGCGCTACGCCCATGTCGGCGTGGAGATCGACCGCGCCAGGCGCACCGCCACGCTGACCGTGCACGCACCCGCCGACGCCGGCCCGGGCGACGTCGCCGGCATCGAAGCCGCGGGCGCCGCCTGGTGGCCGCTGGCCATGGCGCGCGAACTGGACGACGCCATCCTGCACCTGCGCACCAACGAGCTGGACATCGGCACCTGGCTGCTCAAGACCCGGGGCAGCGCCGCCGCCGTGCTGGCGCAGGACCAGGTGCTGCTGCGGCAGCGCGGCCACTGGCTGGTGCGCGCCACCATCGGCCTGCTGCGGCGCACCTTTGCGCGGCTGGACGTGTCCTCGCGCAGCCTGTTCGCGCTGATCGACGAAGGCTCCTGCTTCGCCGGCCTGCTGGCCGAGCTGGCCTTTGCCGCCGACCGCGCCTACATCCTGGCGCTGCCCGATGCGCCCGAGCGCGCGCCGGCGATCACGCTGGACGACGTCAACTTCGGCCTGCTGCCGCTGGTGACCGAGCAGTCGCGCCTGGCGCGCCGCTTCTACGAGGAAAGCGCGCCGCTGGAGGCCGCGCGCGCCGCCATTGGCCGCGCGCTGCCGGGCGACGAGGCGGTGGCGCTGGGCCTGGCCACGGCCGCGCCGGACGATATCGACTGGGACGACGAGATCCGCATCGCCATCGAGGAGCGCGCGGCCATGTCGCCCGACGCGCTGACCGGCCTGGAGGCCAACCTGCGCTTCGCCGGCAAGGAGAACATGGCCACGCGCATCTTCGGCCGGCTCAGCGCCTGGCAGAACTGGATCTTCAACCGCCCCAACGCCGTGGGCGAGCACGGCGCGCTCAAGGTCTATGGCAAGGGCGAGAAGGCCGCCTTTGATCTGAACCGCGTTTGACCCGAACCCCCAAGGAGACCGCCATGTCCGCCCTGCCCTCGACGATGAACTACAGCGACAAGATCCCCAACAACGTGAACCTGTCGGAGGACCGCACGCTGCAGCGCGCGCTCGAACAGTGGCAGCCCAACTTCCTCCACTGGTGGGACGACGTCGGCCCCGAGGGCTCCACCGACCACGAGGTCTACCTGCGCACCGCCGTCAGCGTCGATCCGCAGGGCTGGGCCCAGTTCGGCCACGTGAAGATGCGCGACTACCGCTGGGGCATCTTCCTGAACCCGGCCGACCCCGAGCGCAAGGTGCACTTCGGCGACCACCTGGGCGAGCGCGCCTGGCAGGACGTGCCCGGCGAGCACCGCGCCAACCTGCGCCGCATCATCGTCACCCAGGGCGACACCGAGCCGGCCTCGGTGGAGCAGCAGCGCCACCTGGGCCTGACCGCGCCTTCGATGTACGACCTGCGCAACCTGTTCCAGGTCAACGTGGAGGAAGGCCGCCACCTGTGGGCCATGGTCTACCTGCTGCACAAGCACTTCGGCCGCGACGGCCGCGAGGAGGCCGAGGCGCTGCTGCAGCGCACCTCGGGCGACCAGGACAACCCGCGCATCCTCGGCGCTTTCAACGAGAAGACGCCCGACTGGCTGGCCTTCTTCATGTTCACCTACTTCACCGACCGCGACGGCAAGTTCCAGCTCGCCGCGCTGTCCGAGAGCGCGTTCGACCCGCTGGCGCGCACCACCAAGTTCATGCTGACCGAGGAGGCGCACCACATGTTCGTGGGCGAGTCCGGCGTGTCGCGCGTCATCGCCCGCACCTGCCAGGTGATGAACGAACTCAAGACCGACGACCCGCAGAAGGTCCGTGCCGCCGGCGCGATCGACCTGGCCACCATCCAGCGCTACCTCAACTTCCACTACAGCGTGACCATCGACCTGTTCGGCGCCGACCAGTCGAGCAATGCCGCCATCTTCTACAGCTCGGGCCTGAAGGGCCGCTACGAGGAAGGCAGGCGCGAGGACGACCACCTGCTCAAGGGCCAGACCTACCGCGTGCTGGAGGTGCAGGACGGCCAGCTGGTCGAGAAGGAAGTGCCCATGCTCAACGCGCTCAACGAGGTGCTGCGCGACGACTTCATCAAGGACTCCGTCGCCGGCGTGAACCGCTGGAACAAGGTGATCGAGAAGGCCGGCATCCCCACCCGCCTCAGCGTGCCGCACAAGGCCTTCAACCGGCAAATCGGCGCGCTCGCCGGCCTCAAGATGTCGCCCGAGGGCCGCGTGCTCAACGCCATGGAATGGGCCGCCCGGCGCGACGAGTGGCTGCCGGGCGCGGAGGACTTCGCCTTCGTGGCATCGCTGATGGGCCGCGTGGTCGAGCCGGGCAGGTTCGCCGGCTGGATCGCGCCGCCGGTCATGGGCATCAACCGCCAGCCGATCGACTTCGAGTACGTCAGGTTCGGTTGAGGACACGGGAGCATTCATGGCAGCCGTCCTGGAGGAACACGGCATCCTCAACCAGCACCTGATAGACCCCGAGATCTGCATCCGCTGCAACACCTGCGAGGCCACCTGCCCGGTGAACGCGATCACGCACGACGACAACAACTACGTGGTGCGCGCCGACGTCTGCAATGGCTGCATGGCCTGCATATCGCCCTGCCCCACCGGCTCCATCGACAACTGGCGCCGGGTGCCGGCAGGCAAGGCCTACAGCATCGAGGAGCAGTTCGGCTGGGACGTGCTGCCGGCGCCCCTGCCTGAGGAAACACTGCCGGCCGCGCCGGGCGTGGCGGAACCCGTTGCCGCCGCCGCGCCGCCGCCGGCCGAGCCCGTGTTGCGCTCCGCCGAATGGGGCGCCGCCGTGCCGCCCTGGTCGGCCGCGCGCGCCTTCACCAACCTGTACGGCCCGAAGAACGCGGTCAGCGCCACCGTGGTCGGCAACTACAACTGCACCGAGGCCGGCTTCGAGAGCGAAACCCACCACATCGTGCTGGACTTCGGCAGCATGCCCTTCCCGGTGCTGGAAGGCCAGTCGATCGGCGTCATCCCGCCCGGCAGCGATGCGCTGGGCAAGCCGCACGTGGCGCGCCAGTATTCGGTCGCCAGCCCGCGCAACGGCGAGCGCCCGGGCTACAACAACCTGGCGCTCACCGTCAAGCGCGTCACGCAGGACCACCAGGGCCACGCCGTGCGCGGCATCGCCTCCAACTACCTGTGCGACGCCAGGGTCGGCGACACGGTGCGCGTGATCGGCCCCTTCGGCCATTCGTTCCTGATGCCCAACCACCCCCGCTCGCACATCGTCATGGTCTGCACCGGCACCGGCAGCGCGCCGATGCGCGCCATGACCGAATGGCGCCGGCGCCTGCGCGCCTCGGGCAAGTTCGAGGGCGGCAAGCTGATGCTGTTCTTCGGCGCGCGCAGCCAGCAGGAGCTGCCCTACTTCGGCCCGCTGCAGAACCTGCCCAAGGACTTCATCGACATCCACCTGGCCTACTCGCGCACGCCGGGCATGCCCAGGCGCTACGTGCAGGACCTGATGCACGAGCGCGCCGCCGACCTGGCCGCGCTGCTGCGCGACGGCAACACGCACATCTACGTCTGCGGCTTGAAGAGCATGGAAGAAGGCGTGGTGCTGGCCCTGCGCAACGTGGCCGAGGGCGCCGGCCTGCACTGGGAAACGCTGGGCGCCACGCTCAAGCGCGAGGGCCGCCTGCACCTGGAGACCTACTGATCGGCCGCACGCCGCCGGGCCGCATCCGGGCCGGGCGGGCCTCAGCGCGCGCCGGCAAAGAGGAGATAGAACATGAAGCCGGCCATGATGCAGAACACCACGATGGCGATCAGCCGCGCCACGTGCGGCACGATGAGCCAAGCGCCCAGCAGCGCGGCCAGCCTGCCCAGCAGGCCGGCATTGGCCCCGGGCTGAGGGGCCGGACCACGCCCGGTGATTGGACAGCCGCAGGCCGGACAGGCCACGGCCTGCGTCGATACCTGGCGGCCGCATTCCGGGCAGGGGATCAGGGCCATGTCGATGTTCCTTGGCAAAGCATGTCAGTTATCCATGGCGCTCACGCGTCACCCGTAGCGCATGAAACCGGCAGAGGCACCGCAGGCCGCGCAGCAGGCCAAGTGCAGACATCCGCGGAACCGGTTGCGCCGGTCCGCCGGATGTGTCCCCTTGAGGGGGAAGGCGAAGACGCGAAGCGCGCAGCCTGGGATAGTTTCATTCCACCGCAATGCGCGCCACCCGCAGCGTGTAAAACCCAAAGGACCAAAAGGCCGCGGAGCAGGCCATCCGCAAACATCCGCGGAACCGGCTTTGCCGGGCCGCAGGATGTGCCCCCTGCAAGGGGGAAGGCGAAGACGCGAAGCGCGTAGCCTGGGGGTGCTTTCATTTCATCGCTTCCCGCCAACCACGGCGGGATCGATGACGATCTCCACCCGCCGGTTGCGCTGCCGGCCCGCGGGGTCGTCGCGGCCATCCGGCTGCGCGTTGGGCGCCACCGGCCGGCGCTTGCCGAAGCCCGCCCAGCGTGCCGCCGCCGCGCTGCTGGAGCGCCTGCGCCACCGCCTGCGCCCGGCGCAGCGGGAGCGCGTCGTTGTAGCTGTCGCTGCCCTTCCCGTCGGTATGCCCATTGATCTGCACCGGCGCGCCGGGATAGCTGCGCAGCAGTTCGGCGGCCTGATCGAGCGTGGCCCGGTCGAAATCGAAGAGCACGTCGGCCGGCAGGTTCACCACGATCGCCTGCTGCTCGGTCTGGCGCGCCTGCAGGCTGGCGATGAGTTCGCGCGTGCGCTGCAGGCGCTCGGGCGGAATCTCGGCCTCGCGGAACACTGCGGCCGGGCCTTGCACCGACTGGAAGCTGGATGTCGCCGGCGCGGACCGCGGGCTGCCGCCCACGCCGGCCGGCCGCAGTTCGGTGGACGGCGCGTGGGCAGCAGGCCCGAAGGTGGTCGGCACATCCTTGAGGCTGCCGGCCACGCGCCGCACCGCATAGGGCTCGGCCCAGGCCGCCTGCGCCAGCAAGAGCGACAGCGCCAGCAGGGCCGCGCAGCGGCCGCTCATGTGCCGGTGCCACCCGCCACCGCCAGCGGCAACTTGATGGACAGGCCCGGGCCGATCGAGTTGTCCGACTCGCTGCCGTCATTGAGCACCAGCGTCAGCTCGGTGGTGCCCGGCGGTACGCTGCCGAGGAACAACAGCTTGCCTTCGGTTGTTCACCTCGTTCACCACAGAAGACAGACGCCGCCCAGGCCGCCGGCCTGCGCCGCACGCTGGCCGCCCTGGGGGAGTGCTACCGCAACGCCAAGGCTGGCGACGACGTGCTGCTGATGGAGGGGCTCTCGGCCCTGGTATCCCCGGCGCGAGATGGCTGGTACGCGGAGAAGATGGAGCCGGCCCGGCTGCAACTGCGTTGCCAGCCGCTCCAGGGATATCGCGCTGCGCGCGCGGGCCCGCCCTAGAATGCCGGGTTCAGCCTCTGGATGAACACCATGAACCGCTGCCCGCGCTTTTCCCTTTTCCTGATGGATGCCTTGCGGCGCCTCGCATGGGCGGCACTGCCGCTCGCGCTGCTGGCCGTGGCGGCCGGCCCGGCCCAGGCCGAGCCCAGGAAATTTCCGCCAACGCTGCTGCGCGGCACGCTGCTCGTGACCTATCCGCCCGCCGTGCTGATGAACGGCCGCGAAGACCGGCTGGCGCCGGGCGCCATCATCCGCAACACGCAGGGCAGCGGCGTGCTGTCGGGCACGCTCGCGGGCCAGAAGCTGGTGGTCAACTACCGCCGCGACAACCTGGGCCAGATTCTCGAAGTCTGGCTGCTGACCGAAGAAGAGGCCGCCCTGCCGGCGCCCGGCCAGCGCTCGGTGTTCCAGTCGATTTTCGGCTCCTGAAAGCCCTCCCGCCGCAGGCGCAACCGGCTGGCGCCCGCCGCAGCCACGACATCCACGGCCCCCGGCCGCACGACCCATGAGCAAGAAAGTCTTCATCAAAACCTTCGGCTGCCAGATGAACGAGTACGACTCGGACAAGATGGCCGACGTGCTGGGCGCAGCCCAGGACTACGAGCCCACGCAGGACGTGGAGGAAGCAGACCTGATCCTGTTCAACACCTGCTCGGTGCGCGAGAAGGCGCAGGAGAAGGTGTTCAGCGACCTGGGCCGCATCAAGCACCTGAAGGCGCGCGGCGTGAAGATCGGCGTCGGCGGCTGCGTCGCCAGCCAGGAAGGGGCGGCCATCATCGCGCGCGCGCCCTATGTGGACGTGGTGTTCGGCCCGCAGACCCTGCACCGCCTGCCCGAACTGCTGCGCCAGCGCGAATCGCAGAACCGCCCGCAGGTGGACATCAGCTTTCCCGAGATCGAGAAGTTTGACCACCTGCCGCCGGCCCGCGTCGAGGGGCCGAGCGCCTTCGTCTCCATCATGGAGGGCTGCTCCAAATATTGCAGCTACTGCGTGGTGCCCTACACCCGGGGCGAGGAAGTGAGCCGGCCGTTCGACGACGTGCTGGTGGAGATCGCCGGCCTGGCCGACCAGGGCGTGCGCGAGGTCACGCTGCTGGGCCAGAACGTGAATGCCTACCGCGGCCCCATGGGCGGCACCAAAGAGATCGCCGACTTTGCCCTGCTGATCGAGTACGTGGCCGAAATCCCCGGCATCGAGCGCATCCGCTACACCACCAGCCACCCGAACGAATTCACGCAGCGTCTGATCGAGGCCTACGCCAAGGTGCCGCAACTGGTGAGCCACCTGCACCTGCCGGTGCAGCACGGCAGCGACCGCATCCTCATGGCCATGAAGCGCGGCTACACCGCCATGGAATACAAGAGCACCATCCGCAAGCTGCGCGCCATCCGTCCCGGTCTGGCCCTGAGCAGCGACTTCATCGTGGGCTTTCCCGGCGAGACCGAGGACGACTTCCAGAAGATGATGAAGCTGATCCACGACGTGGGCTACGACACCAGCTTCAGCTTCGTCTTCAGCCCGCGCCCCGGCACGCCCGCGGCCAACCTGGCCGACGACACCCCGCACGAGGTCAAGCTCCGGCGCCTGCAGCACCTGCAGGCCGTGATCGAGGACAACGTGCGCGCCATCAGCAAGAGCCGCGTCGGCACGGTGCAGCGCCTGCTGGTCGAAGGCCCCTCGCGCAAGTCCACGCCCGAGGCCCCTGAGCTCATGGGCCGCACGGAATGCAACCGGGTGGTGAACTTCCAGGGCCCGGCGCGGCTGATCGGCCAGATGGTGGACGTGAGCATCACCGAGACGCTGGGCCACTCGCTGCGCGGCGCGGTGCGCGGCGGCGAGGCGGCGCTCGCCGCATGAGCAGTGTCTCCTCCACCGGCGCGGCCGCGCGCGCGCAGCGCCGCGCGCCGGTGCGCGGCTCCTTCCAGCAACTGCTGCTGGTGGCCTTCCTGCTGATCGCGGCGCTGCTGGGCGGCATCTCGCTGCGGGCGGTGTTCACCTTCGACGGCCTGATGGCGCAGAGCCGGGGCTTCTCGGCGCGGGCCATGCAGCTCAACGCGGTGGTGCAGAACCTGGCCGACCGCAGCTCCACCATGGAGCGTGCCGGACGCCAGTCGCTGATCCTCAACGACGCGATGCTGCGCAAGCGCTTCGACGAGGCCGCGCGCGAGGGCGCGGACCTGCTGGCGCAGCTCGAACCTGGAGACGTTCCGCCGGAATTGGCCGCGCGCTGGCGCAATCAACTGGCATCGATCACCGGGCTGTTCGCCGGCCCGCCGGAAACCGCGCTCGACCGGGAGCGCGCCATGGCGGCCGAGTTCCGGGAACTCGAGGTGGTCAATGGCGCCGTGGCGCAGGAAGTGCAGCGCGCGATCGAGGGGCGCAACCGCATCCTCACGGCGCGCCTGGACGAGAGCCGCGAGCGGCTCACGCGCATGGTCATGGGCGCCATCGGCCTGTCGGTGCTGCTGGCGGTGGGCTTCGGCCTGTGGCTGGCACGGCCCTTCATGCGGCTGGAGCGCGCGATCGTGCGGCTGGGCGAGAACCAGCTGGACGAGCCGATCGACATCCGCGGCCCTGCCGACGTGCGCCGCGTCGGCCAGCAGCTCGAGTGGCTGCGCCTGCGGCTGACCGAGCTGGATGCGGACAAGGCCCGCTTCCTGCGCCATGTCTCGCACGAACTCAAGACCCCCCTGGCCGCGCTGCGCGAAGGGGTGGCCCTGCTCGAAGACGGCGTGGCCGGCGAGCTGACCGACAACCAGCGTGAAGTGGCCCGCATCCTGCAGCAGAACACCGTCGTGCTCCAGGGGCAGATCGAAGCCCTGCTGCGCTTCAATGCGGCCGCGTTCGAGGCGCGCCAGCTGCAGCGGCAGAAGGTCGACCTGCTGCAACTGCTGGAGGAGCAGGTCGATGCCCAGCGCCTGCAGTGGCAGGCCCAGGCCCTGTCGGTGCGGATCGAGGGTGCGCCGGTATCGGCCCAGGTCGATGCCGGCAAGCTCGCCACGGTGGTGGGCAACCTGCTGTCCAACGCGATACGCTTCTCGCCCCGGCGCGGCACCATCGTGCTGCGCCTGGCGCTCCAGGGCAGCCAGGTGCAGATCGAGGTCCAGGACCAGGGCCCCGGCGTGGCCGAGGCCGACCGTGCACGCATCTTCGAACCCTTCTACCGAGGCGAGCGCCAGCCCAGCGATGCCGCGCGCGGCACCGGCATCGGCCTGTCCATCGTGCAGGAGTACATTGCAGCGCACGGCGGCACGATCGCGCTTCTGCCCGACAGCGCCGGCGCTCATTTCCGTATCGAATTACCCCATGTCCCCTGAACGTTTCCCTCTGCGCCGGCGGGTGTCCGCCGTCGCCCTGGGTGCCGCGGCGCTGCTGGCCGCCTGCACCACGCCCATGCCGCGCCCGGCTCCGCAACCCGTGCCCGAGCCCACCGTGCAGGTGCCGATCTGCACGCCGTCGGAGTCCGAATCGGAAGCCCGCGCCGCCGCGCAGGAGGCGCGTACCGAGGCCCCCGGCGCCAGCACCACGCCCCCGCCGCCCGAGGGCAACGTGGCCCTGCTCGCCTACGCCGACCGGGTGCGCGCCATGGCGCCGGCCGAGCTGGCCCAGGAACTCTCCCGCCTGAACGATCTGCAGGACGCGCGGCGCGCGCCGTTCCAGGACATGCAACTGGTGGTGGTGCTGGGTCAGACGCGCGCACCGCAGGACACGCTGCGCGCGCAGGCGCTGCTGCAGCGCCTGCTCGCGCAGCAGAACGACGAGGCGCGCCGCCTGCAGCCGCTGGCCCGCCTGATCCTGGCCCGCTATGGCGAGCAGCGCCGGCTTGAGGAGATGATCGACCGGCAGAGCCAGCAGCTGCGCGACAACCAGCGCCGCATCGACCTGCTCAACGAGCGCCTGGAAGCGGTGCGCGCCATCGAGCGCAGCCTGACCCGGCCCGGCGCGGCCGGCAGCGCGGCGCCACCGCGGGCCGCGCCCTGATGCCACGCCCATGAGCCGCTCCGCTTCCCCCTCGTCCGCCAGCGGACCTCGCATCCTCGTGGTGGACGATGACGCCGACATGCTGCGCCTGCTGTCCATGCGGCTCAATGCCGCGGGCTACCGCGTGACGGCGGTCAGCTCGGCAGAATCCGCGCTGACCCAGCTCGAGTTCGAGCACCCGCAACTGGTGCTGTCGGACGTGCGCCTGCCCGGCAAGGACGGGCTGGCACTGTTCGACACCATTCAGGCGCGCCACCCGTCCCTGCCGGTCATCCTGCTCACGGCCCACGGCACCATTCCGGACGCGGTGGAGGCCACTGCGCGCGGGGTCTTCAGCTACCTGACCAAGCCCTTCGACGGCAAGGAACTGCTCGACAAGATCGGGCAGGCGCTCACGCTCAGCGCCCCCCCGGTGCAGACGGCGCAGACGGACGAGGCCTGGCGCTCGGAGATCATCAGCCGCTCCAGCCGCATGGCCGAGGTCCTGGCCGAGGCGCGCATGATCGCGCAGTCCGACGCCTCGGTCCTGCTGCGGGGCGACAGCGGCTCGGGCAAGGAGCTGCTGGCGCGCGCCATCCACCGCGCCAGCCCGCGCGCGAAGAAGCCGTTCGTGGCGGTGAACTGCGGCGCCATTCCCGAGGCATTGCTGGAGTCCGAGCTGTTCGGCCACATGAAGGGGGCCTTCACCGACGCCACCAGCAACCACAAGGGACTGTTCCAGGCGGCCGACGGCGGCAGCCTGCTGCTCGACGAGATCGGCGACATGCCGCCGGCGCTGCAGGTCAAGCTGCTGCGCGTGCTGCAGGAGCGCGCCGTGCGGCCGGTGGGGTCGAGCCAGTCCATTCCCGTGGACGTGCGCATCCTGTCGGCCACCCACCGCGACCTGGACGCCGCCATGCAGGCCGGGCAGTTCCGCGAGGATCTCTACTACCGCCTGAACGTCGTGACGCTGACGCTGCCCACGCTCGGGGAACGGCGCGAGGACATCGCCCTGCTGGCCAACCACTTCCTGCATAAGCTCGCGGGCAAGTACGGCAAGCGCCTGTCGGGCTTCGCGCCGGAGGCGCTCAAGGCGCTCACCACCGCCCCCTGGCCGGGCAATGTGCGCCAGCTCTACAACGTGGTCGAGCAGGTCTGCGCGCTGTCCACCACACCGCTGGTCCCCCTGGCGCTGGTGCAGCGGGCGCTGCGCGCGCCCTCCATCGAGGTCTTGAGCTACGCCGACGCCAAACAGCGCTTCGAGCGCGACTACCTGGTCGGCCTGCTGAAACTGACCGACGGCAACGTCGCCGACGCCGCGCGGCTGGCCGACCGCAACCGCACCGAGTTCTACCGGCTGCTGCAGAAGCACGCGCTCACCCCGGGCCATTTCAAGGGCGACGGCCCGCCCCCCGCCGCGTGAGCTGTCGCTGAAGTACGACGCCGCCAAGCCATTGATTTCAAAGGATATTCTGCATGCCGCACTGCAACCTGTCGCTGCAAGGCGACAGATCGACGGGGTTTTCCCGCCCAGGCCGCCAGAAACTTCCCAGACAACTTCAAGAAATCAATATAACTCATTGATTTTTAAGTAGAAAAATAACCTGGCATGGGGTTTGCACTAATAGGCCATGTGCAGCACCCCGAGCCACCTCCACCTCGTGTCCGAGGGGTCTTGCGGGTCCGCTGCTTTCACGAGCAAGGCATCGACCAGAGAGTGACACCCATGGACCCCCTATCGACCGTCGAGACCCGGCGCGTGGCGGCATTGCCCGTCGCGGCGCCCCCGAGCCCCTCGCGCCGCAGCACGCTGCGCGAGGAGCGGCATCCCAACTCCGTCACCGCGCCGCCGGTCCACCGCGGCGCCATGGTGCCGGCCCCCTGGCGCGGCTTCTGGAACAGCGTCGGGACCGCCCTGCTGATGACGCTGACCGGCCGCTCGCATGAAGTGCAGACGCCGCTGGAGGCCGAACGCATGGCGCCCGAGGCATGGCAGATCGCCGCCTCGCGCCGCCGCGGCATCTTCCTGCTGATCACGGTGCTGACCACGGCCATCGCCACCGCCCTGTTCGCGGGCGTGCAGCCGCATTACGACAACGCCTGGCTGCAGTACGGCCAGATCGCGCTGTTCGCGCTGCTGTCGGCCTGGATCGTGACCGGCTTCACCACGGCGCTGATGGGCTTCTGGGTCAGCCTGCGCGGCGACCGCCACACCATTTCCGCCCTCGAAGTGCGCGACCACGCCATGAACCCCGAGGCGCGCACCGCGATCATCATGCCGATCTGCAACGAGGACGTCGCCACCGTGTTCGCCGGCCTGCGCGCCACCTGCGAATCCGTGGCCGCCACCGGCAACGCCCGCGTGTTCGACGTGTTCGTGCTCTCCGACAGCTACGAGCCCGGGATCGCCGCCGCCGAGCGCGCCGCCTGGGAAGACCTGCGCGCCGCGCTGGCCGCCAACCCGGAGCAGCCGCAGGTCGAGGTCTACTACCGCCTGCGCACCCGCCGCAGCCACCGCAAGGCCGGCAACGTGGCCGACTTCTGCCGCCGCTGGGGCAAGGACTACCGCTACATGGTGGTGCTCGACGCCGACAGCGTGATGAGCGGGGACTGCCTCTCCAACATGGTCAAGCTGATGGAGGCGCACCCCAAGGCCGGCATCCTCCAGACCGCCACCCAGTCCATCGGGCACGTCACCCTGCACGCGCGTTCGCAGCAGTTCGCCTCGCGCATGACCGGACGCCTGTTCACGCTGGGCATGCAGTTCTGGCAACTGGGCGAATCGCACTACTGGGGCCACAACGCGATCATTCGCGTCGCCCCGTTCATGGAACACTGCGCGCTGGCCCCGATCAAGGGCACCGGCGGCATGTCCGGCGGCATCATGTCGCACGATTTCGTCGAGGCCGCGCTGATGCGCCGCGCCGGCTACCAGGTGTGGCTGGTGTCCGACCTGGTCGGCAGCTATGAGCAGCAGCCGCCGGACCTGCTGTCCGAGCTGCAGCGCGACCGCCGCTGGTGCCAGGGCAACCTGCAGAACGCCCGCCTGATGGCCGAGCCCGGCCTGCACCCGGTGCACCGCGCCATGTTCGTGACCGGCGCCCTGTCCTATGTGTCGGCCCCGCTGTGGCTGGCCTTCCTGACCCTGGGCACCGCCCTGTGGCTGTCGGGCAGCCATGCCGCCGCCAGCACCGGCGTGCTGCCGTCCGAACTGATGGGCCTGTGGGCCTTCACCGTGAGCGTGCTGTTCCTGCCGCGCGTGCTGGGCATCGCGGCCGTGCTGATCAAGAAGGAGCAACGCTTCTTCGGCGGCACCTGGGCGCTGCTCAAGAGCTCGCTGCTGGAGAGCGCGCTGGCCCTGCTGCAGTCGCCGGTGCGCATGCTGGCCCATTCGCTGTTCGTGCTGGTGGCGATCACCGGCCTCAAGCTGGAGTGGAAGTCGCCCCCGCGCGAAGCCGTGGCCCTGAGCTGGCGCACCGCGGCGTCCAGCCTGGCGCCGATGACCGGGGTCATCGCGCTGCTGGCCGCGGGTGTGGCGGCCATCGACGCCGGCGCCCTGGTGTGGCTGCTGCCGGTGGGCCTGCCGCTGCTGCTGGCGATCCCGACCAGCGTGCTGACCAGCCAGACCGAGCTGGGCAGCGCCATGCGCAGCCGCGGCTTCCTGCTGATCCCGGAAGAGCGCTGGTCGCCCGCCGTGCTGCGCCGCGCCCGGCTGCACGCCAACCGGCTGGCGCGGCCCCGCATCACCGGCCCGCTGGCCGCCGCGGCCTGAACGAGCGCAAGGTCCACTCCACGAAAAAAGGCCGACAGCGATGTCGGCCTTTTTTCTGCTTGCTACAAAATATATAGCTAGAAGCCCTGATGAATCCTGGGCTTCAGGCACTTTTCATTCAAAAATCCTCAGAATGGCAGCTTGGGGCCGCCGCCGAAGCCCTTCATGCCCCCCATGCGCTTCATCATCTTCATGAGGCCGCCGCCCTTCATCTTCTTCATCATGGTCTGCATCTGCTCGAACTCGTTGAGCAGCCGGTTCACTTCCTGCACCTGAACGCCCGCGCCGGCCGCGATGCGGCGCTTGCGGGTGGCCTTGAGCAGGTCGGGCTTGCGGCGCTCCAGCGGGGTCATGCTCTGGATGATGCCTTCCTTGCGGCGGATGTCGCGCTCGGCCTTGTCCATGTCGATCTGGCCGGCCTTGGCCGAGAGCTGGCTCGGCAGCTTGTCCATCAGGCTGGAGAGGCCGCCCATCTGCTTCATCTGCTGCAACTGGCTCAGGAAGTCGTTCAGGTCGAAGCCGTCGCCGCTCTTGACCTTGGCGGCCAACTTCTGCGCGGCCTCCATGTCGACGCCGGCGGTGACCTGCTCGACCAGCGCCACGATGTCGCCCATGCCCAGGATGCGGCCGGCGTGGCGCTCGGCGTCGAACACCTCCAGCCCGTCGATCTTCTCGCTCACCCCCGCGAACTTGATCGGCGCGCCGGTGATCTGCCGCACCGACAGCGCCGCGCCGCCGCGCGAGTCGCCGTCGAGCTTGGTCAGCACGATGCCGGTCAGCGGCAGCGCCTCCTTGAAGGCCTTGGCCGTGTTGATCGCATCCTGGCCCTGCATGGCGTCGACGACGAACAGCGTCTCCACCGGCTTGAGGAAGCCGTGCAGCGCCTGGATCTCGCGCATCAGCACTTCGTCGATCGCCAGGCGGCCGGCGGTGTCCACCAGCAGCACGTCGAAGAAATGGCGCTTGGCGTAGTCCAGCGCCGCCTGGGCGATCTCCAGGGGCTTCTGCTCGGGCGTACTCGGGAACCACTCGGCGCCGGCCTGCCCGGTCACGGTCTTGAGCTGCTCGATGGCGGCCGGGCGGTAGACGTCGCCCGAGACGGTCAGCACCTTCTTCCTGCGCTTTTCGATCAGGTGCTTGGCCAGCTTGGCGGTGGTGGTGGTCTTGCCCGCGCCCTGCAGGCCGGCCATCAGGATCACCGCCGGCGGCTGCGCCGCCAGGTTGATGTCGGCGACGCCCTCGCCCATCGTGGCCGCAAGCTCGCGGTTGACGATGCCCACCAGCGCCTGGCCCGGCTTGAGCGACCCCATCACCTCCTGGCCCAGCGCCTTTTCCTTGACGCGGGCGATGAAGTCGCGCACCACCGGCAGCGCCACGTCCGCTTCGAGCAGCGCCATGCGCACCTCGCGCAGCATGTCCTGCACGTTGGATTCGGTGATGCGGGCCTGGCCCCGCATTTCCTTGACGAGTCGGGAGAGTTTGTCGGTCAGTGCGGAGGCCATGGTCGGAGTTTCGTCGCGTGACGTAGGGGGAAATCGGGGCCGCGAGAGCGTATGCGGCCGGCGGGGCGGTGCGCAGGGCGGCGCGGCCACAGGCAGGGGACTAAACTTGCGCCATGATTTTACCCAGCGCGTCTCCGGTCAGCCTCGTGCTGGGACTTGCGGCCGCCGTCGCCTACGCCCTGCCAGCCCTTTTCTCGCAGGGCATGCGGCCATCCGCCAGCCGGATCGCGCTGATCGCGGCTTGGCTGCTGCATGCCGCGGTGCTGACCTGGACCCTGCTGGCGGAGCCGCCGCGCTTCGGCTTTGCTCCGGCCCTGTCGATCACCGCTTGGCTGGTGCTGACCGTCTACGCGGTGGAAAGCCGCCTGTTCCCCCAGATGCGCGCCCGCTGGGCCCTGGCGGGCCTGGCGGCGCTCGCCGTGCTGCTGGCGCTCGTCTTCCCCGGCACGCCGCTGCACGTGCAGAGTTCGCCCTGGCTGCCGCTGCATCTGGCGCTGGGCATCGCCTCCTACGGCCTGTTCGCCGCGGCCCTGGTCCACGCCTGGCTCATGACCCGCGCCCAGAAGCGGATGCGCCTGGCCGTCGACCCGCAGAGCGGCATGCCGCTGCTGGCGCTGGAGCGCCTGACCTTCCGCTTCGTCACGGCGGGCTTCGTGCTGCTCACCGCTACGCTGGCCGCCGGCCTGTACTTCGGCGAGACGCTGTACGGGCGCGCCTGGCGCTGGGACCACAAGGCCGTGTTCTCGGTACTGTCCTGGCTGACCTTCGCCGTGCTGCTGCTGGGCCGCGCGCGCTTCGGCTGGCGCGGGCGCACGGCGCTGCGCTGGCTCTACATCGGCTCGGCGCTGCTGCTGCTGGCCTACGTCGGCTCGAGCTTCGTGCTGGAAGTGGTGCTGGGACGCAGCGTATGAAGCTGCTCGTGGTGCTGGTGGCCGTGGCGCTGCTGCTGTGGCTGCTGCGCAGCGGCCAGGAGCGCCGGCAGGCCAGGCCGCCGGCCAAGGGCGCCCCGCGTCCGCCGCGCACGGCGCAGCCCGAAGACATGGTGCGCTGCGACGCCTGCGGGCTGCACCTGCCGCGCAGCGACGCGCTGGCCACGCCCCATGGCATCTTCTGCTGCGCGGAGCACCAGCGCGCCGGGCGTGCGCCCCGCCCGTGAGACGATGGCCCCCACCAGCGCCCGGTTCGACGCTCCCGACACCAGTTTCGCCCGCATCTGGCGCGGCTTTGCCACGGCCCGGCTGCTGGTGGCCGTGGCCCTGCTGCTGCTGCAGGCGCTGATCCAGGCGCTCGGGCAAGCCCACAGCACGCCCTTCCTGCTGCTCTGCCTGGCCTACCTGGCCGCCACGCTGGCCATACGCCTGGGCGTGGCGCGCCCGCATGCCGGCACGCTGCAGCTCGGCCGGCGGTGGCTGCCGACCATCGGGGTGGATCTGCTGGCCTACTCCGCGATGCAGGTACTGCAGTCCGGCGGCATGGACTACACGCCGCTGCTGGGCCTGCCGGTCCTGATGGCCGCCGTGCTCGGCTCGCGCAGCACGGCCCTGGGCACCGCCGCCGGCGTCACGCTGCTGCTGCTGGCGGACGCCACCTGGCTCTGGCTGGTCGCCTCGCCCGGCGCCACGCCGCGCCTGCTGCAGGCGGGCCTCACCGGGATCGGCTACTTCGTCGTCGCCTTCCTGGTGCAGCCCCTGGCCGCGCGCCTGACGCGCGAGCAGGAGGCGGCCCGGCGCAGCCAGATGGCCGCGGCGGTCCAGGCGCAGGTCAACGAACTGGTGATCGAGACCCTGACCGACGGCGTGCTGGTGATCGATGGCGCGGACTGGGTCCGCGCGGCCAACCCGGCCGCGCGCGTGCTGCTGAACGCGGGCCGGGCCGTGCCGCCGTTCTCGCTGGCGTCGAACGCCGCCTGGCTGCCGCTGGTCGAACTCTCGCGCCGCACGGTGGCGGACGGCAGCCGCCAGGCGGCCGACGTCGCCCTGCAGCACCCCGCGCACGCGCCGTGCCGCCTGCACGTACGCACCCGCCTCACGCCGCTGCGCGAGCAGCGCGCCGAGACGCTGTGCGTCATGTTCCTGCAGGACCTGCGCGACACCGAGGCGCGCCTGCATACCGACCGGCTGGCGGCCATGGGCCGCATGTCGGCTGCCGTCGCCCACGAAATCCGCAATCCGCTGGCGGCCATTGCCCAGGCCAACGCCCTGCTGGACGAAGACCTGCACGACCCTGCCCACAAGCGGCTCACGCTGCTGGTGCGGCAGAACGCGCAGCGCCTGGCCAAGATCGCCGAGGAGGTGCTCGAAGTCTCGCGGGCGCAGGGCCAGCTCGACTTCACCGGCAGCATCGCCATCCCGCTCGACGACACCGTGCGCACCGTCTGCAGCGACTGGCACCGGCACGGCGGCAGGGGCTGCGGCCTTCAGGTCCTGCCGGAGGCCGGCGACGGCGTGCACGTGGAATTCGACCCCGACCATCTGCGCCGCATCCTGGTCAACCTGCTGGACAACGCCCTGCGCTACGTAGGGCCCGGCCCCGACGCGCTGCAGGTCCGCACCTGGACCGCTGCCGGCGGGCAGGCCCTGCTGGAGGTCTGGAGCGATGGCGCCCCGCTGGAGCCGCAGGTGGAGCAGCGCCTGTTCGAGCCCTTCTTCTCCTCGGAGAGCCGCTCCAGCGGCCTGGGCCTCTATATATGCCGCGAACTGTGCGAGCGCCACGGCGCCGGTATCGCCTACCGCCGGATGCAGCGCCCCGGCGCTGCCGGGCCGGTGGACGGCAATGCCTTCACCATCGCGTTCCGCCACCCCCATCCGGCCGCGGCCGATTCGCACTTTGACACAATAGTCGTGTGAGCTTCATTCCCCGTCCTGCCGCGGCCGACAGCACCATCCTGGTGGTTGACGACGAGCCCGACCTGCGCACGCTCTACGAACTGACGCTGCTGCGCGAGGGCTATCGCGTGGAGGCCGCCGCCAGCCTGCTGGAGGCGCGCGAGCAATTGCAGCGCCGCCGCTTCGATGCCGTGATCTCGGACATGCGCCTGCCCGACGGCTCCGGGCTGGAGGTGCTGCAACTGCTGCGCACGCTGCAGCGCCCCGAGCGCTGCGTGGTCATCACCGCCTACGGCTCCGCCGAGAACGCGGTCGAAGCCCTCAAGTCCGGCGCCTTCGACTACCTCACCAAGCCCGTCGATCTGAAGCAGTTCCGGGCCGTGGTGGCGGCGGCGGTGCAGACCCATGGCGCCAACGGCACGCCAGCGGCCGCGCGCGGCACACCCACCGAGGCCGCCGGCCCCACCGGCGGCGCCGAAGCGGCGCTGGCGCGGCTGGTCGGTGAATCCGATTCGATGCAGCGGGTCAAGCAACGCATCGTGAAGGTGGCGCGCAGCATGGCACCGGTGCTGGTGCGCGGCGAGTCGGGCACCGGCAAGGAACTGGTGGCGCGTGCGCTGCATGCCTGCAGCCACCGCGCAGCCGGCCCCATGGTGGCCGTCAACTGCGGCGCCATCCCGGAGAACCTTCTGGAGGCGGAGTTCTTTGGCGCCCGCAAGGGCTCCTATACCGGCTCGCTGCAGGACCGGGAGGGGTACTTCCAGGCGGCGCACGGCGGCACCCTGTTTCTCGACGAGATCGGCGACCTGCCGCTGGCCATGCAGTCCAAGCTGCTGCGCGCGATCCAGGAACGCAGCGTGCGCCCGATCGGCTCCACCCAGGAAGATCCGGTGGACGTGCGCATCGTCAGCGCCACCCACCGCGATCTGGCATCGGACGTGCGCGAAGGCCGTTTCCGGCAGGATCTCTTCTACCGCCTGAACGTGATCGAGATCGTGGTCCCGCCCCTGCGCGAGCGCCGCGGCGACCTGCCCGCCCTCTGCGCGGCCCTGCTCTCGCGCATCGCCGAGGAATCCGGGCTGCCCGTGCCTGCGCTGTCACCGGCAGCCCAGGCGCAACTGGCGCAACTCCCGCTCGGCGGCAACGTCCGCGAACTGGAGAACCTCCTGCACCGGGCCGTGGCCCTGAGCGAGGGCGAAGTCCTCCAGATCGATGCCGAACACACGCAGGACGCGAGCGCCCTGGCCAGCGCCGGCGGGCCCGCCGTTGCTGCCAGCGGTGCGGCCGCGGCCGAGCACTTGCCGCCGGCGCCGGTGCCGCAGGACCTGCAGGCCTACCTGGATGCGCGGGAGCGCGAGATCCTGGTGCGTGCACTGCACGAGAACGGCTTCAACCGCACCGCGACGGCGGCCCGGCTGGGCATCAGCCTGCGGCAGATCCGCTACCGCATCGCCAGGCTCAACATCGTCGCCCCGCGCGATGCCCAGGACGACGATGGCAGCGACGCCGATGCCCGTTGATCCCGCCGCGCCCTGGGATGGCGGCTGGTGGCGTGGCGCGCGGGCACTGCCCTCGCCCAACGTCAGCCCGCGCCCCGAGGCGGCGCGGGTGGACCTGATCGTGGTGCACTCGATCAGCCTGCCGCCCGGCGCGTATGGAGGCGACGAGGTGTTCCGGCTGTTCACCAACACCCTGGACTGGGACGCGCACCCCTACTTCGGCACGATCCGCGGCCTGGAGGTATCGAGCCATTTCTTCATCCGCCGCGACGGCACCCTGTGGCAGTTCGTGGATTGCGACCTGAAGGCCTGGCATGCGGGCCGCTCCTTCTACCGCGGCCGCATGGAGTGCAACGACGATTCGGTCGGCGTGGAACTGGAAGGACTCGAGGGAGACCTGTTCGAGCCCGCCCAGTACCGCACCCTGGCGGCCCTGTGTGAGGCACTGCGCGGGCGCCATCCGATCGCCCACGTGGCCGGCCATTCGCACGTGGCCCCTGGCCGCAAGCAGGACCCCGGTCCCGGCTTCGATTGGGCCCGGCTGCAACATCTGCTGTGCTGGCCCCCGTCATTTTTTCCGGCCGCCGCCGCAGACAATCCCCGGCCGCCGCCTGCCGCGTCCGCACCGGAGGCCGAGCGCCCCTGAACCCGCAACGCAGCCGGCACGCGCGCCGGCGCGGCAAAAGCGTCGAAGTGCCGCGCCGACGCTGGCTGCGGCGCGCCGTCTTCAGCATCGGTGCGACCTGCCACGGCATGCCACGCCAGAGCGCCGAGCGCAATTTCCAGAACCCTTCGAACCACAAGACCTTTTACGAGCGATTACACTCAAGAACGCTACCTGTAGCGTGTTGAAAACCCTGCACACCCCATATATAGTGTGTAGCGGCCATTCTCTGACCCGCCGGTTTTTCTGTTGGAGGCCTTGGCCTCCTCTCTTTTTTTGCCCCCATTCAACCGCAAGAGGACGCCATGCAGTCTGCTGCCCTGAATACTCCTGTTCCCTCCATCGCCCGCCATCCCCTCGCCGCCGACGCCCAGCCCGCGGCCCCCAGCATCACGCCCTCGACGCTGGCCCACTATCAGATCATCCGCCGCAACGGCGCGGTCGTTCCCTTCGAGCCTCAGAAGATCGCAGTGGCCATGATGAAGGCCTTCCTGGCGGTGCATGGCGCCCAGGGTGCCGCATCCGCCAGCGTGCGCGAAACCGTGGACGGCCTGACCCAGACGGTGGTGCGTGCGCTGCTGCGTTCGCGTCCGGGCGGTGGCACCTTCCACATCGAGGACGTGCAGGACCAGGTCGAACTCGGCCTGATGCGCGGCGGCCACCACGAGGTGGCGCGCGCCTACGTGCTCTACCGCGAGCGCCACGCGCAGGAACGCGCCCGCCAGCAGGCAGAGGCCACGCCGGCCACGCCCCTGCTGCACGTCACCGATGGCGAGCAGCGCTTCGTGCTCGACACCAGCCGCCTGCGCACCCTGATCGAGGCCGCCTGCGAAGGCCTGGGCGCAGACGTCAAGGCCGAGCCCATCGTCGCCGAGACCATGCGCAACCTCTACGACGGCGTGCCGGTCGACGAGGTCTACAAGGCGTCCATTCTGGCCGCCCGCACCCTGATCGAGAAGGACCCGGACTACACCTACGCCACTGCGCGCCTGCTGCTGCATACCATCGCCAAGGAAGTCCTGGGCAAGGACGTGACCCAGGGCGAGATGGCCGCCGAGTACCTGTCTTACTTCCCCGCCTTCATCCAGAAGGGCGTCGACAACGAGCTCCTGGATCCGGAACTGCTCACCTACGACCTGCCGCGCTTGGCCCGCGCCCTGAAGGCCGAACGCGACCTGCGCTTCGACTACCTGGGCCTGCAGACGCTGTTCGACCGCTACTTCCTGCACGTGCGCAAGACCCGCATCGAGCTGCCGCAGGCCTTCTTCATGCGTGTATCCATGGGCCTGGCACTCAAGGAAAAGGACCGCGAGGCGCGCGCCATCGAGTTCTACGAGGTGCTGTCCTCGTTCGACTTCATGTCCTCCACGCCCACGCTGTTCAACAGCGGCACGCTGCGTTCGCAGCTCTCGTCCTGCTACCTGACCACCGTGCCCGACGACCTGGACGGCATCTACGAGTCCATCAAGGAAAACGCCCTGCTGTCCAAGTTCGCGGGCGGCCTGGGCAACGACTGGACCCGCGTGCGCGCACTGGGCAGCCACATCAAGGGCACCAACGGCGAGTCGCAGGGGGTGGTGCCGTTCCTGAAAGTGGTCAACGACACGGCCGTGGCGGTGAACCAGGGCGGCAAGCGCAAGGGCGCGGTCTGCACCTATCTCGAGTCCTGGCACCTCGACCTGGAAGAATTCCTGGAACTGCGCAAGAACACCGGCGATGACCGCCGCCGCACCCACGACATGAACACGGCCAACTGGATTCCGGACCTGTTCATGCGCCGCGTCATGGAAAAGGGCACCTGGACCCTGTTCTCGCCGTCCAACGTGCCGGACCTGCATGACAAGTTCGGCATCGAGTTCGAGCAGGCCTACGTGGCCTACGAGGAAAAGGCCGCCCGCGGCGCGATCAAGCCCGCCCGGACCGTGCAGGCCACCGACCTGTGGCGCAAGATGCTCACCATGCTGTTCGAAACCGGCCATCCCTGGATCACCTTCAAGGATGCCTGCAACGTGCGCTCGCCGCAGCAGCATGCCGGTGTGGTGCACTCCTCCAACCTCTGCACCGAAATCACGCTCAACACCAGCGACACGGAAACGGCCGTCTGCAACCTGGGTTCGATCAACCTTCTGCAGCACCTCAAGGCCGGCGCGCGCGGCGCCGACGGCGTCTCGACCCAGGTTCTTGACCACGACAAGCTGAAGAAGACGATCAAGACCGCGATGCGCATGCTCGACAACGTGATCGACATCAACTACTACGCGGTGGAGAAGGCGCGCAACTCCAACCTGCGCCACCGTCCGGTGGGCCTGGGCCTGATGGCGTTCCAGGACAGCCTCTACGAACTGCGCATCCCCTACGCCTCCCAGGAAGCGGTGGAATTCGCCGACAAGTCCATGGAGGCGATCTGCTACTACGCCTACTGGGCATCGTCCGAACTGGCCCGCGAGCGCGGCCAGTACGAAAGCTACAAGGGCTCGCTGTGGGACCGCGGCATCCTGCCGCTGGACACGCTGGACATGCTGGAGAAGGCGCGCGGCGGCTACGTGGAGGTGGACCGCTCCTCGACCCTGGACTGGGATGCCCTGCGCAAGAAGATCGCGGCCGACGGCATGCGCAACTCCAACTGCGTGGCCATCGCCCCGACCGCCACCATCTCCAACATCGTCGGGGTGGACGCCTCGATCGAGCCCTGCTTCGGCAACCTCTCGGTCAAGTCCAACCTGTCCGGCGAATTCACCGTCATCAACAGCTACCTCGTGCGCGACCTCAAGCGCCTGGGCCTGTGGGACGACGTGATGGTGATGGACCTGAAGCACTTCGACGGCTCGCTGCGCCCGATCGACCGCGTGCCGCAGGACATCAAGGCGCTCTACGCGACCGCCTTCGAAGTCGAGACCACCTGGCTGGTCGAGGCCGCCGCGCGCCGCCAGAAGTGGATCGACCAGGCCCAGTCGCTCAACATCTACATGTCCGGCGCGTCCGGCAAGAAGCTGGACGACACCTACAAGTTGGCATGGCTGCGCGGCCTGAAGACCACCTACTACCTGCGCACCATCAGCGCGACGCACGCCGAGAAATCGACCGTGCAATCCGGCCGGCTCAACGCCGTGTCATCGGGCGAACCGGCCGCATCCGCCGCGGCACCGAGCGCGCTCGAAGCGGCTGCGGCACAGGCGCGTGCGCAGGCCGATGCGATACCCGCAACGGACATCAAGTTCTGCGCCATCGACGACCCGACCTGCGAAGCCTGCCAGTAAGACACCATGAGAAAGCAAAGAGAAAAGACCCGGCGCCCGCGCCTATGCGATCCCACACCGCATACCGCGATGCAGCCGAGCAACACGCGGGGCAACGCGAAGTGCGTGGACCTGTGACAGGACCTTTTCATTTCGCATGCCTGCTTTCATAATCCGAATACTGGAACACCTATGCTGACCTGGGACGAAGAAGTCAAGCCATCAACGCCGGCACCGCAATCGAGCGGACTGCACGGCACGCGCGATGCCGCCGCACCCGCTGCGGCACTCGCAGCCAACGCCGTGCCGTCGGGCTCGGCACCGGCAACGCATCGCCGCGTCAATGCGGCCGACAAGCGCATCATCAACGCCAAGACCGACGTCAACCAGCTCGTCCCCTTCAAGTACAAGTGGGCCTGGGAGAAGTACCTGGCCACCTGCGCCAACCACTGGATGCCGCAGGAAGTGAACATGACGCGCGACATCGCGTTGTGGAAGGACCCGAACGGCCTGACCGAGGACGAGCGCCGCATCGTCAAGCGCAATCTGGGCTTCTTCGTGACCGCCGACTCTCTGGCGGCCAACAACATCGTGCTGGGCACCTACCGCCACATCACGGCGCCCGAATGCCGCCAGTTCCTGCTGCGCCAGGCCTTCGAGGAAGCCATCCACACGCACGCGTACCAGTACATCGTCGAATCGCTCGGCCTGGACGAAGGCGAGATCTTCAACGCCTACAACGAGGTCACCTCGATCCGCGAGAAGGACGAATTCCTGATCCCCTTCATCGAGGCGATCATGGACCCGAACTTCCGCACCGGCACGCCCGAGAACGACCAGACGCTGCTCAAGTCGCTGATCGTGTTCGCCTGCCTGATGGAAGGCCTGTTCTTCTACGTCGGCTTCACGCAGATCCTGGCGCTCGGCCGCCAGAACAAGATGACCGGCGCGGCCGAGCAGTACCAGTACATCCTGCGCGACGAGTCGATGCACTGCAATTTCGGCATCGACCTGATCAACCAGCTCAAGCTCGAGAACCCGCACCTCTGGACCGCGGAATTCAAGGCCGAGATCAAGGCCCTGTTCCAGAAGGCCGTCGAGCTCGAATACAAGTACGCCGAGGACACCATGCCGCGCGGCGTGCTCGGCATGAACGCCTCCATGTTCAAGGGCTACCTGCGCTACATCGCCAACCGGCGCGCGACGCAGATCGGCCTGGAGGCCCTGTTTCCCAACGAAGAGAACCCGTTCCCCTGGATGAGCGAGATGATCGACCTCAAGAAGGAACGCAATTTCTTCGAGACCCGCGTCATCGAGTACCAGTCGGGGGGCGCACTGTCCTGGGACTAGAGGTTCTGACCCCGACACAACATGTATTCCGATCCGCGCCTGCCCGGCAGCACACCTCAGAGTGTGTGGGCAGGCGTTCCCGCGTTCATGGCGGTGGGCCAAGCGCCCAGCACCATGGATCATTTCATGCCGCCACGATGCGCGTGAAGTGCTCTTTGTAATGTGACCAAGGAGAAAATGATGGCAACTGCGAAGAAACCAGCCGCCAAGAAGGCTGCCCCCGCGAAGAAGGCCGCACCGGCCAAGAAGGCTGCTGCACCGGCGAAGAAGGTAGCCGCCAAGAAGGCCGCTCCGGCGAAGAAGGCTGCGCCTGCGAAGAAGGCCGCCGCTCCGGCGAAGAAGATGGCCGCCAAGAAGGCTGCTGCACCGGCGAAGAAGGTAGCCGCCAAGAAGGCCGCTCCGGCGAAGAAGGCTGCACCTGCGAAGAAGGCGGCCGCTCCGGCGAAGAAGATGGCCGCCAAGAAGGCTGCGCCTGCAAAGAAGGCCGCCGCACCGGCGAAGAAGGTAGCCGCCAAGAAGGCTGCGGCGCCTGACAAGAAGGCGGTAGCGAAGAAGGCGGCGCCCGCCGCCAAGAAGGCGGCCGCCGCTCCGGCTCCGAAGAAGGCTGCAAAGAAGCCTGCGGCCAAAAAGACCAAGCCTGCCGCCCCGGCCTCCACCGGTGCTGCGTCCGCGACGGCTCCTGCCGCGCAGACCACGCTGAACCCGCAGGCAGCATGGCCCTTCCCGACGGGCAGCAAGCCCTAAGGCAACGCTGAACAAGTCCCCGCGATGGCGCACGCCGTGGTGTGGGATGGGATGCAAGGCGCACACCGCAGCCATGGCCGCCGCCATGGCGAGGATTTGCAACGCCGCAGACAGCCCGCAGCAGGGATGCGCGACACGCGAGGGACTTGTTAAGCGTTGCCCTAAGTCAGCACGGCTCCGTGCTCGAGCCCGATGCCGAAAGGCATCGGGCTTTTCTTCTGCCGGTCTTCCCTCCGACGAGCCCCTCCTCTTCACCATGGCGATCCTCAACATCGGCTCCATCAACATCGACCACCGCTACCGGGTCGAGCGCTTCGTGCAGCCGGGCGAAACACTGCCCTGCCGCGACTATGCACGCGGGCTGGGCGGCAAGGGCATGAACCAGTCGATTGCCTTGCACCGGGCCGGCGCGCAGGTCTGCCACCTGGGCGCGATCGGCCACGACGACACCTGGGTGCGGGCAGCCATCGCCGACACCGGCGTCGCGCTCGATGCCCTGGTGGCCAGCCCGGCGGACACCGGGCACGCGATCATCCAGGTCGACGCCGCGGGCGAGAACTGCATCCTGCTGCACCCCGGGGCCAACCACGCCCTGAGCGCCGCGCATGTCAGCGCCGCCCTGGCGCGGCATCCGCAGCACGGCTGGGTGCTGACCCAGAACGAGACCAGCGTGGTGGCCGATGCGATCCAGCTGGCATGTGCCGCCGGGCGGAAGGTGGCCTTCAACCCGGCGCCGTGCGAGCCCTCGCTGGCCGGGCTGCCGCTGGAGCGTCTGGCGCTGCTGCTGGTGAACGAAGTCGAGGCCCGGCAGCTCAGCGGCCGCGCCGGCATCGGCGACGCTTTCGCCGCCCTGCGGCAACGCTGCCCGCAGACCCTGGTGGTCATGACGCTGGGCGCCGACGGACTCTGGGCGGCACTCGGCGATGCGCAATGGCGGCTGCCGGCCCATCCCGCCCACGTCGTGGACACCACGGCTGCGGGCGACGCGGTCACCGGCTACCTGCTGGCGGGCCTGGACGGCGGCATGGATCCATTGGCGGCACTGGACCTGGCACTGAAGGCGGCCGCCATCACGGTCTCGCGGCACGGCGCGGCGGCCTCGATTCCGCTGCGCGGCGAACTACTCCAGAAATTCTCACCATGACAGGCATGACCATGCACAAGCACTCTCTCATCATCGATACCGATCCGGGCGTGGACGACGCGCTGGCCCTGCTCGTGGCGGCGTACAGCCCCGAGATCGAGATCGTCGGCCTGACCACCATCTTCGGCAACGTCAGCGTCGAGCAGGCGACCAGGAACGCCGGCTACCTGGTGTCCCTGATGCCCCGCAAGGTCCCCGTGGCCCAGGGCGCGAGCACGCCGCTGGTGCAGCCGCTGCACCCCTATCCGGACTTCGTGCACGGCCACAACGGCTTTGGCGACATCGCGCTGGACTACCCGGCCGACTTCGCGCCGATCGGGCAGAGCGCCGCGCAGTTCATCGTCGACCAGATCAATGCGCGTCCGGGCGAGATCACGCTGGTACCGCTGGGCCCGCTGACCAACATCGCCCTGGCGCTGCGCCTGTGTCCCGCGATCGCGCACAAGGTCAAGCAGGTGGTGCTGATGGGCGGGGCCATCCGGCGTGGCGGCAACGTGTCGCCCTCGGCCGAGGCCAACATCTGGAACGACCCGCACGCCGCCCAGGCCGTGTTCAGCGCGCCATGGCCGATCGTGATGGTCGGCCTGGACGTGACGCACCAGACCATCATGCCGGAGGCGCGCATGCAGGCCCTGCGCGGCGTGTCGCCCAAGGTCGGCAGCTTCGTCGCCGACATCACGGCCTTCTACGCGAACTTCTACCGCAACACCGCCGGCTTCGACGGCTTCTCGGTGCATGACCCGGCAACCGTGGTGCAGATCCTGCGCCCGGAGCTGTTCGGCACCCAGCGCGGCCAGGTCGAGGTGGTGACCGAGGGCATCGCCTGCGGCACGACGCTGTTCGGCCCGGCCGGCTTTCCCTATGCCGAGCCCGGCTGGGGCCAGCGAGAGAACGTCGAGGTCTGCCTGAGCGTGGACGGCGCGGCGGTGCTGCAGGTGATCGAGGACGCCCTGCGCACCGCGCCCTGACGCTGCAAGCCGCGGCGCGCTCCAGAATATTGGGCAAAAATGCCTGTAGCCCAGGATATGCCTGGGCTTTTTGCTATATATTTTATAGCAAACCTCAGTACCCGATGAACTCCAGCAGGGTGAACAGCTGCAGCCCGCCGCCGCGCAGGCGCTGCGCCGGCCAGTCGGGCACGGTGCGGATGCGGCGTCGGAGGTCGTTTCGGATGTCGCGGTGGGCTAGGGATAGAACGCCAGCAGGCTGTAGCCCGCGACCCGGGCGCTGCCCGGGAGTTCCTTCAGTTGCACGGGCAGCACGCCGCTCCAGACACCGCGCGTGGGCAGCACCGCGGGGGCGCGCAGTTCGTCGGGCATCAGCACGCGCCGCACCAGGGGCTGGCCGTCGGCGTCGGAGAGCGTGAGTTCCAGTGCCGGCATGGCCAGCGGCGTGTGAGCCGTGTTGCGCAGTTCGAGGCTCAGCTGGTAGAGGTCTCCGCGCACCTTGTTGAAGGCCGAGCCCTCGATCTCCACCGCGTCGATCTGCCGCCGCGGCCCGACGGTGCAGGACAGCGGAGCGCACAGCGCGGCCAGCGCCGGGCGCAGCGAGGGCGCCATGGCCGCGATGCGCTCGCGCTCCTGCAGGCCGACCTGGGCCAGCAGGAGCAGCGCCAGGCCCGCGCACACCAGCAGCGACGCGAGCACCACCGCGGGCCGGCGCCAGAAGGCGCGCCGCTCGGCGTCGCGCACGAAGCCCAGTTGCTGCAGGGCGGCCTCATCCTCTTCGGGCTCGGCCGCGGCCTCCGCGGTGCCGGCCAGCGGCGCCGCCGGCACGGCGAAGGCCGGCTCGTACAGCATGCTCTGCGGCATGTCGGTGTCGGCCGTCTGCAGCAGCAGGGCCGAGGGCACGTCCTCGCGCAGCACCTGCATGGGCGGCGGGGCGTCCTCGGGCTGCGGCGCCACGGCCTCATCGGCAGCGGGCGGGGCGGCCGGCGCATCGTCCTGCCGGTCCAGGCTTTCGCCGGCTTCGGGCTCCCCCTCCCCCTCCACCGGGGCGCCGGCCGCCGTGCGGCGCAGCAGGGTGCTGGCGACCGATCGGCGCACCCAGACCGCGGGCTGCTGCGCCGCGTCTTCGGCCTGCGCGAGCGGCCCGGGCGCGGGCGCATCGGTCTCGACATAGGAGCCGTCGGCCGCGGCGCGGGCCAGGTCCTCGCGCGACTGCAGGTGGCGCGAGGCATCGAAGATGTCGGTGCAGTGGCCGCAGCGCACCCAGCCCTCGGAGATCCTGAGCTGGTCGGGCACGATCTTGAACATCGTGCCGCAGGCCGGGCAGCGTGTGATGAGGCTCATGCGCTGGCCATTGTAGGGATGGCCGGCCTGCCGGCCGCTCAGGCCGGGGGGCGGCGCGCCGTCATCAGAATCCAGCCGTCCTGGGTATCTGCCACCTCCAGCGCCAGGCAGGGCGCGTAGGCCTGCTGCAGCTCCCCGGCCTGGCGCTCCAGGATGCCGGCCAGCACCAGCGCGCCACCGGGCGCGACGTGGGCGCACAGCAGGGGCGCCAGCACCTTGAGCGGCGTAGCGAGAATGTTGGCCAGCACCGTGTCATAGACGCCGCGCGCCTGCTCCGGCAGGCCGGCCTGCAATGCGGCGCCGTTGGCCACGGCGTTCTGCAGCGTGGACTGCACGGCGGCCTCGTCGATGTCCACCGCGTCGATCTCCGCCGCGCCGTACTTGGCCGCGCCAATGGCCAGGATGCCCGAGCCGCAGCCGTAGTCGAGCACGCGCCCGAGCGGTGCCGGCTGCCGGGCGATCCAGCGCAGGCACATGCGGGTGGTCGGGTGCGTGCCGGTGCCGAAGGCCAGGCCCGGGTCCAGGCGGATGACGTGCACCGCCTGCGCCGGCGGCTCGTGCCAGGTCGGCACGATCCAGAAATGCGGCGTGATCTCGACCGGCGCGAACTGCGACTGGGTCAGGCGCACCCAGTCCTGCTCGGCCACCTCGGCCACTTCCAGCACCTGGCAGCCGGCGAAGAAATCCTGGGCCGACAGCAGCGCTGCCGCCTCGCGCGCCGCGGCCTCGGACGGGAACAGCGCCAGCACGCGCGAGCGCTGCCAGCCCTCCTTGGGCGGCGGCATGCCAGGCTCGCCGAACAGGGCCTGCTCGGCATCGGTCTGGGCGTCGGCGTCCTCCACGCTGACGGACAACGCATCGAGCGCGTCCAGCGCATCGCTGATGGACTCGACGCGATCCTCGGGCGCCAGCAGGCGTAGTTCAAACATAGATCAATTTCCACCGCGCCGTGGCGCATCCCAATCCAAGAACACCGCGGAACCGGCTTTGCCGGGCCGCAGGTGTTGCCTCCGGCAGGGGGTTGGCGGCTACGCGAAGCGAGCAAGCCTGGGGGCGAGCTTCAACGCTTATGCTGCGCCAGCCACTCTTCCAGGTAGTGGATGTTGGTGCCGCCCTCCTGGAAGCGCGCGTCCACCATCAGCTCGCGGTGCAGCGGAATGTTGGTGCTGATGCCTTCGATCACCGTCTCCAGCAGCGCGGTGCGCATGCGGCCGAGCGCCTCCTCGCGGGTGTCGCCGTGCACGATGATCTTGCCGATCATCGAGTCGTAGTTGGGCGGCACGAAGTAGTTGGTATAGGCGTGCGAATCCACCCGCACGCCCGGGCCGCCCGGCGGGTGCCAGGTGGTGATGCGTCCGGGAGAAGGCGTGAACTTGTACGGGTCTTCGGCGTTGATGCGGCACTCGATCGCATGGCCGCGCAACTGGATCTGGCGCTGCGTGAACGGCAGCTTCTCGCCCGCGGCCACCATGATCTGCGTCTTGACGATGTCGACGCCGGTGATCAGCTCGGTCACCGGGTGCTCCACCTGCACGCGGGTGTTCATCTCGATGAAATAGAACTCGCCGTTCTCGTACAGGAACTCGAAGGTGCCCGCGCCGCGGTAGCCGATCTTCTTGCAGGCCGCCACGCAGCGCTCGCCGATGCGCTCGATCAGCTTGCGCGGAATGCCCGGCGCCGGCGCCTCTTCGATCACTTTCTGGTGGCGGCGCTGCATGGAGCAGTCGCGCTCGCCCAGGTAGACCGCGTTGCGGTGCTTGTCGGCGAGGATCTGGATCTCGATGTGGCGCGGGTTCTGGAGGTACTTCTCCATGTACACGGCCGGGTTGCCGAAGGCGGCGCCGGCCTCGGCCTTGGTCATCTGCACCGCGTTGATCACGGCCGCCTCGGTGTGGACCACGCGCATGCCGCGCCCGCCGCCGCCGCCCGCGGCCTTGATGATGACCGGGTAGCCGATGGACTTGGCGATGCGCTTGATGATGATCGGGTCATCCGGCAGCTCGCCCTCGGAGCCGGGCACGCAGGGCACGCCCGCCTTCATCATCGCCTGCTTGGCCGACACCTTGTCGCCCATGATGCGGATCGACTCGGGCGTGGGGCCGATGAACTGGAACCCGCTCTTCTCGACGCGCTCGGCGAAGTCGGCGTTCTCGCTGAGGAAGCCGTAGCCGGGGTGGATCGCCTCGGCGTCCGTCACTTCCGCGGCGGAAATGATGGCCGGCATGTTGAGGTAGCTCAGCGGCGAGGGCGCGGGGCCGATGCACACCGCTTCTTCCGCCAGCTTGACGTACTTGGCGTCGCGGTCCGCCTCGGAATAGACCATGACGGCGGTGACGCCCATCTCGCGGCAGGCGCGCTGGACACGGAGGGCGATCTCGCCCCGGTTGGCGACCAGGATTTTCTTGAACATGGAGTGCCGCCCAGCCTCAGGCAATCACGAACAGCGGCTGGCCGTATTCGACCGCCTGCCCGTTCTCGGCCAGGATCTGGGTGATCGTGCCGCTCTTGTCCGCCTCGATCTCGTTGAGGATCTTCATGGCCTCGATGATGCAGATGGTGTCGCCTTCCTTGACCTGGCTCTGTCTCTTATACACATCTGACGCTGCCGACGAAGAGAACCTAGTGTAGGTGTCGGGGGGGGGCGGGTGGGTGAGAGGGGGGGGGGGGGGGGGGGGGGGGGGGGGGGGGGGGGGGGGGGGGGGGGGGGGGGGGGGGGGGGGGGGGGGGGGGGGGGGGGGGGGGGGGGGGGGGGGGGGGGGGGGGGGGGGGGGGGGGGGG
>NZ_JAELTO010000280.1 GCF_016428875.1 Xylophilus sp. ASV27
CGCCGGGCTTGACCAGTACTTCGATCACGCCCACCTCGGCGAAGTCGCCGATGTCGGGCACCTTGATGTCGATGATTGCCATGGGTGCGGTCTCCTTACAGCAGCACGCGGCGGAAGTCCGCCAGCACCTGCCCGAGGTAGGCGTTGAAGCGCGCGGCCAGGGCGCCGTCGATCACGCGGTGGTCGTAGGACAGCGACAGCGGCAGCACCAGGCGCGGCTGGAAGGCCTTGCCGTCCCACACCGGCTTCATCGCGCTCTTGGACAGGCCCAGGATGGCGACTTCCGGCGCGTTGATGATCGGCGTGAAGTGCGTGCCTCCGATGCCGCCGAGCGAGCTGATCGAGAAGCAGCCGCCGCTCATGTCGCCGCCGCCGAGCTTGCCGTCGCGCGCCTTCTTGGCCAGATCGCCCATTTCCTGGCTGATCTGCAGGATGCC
>NZ_JAELTO010000281.1 GCF_016428875.1 Xylophilus sp. ASV27
AACGGCCGCTTTGCGGCCGTGCGGGTGCGCCACGCCGGCGGCAATACGGGCAAGGCACGTCTGCATCCCGAGCAGTGGCTGCTCATCGAGTGGCCGGCAAACGATGCCGAACCGAGCAAATACTTCTTGTCCACCCTGCCAGAGGACACGCCGATCAACGAGTTGGTCGACATCGCCCATCAGCGCTGGCGCATCGAGCGTGACTACCAGGATCTGAAGCAGGATTTCGGCCTGGGCCACTACGAGGGCCGAGGGTGGCGGGGGTTTCACCACCATGCCGCCTTGAGCATCGCCGCCTACGGGTTCCTCATGGCCGAGCGCCTCGTCGCCGACAAGTCTGTCGGCGATAAAAAAAACTTCATCGAACGCCAGGTGCCTGCCCTTCCCGAGGATTACGTCCCCCGAGGCAGTCCTGCGCGCGCAACGCCACGTG
>NZ_JAELTO010000282.1 GCF_016428875.1 Xylophilus sp. ASV27
CAGCATGCGCTGCAGCCCTACCGGCGGGCGCCCGTTGCCCGGCTTCGGGTAGTGCGGCTCGATCACCGCGCACAGTTGCTGCCACGGCACGATCTCTTCCATCGTCGCCAGGAACACATCGCGTCGGGTGGGGCGGCGGTATTGCTCGAATCCGGCCTCTTGATCGGCCGCTGCTGCCAGGGTCTGTTGCTTCATCGGATCACAACGCATTCGAGCCGCCAGTGGTGGACTTGTTCAGCGTTGCCTTAACAGCCGCGAGGACATGCAGCAGACCTTGCAGCGCTATGTGCATCTCATTACACACATCTCACAGAGCCATCCGAGCAAAGCGCAGCCCTTGCACGAACACGGCCACATCGCGCATGCCCAGCCACAGCGTCTTGGCTCCAGGCTCGCCGTCACCCTTGCGTCCCAGGAAGCCCCC
>NZ_JAELTO010000283.1 GCF_016428875.1 Xylophilus sp. ASV27
CGCTGCCCCCCCCCCCCCCCTCCCACACCACCCGAGCCCCCCCCCCCCGCCCCACCCCCACCCCAACCCCCCCCACCACGCCGACCACCCCTTCCGGGATCTCTGTGACCCTGATCATCGAGTGCTACACTAGGTTCTCTTCGTCGGGAGCGTCAGATGTGTATAAGAGACAGATCCAGAAGTGACCGCCGAGTTGCTGGAGACATACCGCCAACTGGCGGGCCGCCTGCTGGCTTGGGTGAGTGGACCCGATGTGGCTATAACTCATCTCCGTTCCCACGTTGCCGTACATGGCTTCTCGTAAGCGGTGGCGACGGAGGCGGCCGGCGGGGCGGGGGGGGTGGTGGGGGGGGTCGGGGGGGGGGGGGGGGGGGTGGGGGGGGGGGGGGGGGGCGTGCTGGGGTGGTGGGGGGGGGGGCGGGGG
>NZ_JAELTO010000284.1 GCF_016428875.1 Xylophilus sp. ASV27
AGGTGGGCACGGGCACGATCGTGGACGCCACCATCATCGGCGCGCCCAGCTCGACGAAGAACGCGGACAAGGCGCGCGACCCCGAGATGCACCAGACCCGCAAAGGCCAGCAGTGGTACTTCGGCATGAAGATGCACATTGGCGTGGACAGCCGCACCGGGCTGGCGCACAGCGCCGTGGTCACCGCGGCCAACGTGCACGACAAGCATCCGCTGCCCGATCTGCTGCACGGCAACGAGCAGCGCGTGTATGGAGACAGCGCCTACGCCAGCCAGAAGGCGTTGATCGAGTCCAAGGCGCCGCAGGCGCGCGACTTCACGAACCAGCGCGTGCGCAAAGGCGGCGAGATCGACGAAGCCGAGCGCTCGAAGAATCGCAACAAGTCCAGGGTGCGCGCCCGCGTGGAGCACGTCTTCG
>NZ_JAELTO010000028.1 GCF_016428875.1 Xylophilus sp. ASV27
GGCGACAACGTGTCGATCACCGTCAAGCTGATCGCCCCCATCGCCATGGAAGAAGGCCTGCGCTTCGCCATCCGTGAAGGCGGCCGTACCGTCGGCGCCGGCGTCGTGGCCAAGATCCTGGCGTAACTTGCGAGTGCACGAGGAGATACCATCATGTCCAAGCAAAAGATCCGCATCCGTCTCAAGGCCTTCGACTACAAGCTGATCGACCAGTCGGCAGCCGAGATCGTGGACACCGCCAAGCGCACCGGCGCCATCGTCAAGGGACCCGTGCCCCTGCCGACGCGCATGAAGCGCTTCGACATCCTGCGCTCGCCGCACGTCAACAAGTCGAGCCGTGACCAGTTCGAAATCCGCACCCACCAGCGCCTGATGGACATCGTCGACCCGACCGACAAAACCGTCGACGCGCTGATGAAGCTCGACCTGCCCGCGGGCGTCGACGTGGAAATCAAGCTGCAGTAACACGGCCCGGCGGCATGCCGCCACCCGTTTGAAGCCCGTCCGGCATTCGTGCAGGGCGGGCTTTTCCAATGCCGCTTCCGTTAATGCCTGCGAAGCGTTGCCATGGCTTGCGCCAATTCTCCAGGCGGGCTAGAATGCGCGGCTCTGCCCGATTTGCGTTCATTGCAGATCGGGCGGAATTTTTATCAACCTTCTTTCGCGCACGCGCAACTCGAACTAGCGCGTGCAAACGCAGCGGCCAATTGCAGTCGTTGCGGCGGGAGTTTTGGAGAAAACACATGAGTCTGAGCAACTCCCTCGGGTTGCTGGGTCGCAAGGTGGGCATGATGCGTCTCTTCACCGATGAAGGGGACGCAGTGCCCGTCACGGTGGTGGACGTGTCCAACAACCGCGTGACCCAGGTCAAAACCCAAGAGAACGATGGCTACGTCGCCCTGCAGGTGACGTTCGGCGCGCGCAAGGCTTCGCGCGTGGCCAAGCCCCTGGCGGGCCATCTGGCCAAGGCCGGTGTCGAAGCCGGCGAGATCATCCGTGAATTCCGCGTGACCGCTGACGCGGCGGGCCAGTACCTGGCCGGCGGCGTGGTCAAGGCCGAGTCGCTGTTCGCGGTCGGCCAGAAGGTGGACGTGCAAGGCACCTCCATCGGCAAGGGCTTCACCGGCACGATCAAGCGCCACAACTTCAAGTCGCAGCGCGCGTCGCACGGCAACAGTCGTTCGCACAACGTTCCGGGCTCCATTTCGATGGCGCAGGATCCGGGCCGCGTGTTCCCGGGCAAGAAGATGTCGGGCCACCTGGGCGACGTGACCGTCACCACCCAGAACCTCGACGTGATCCGCGTGGACGAAGCCCGTCAGCTGCTGCTGATCAAGGGCGCCATTCCTGGCGCCAAGGGTGGTTTCGTGACCGTGCGTCCGGCCGTCAAGGCCAAGCCGCAAGCTGCTGAGGGAGCGAAGTGATGCAACTCGAACTCCTGAACGAACAAGGCCAGGCGGCTTCCAAGTTCGACGCGCCGGAAACCGTGTTCGGCCGTGACTACAACGAAGACCTGGTGCATCAGGTCGTCGTCGCGTTCCAGGCCAATGCGCGCCAGGGCACCCGTGCCCAGAAGGACCGCGAACAGGTCAAGCACTCGACCAAGAAGCCTTTCAAGCAAAAGGGAACGGGCCGCGCCCGTGCCGGTATGACGTCCTCGCCGCTGTGGCGCGGCGGCGGCCGGATCTTCCCGAACATGCCTGACGAGAACTTCTCGCACAAGATCAACAAGAAGATGTACCGCGCCGGCATGGCCTCCATCTTCTCGCAGCTGGCGCGCGAAGGCCGCCTGGCGGTGGTGGATTCGCTGAAGGTGGATTCGCCCAAGACCAAGCAGCTCGCCGACAAGTTCAAGGCGATGAACCTGCAATCGGTGATGGTGATCGCCGAAGAGGTCGATGAGAACCTGTACCTGGCATCGCGCAATCTGGTGAACGTGCTGGTCGTCGAGCCGCGCTACGCCGATCCGGTGTCGCTGGTGCACTACAAGAAAGTGCTCGTCACCAAGGGCGCGATCGACAAGCTCAAGGAGATGTTCGCATGAGCACCCCCATCGCGAAGTTTGAAGAAGGTCGTCTGATGGCGGTGCTGGTCGCGCCTATCGTGTCCGAGAAGGCCACGATGGTGGGCGAGAAGTCCAACGCCGTCACGTTCAAGGTGCTGCAGGACGCCACCAAGCCGGAGATCAAGGCCGCTGTTGAACTGATGTTCAAGGTCCAGGTCAAGGGCGTGTCCGTGGTCAACACCAAAGGCAAGACCAAGCGTTTTGGCAAGTCCATCGGCCGCCGCGACAACGTGCGCAAGGCCTATGTGACGCTGCAACCGGGTCAAGAGCTGAACCTGTCCGGGGAGGCCGCGTAATCATGGCTGTCATCAAGATGAAACCGACCTCGCCCGGCCGCCGCGCCGTGGTCAAGGTCACGCGTGATCACCTGTACAAGGGTGCTCCGCACGCAGCCCTGCTGGAGCCCCAGTTCCAGAAGGCTGGCCGCAACAACAACGGCCACATCACCACCCGCCACAAGGGCGGTGGCCACAAGCACCACTACCGCGTGGTCGATTTCGTCCGCAACAAGGACGGCATCCCGGCCAAGGTGGAACGCATCGAGTACGACCCGAACCGCACGGCCCACATCGCCCTGGTGGTGTATGCCGACGGCGAGCGCCGCTACATCATTGCCCCGCGCGGTGTCGAGGCCGGTGCCACGCTGGTGTCCGGTTCCGAAGCGCCGATCCGCGTCGGCAACACGCTGCCGATCCGCAACATCCCGGTGGGTTCGACCATCCACGCCATCGAACTGCAGCCCGGCAAGGGTGCGCAGATCGCGCGTTCGGCAGGCTCTTCCGCCACGCTGCTGGCCCGCGAAGGCACCTATGCCCAGGTCCGCCTGCGTTCCGGCGAAGTGCGCAAGATCCACATCGAGTGCCGCGCCACCATCGGTGAAGTCGCCAACGAAGAGCACAGCCTGCGCCAGCTCGGCAAGGCCGGTGTGAAGCGCTGGATGGGTATTCGCCCGACCGTGCGCGGTGTGGCCATGAACCCGGTCGATCACCCCCACGGCGGTGGTGAAGGCAAGACCGGCGAAGGCCGCCACGCAGTCGATCCGTGGGGCAATCTGACCAAGGGTTACCGCACCCGCAACAACAAGCGCACGCAGGTCATGATCGTGTCGCGTCGCAAGAAGTAAGGGATAGCAAATGACTCGCTCTCTCAAAAAGGGTCCGTTTGTTGACCACCACCTCGTGGCCAAGGCCGACAAGGCCGTGACGACGAAGGACAAGAAGCCGATCAAGACCTGGTCGCGTCGCTCCATGGTCTTGCCCGAGTTCATCGGCCTGACCATCGCCGTGCACAACGGCAAGCAGCACGTGCCCGTCTACATCACCGACCAGATGGTCGGCCACAAGCTGGGCGAATTCGCCCTGACGCGCACGTTCAAGGGTCACCCCGCGGACAAGAAAGTCAAGAAGTAAGGAGCACCGACATGTCTGAAACACGTGCAGTCCTCCGCGGCGTCCGTCTCTCGGTCGACAAGGGTCGTCTGGTCGCTGACCTGATCCGCGGCAAGAAAGTGGACCAAGCCCTCAACATCCTGTCCTTCACGCAAAAGAAGGCCGCCGGGATCGTCAAGAAGGTGCTCGAGTCGGCCATCGCCAACGCCGAGCACAACGACGGTGCCGACATCGACGAACTGAAGGTCAAGACCATCTATGTCGAGCAGGGAGCCACCCTCAAGCGCTTCACTGCGCGGGCCAAGGGCCGCGGCAACCGCATCAGCAAACCCACGTGCCATGTGTACGTGACGGTGGGCAACTAACAGAAGGTCTGGAAGATATGGGACAGAAAATCCACCCGACCGGCTTCCGTCTTTCGGTGAGCCGCAACTGGTCCAGCCGCTGGTATGCCAACAACCGTGACTTCGCCGGCATGCTGGCCGAAGACATCAAGGTGCGCGAGTTCCTCAAGGCCAAGCTCAAGAACGCGGCCGTCTCGCGCATCCTGATCGAGCGTCCCGCCAAGAACGCCCGCATCACCATCTTCTCGGCACGTCCGGGCGTGGTGATCGGCAAGAAGGGCGAAGACATCGAAAACCTCAAGCGCGAGTTGGCGACCCGCCTGCGCGTGCCTGTTGCCGTCAACATCGAGGAAGTGCGCAAGCCCGAAATCGATGCCAAGCTGATCGCCGACTCGATCACCCAGCAGCTCGAAAAGCGCATCATGTTCCGCCGCGCCATGAAGCGCGCCATGCAGAACGCGATGCGCCTGGGCGCCCAGGGCATCAAGATCATGTCGTCGGGCCGCCTGAACGGCATCGAGATCGCGCGTTGCGAGTGGTACCGTGAAGGTCGCGTGCCGCTCCACACCCTGCGCGCCGACATCGACTACGGCACCTCCGAAGCCAAGACCACCTACGGCGTCATCGGCGTCAAGGTCTGGGTCTACAAGGGCGACACCCTGGGCCGCAACGACCTGCCGGCCGTGGTAGAGCCGCGTGACGACGAGCGTCGTCCGCGTGGCCCGCGCCGCGATGGCCGCCCGGGTGGCGACCGTCCGGGTGCCGACCGCCGTGGTCCGCGCCGCGATGCCCGCCCCGCAGGCGGCAACGTGGCGCCTGCCGACGGCAGCGACAAGCCCGCCGGTGCGGGCGGTGCCGCCGCCGACCCCTCAGCCGTTAAGCGCGTCCGCAAGGTAGCCGCGCCCGCTGCAGCAGCGGACGGTGCCAAGACCGAGTAATCGGTCGCATAAGGAAGAAACATCATGCTGCAACCCGCTCGCCGCAAATACCGCAAGGAGCAGAAGGGCCGCAACACCGGCATCGCCACCCGGGGCAACTCGGTGGCGTTCGGTGACTTCGGTCTGAAGTGCACCGACCGCGGCCGCCTGACGGCCCGCCAGCTCGAGGCCGCACGCCGTGCGATCTCCCGTCACGTCAAGCGTGGCGGCCGCATCTGGATCCGTGTTTTCCCCGACAAGCCGATCTCCACCAAGCCCGCAGAAGTGCGGATGGGTAACGGCAAGGGCAACCCCGAGTACTACGTGGCTGAAATCCAGCCCGGCAAGATCGTGTTCGAGATTGTCGGCGTGCCGGAAGAGCTGGCGCGTGAGGCGTTCCGCCTGGCCGCTGCCAAGCTGCCGCTGCGCACCACGTTCGTCGCCCGCCAGCTCGGCGCTTGATCAGGAGAAATCGACATGACCAAAGCTGCTGAACTGCGCCAAAAAGACGTTGCCGGTATCGAAGCCGAAATCAAGGCCCTGCAGAAAGCCCATTTCGGTCTGCGCATGCAGAAGGCCACGCAACAACTCAACAACCTGTCGACGCTGCGCACCACGCGCCGCGACATTGCCCGTGCCAAGACCATCCTTGCCCAAAAGCAGGCCGAGTCCCAGGCTGCCAAGTAAGGAGTGACCATGACGGAAGCTAAAAAATCCCTCAAGCGCACCTTGATCGGCAAGGTCGTCAGCGACAAGCGTGCCAAGACCGTGACGGTGCTGGTCGAGCGCCGTGTGAAGCACGAGCTCTATGGCAAGATCGTCGCCAAGTCGAGCAAGTACCACGCGCACGACGAGAACGGTGACTACCACCTGGGCGATCTGATCGAGATCACCGAGAGCCGCCCGATCTCCCGCACCAAGAACTGGGTCGCCACGCGCCTGGTTCAGAAGGCTGCGGCGGTCTGAAGCTGCTGACCCGGCTTCGGTCCCGTACCGTATGAAGGCGGCCCACCCTCGGTGGGCCGTTTTTCTTTCTGGGGCGCCGATCCCCGGCGCCCTGCAACTGCAAGGAGTGGAAACATGATCAAGGTTGGCGACAGGCTTCCGGCGGCAACGCTGATGGAGTATTCCGAAGTCGAAGGCAATGGCTGCAGCATCGGCCCGAACCCTGTGGACGTGCAGCAGGCCGCCGCCGGCAAGACGATTGCGCTGTTCGCCGTGCCGGGGGCGTTCACGCCCACCTGCTCGGCCAAGCACGTGCCGGGCTATGTGGAACATGCCGCAGCCTTCAAGGCCGCCGGCGTGGATGAGATCTGGTGCCTGTCGGTCAACGATGCCTTCGTGATGGGGGCCTGGGCGCGTGACCAGAAGACCGGCGGCAAGCTGCGCATGCTGGGCGACGGCAGTGCCGCCTTTGCCCAGGCCACCGGCCTGACGCTGGACCTGACCGGCCGCGGCATGGGTGTGCGCAGCAACCGCTACTCGATGCTGGTGAAGGACGGCGTGGTCGAGAGCCTCAACATCGAAGCGCCCGGCAAGTTCGAGGTGAGCGACGCTGCCACCCTGCTGGTGCAGGCCAAGGCCGCCTGATTCCCAAGACGAAGCTCAGCCGAGATCGACCTTGAGGTAGTGCGAGCCCGCCAAGGGGTTGTGGTAGTACGGCGGGATTTCCTCGAAGCCGAGCTCGGAATACAGCTCCCTGGCGGCCTCCATGCCATCGAGCGTGTCCAGCAGCACGCAGGCATAGCCGGCCTGGCGCGCCACGTCGAGCATGGCCTCGGCCAATTGCCGGCCCAGTCCGAAGCCGCGAAACGCCTTGCGCACGTACAGGCGCTTCATCTCGCAGGCATTCGGATAGTCGGCCGAATCCAGCGGCCGCAGCGCGCAGCAGCCGGCAATGGCGTCGTCCACCCGGGCCAACAGGATGCACCCGCGCGGGGGCGCATATTCGCCGGGCAGTCCGGCCATTTCGCCGGCGAAGTCCTGGAAGGAGATATCCACGTCCAGGCTGTCGGCGTATTCCTGGAAGATGCTGCGCACCACCTCCATCGTTTCGGGCTGGGCGGGGCTGAACAGGGAAATGGAAGGTGGCTGATCCATGGCGGAACGATTCTGGCGGCGCTCGAGAGGGGCCCGCGGTCCGGCCCTACAGGTTCGACAGCCACCACGCCAGCGCCCCGCACGCGGCCAGCACGGCCGCCGCGCCCACGAGGGAGCGGGCATCGTCGCGCGACGAGGGCGCCGGCATGGGCAGCCGCTTGTCGCCATGCAGCATGGGCCCGATCAGCGCACGCTTGCGTATCAGTGCATAGAACAGGATGGCCAGCAGGTGCAGGGCCACCAGCACGTAGAGCAGGTACTGGCCGACCTCCTTGTGGTACCAACTGGCCAGGCCGACCGTGTCGCCTGACACGAAGCGCGCCAGCGGGCCGGCAAAGGCGATCTCGTCGTCGCTGGTCAGGCCGCTGGCCACCTGCAGCAGCAGCGCGGCCAGCATGGTGCACACCGCGAGTGCGCCCAGTGGCGTATGGCCGACGCTGTCGACGGCGCCGTCACCCTCGCCACGTAGATACCGCCTCAGCCGTGCGGGCGTGCACGCAAAGCTGGCAAAGCGCGACCAGCGCCCGCCCACCAGGCCCCAGACGAGGCGAAACGCCAGCAGGGCCAGCATGGCATAGCCCAGGCGCAGGTGCCACTCCATGGCGTTGCCGCCCAGTTTGGCGGTGACGACCAGGGCCACGGTGATGGTGGCCAGCGACCAGTGGAAAAGCCGGGTGGGCAGATCCCAGACGCGGATGGTGTGCGGCATGGCGTTGTCGCGGGGCAGTGCGAAGGAAAGCGCCTATTGTGGCGCATGCAGGGCGCGCGGCAGTCGGGATTGCCATTGCGGCCGGCGTGCGCCGGGCGATACTGTCCGCTGGCAAGCGGGAAAACGCGCTTGCCGCTCCGTCATTTCCCACGAAAGGCGCATCCCATGCACATCAAACACCTCGCCCTCACCGCTGCCGCCTCGGCGGCCCTGCTGCTGTCGCTGCCGGCGGCCGCCCAATTCGCCAAGTCCGAAGACGCCATCAAGTACCGCCAAAGCGCCTTGTTCGTGATGGGGCAGCATTTCTCGCGGCTGGGTGCCATGGCCAGCGGCCGTGCCCCGTTCGACGCGAAGGTGGCGCAGGAGAACGCCGACATCGTGGCCGCTCTGGCCAAGCTGCCCTGGGCGGGCTTTGGCCCCGGTACCGACAAGGGCGCGCCGACGAAGGCCAAGCCCGAGGTATGGACGGAGCAGGCCAAGTTCATGGAGCTTGCGGACAAGATGCAGGCAGAGACGCTCAAGCTGGCCGCGGCAGCCAAGACCGGCAGCCTGGACGAGGTCAAGGCCGCCTTCGGCCCCGCCGCCAACTCCTGCAAGGCCTGCCACGACGCCTACCGCAGCCGTTGATCAGGCTTCGGCCAGCAGGCGTTCGATGAGCTTGTGCAGCGCGGCGAAATCAGGGGCGCCTACGAAGCTCTTCACGATTTCGCCGCGCTTGTTGACGATGAAGGTCGAGGGGGTGAGCTGCACGTCGCCCCAGGCCTTGGCCACCGCGCCGGTGTTGTCGATCGCCACCTTGAATGGGAGCTTGCGCGTCTCGGTGAAATTCACCACGTAGCTCGGCGGGTCGTAGCTCATGGCCACGGCCAGCGTCTCGAAGCCCCTGTCCTTGTACTTGTCGTAGGTGGCGACGATCTCCGGCATCTCCGCCACGCAGGTGGTGCAACTGGTGGCCCAGAAATTCACCAGCGTGACCTTGCCGCGCAGGTCGGCGGTGGTCTGGCGCGAGCCGTCGAGCAGCACGAAAGTGGATGCGGGCGCAGCGGCGGTGCCGCCGTGCCAGAAGGCGGCGGCGCCCAGGCCGAGCACGGCGGCGATCGCGGCGGCGTAGAGAAGGCGTTTCATGGCGGTTGGCGGTCTGTGCGCACGGGCCCAGCCTTCGGAGTGTAGGCCGTTTGCCGCGCGCGCGCGGGGGGGTTGAGCCGCCGCGGGCGGCAAAGGTTCCGCAAAGCGGCGTGCGCCGGCACCGGCCGGCCCTCCGATAATCCGAGCATGCGACTGCCTGCCGCCAGCGCCGCGCTGTTCTGCGCCGCCCTTCTTGCCGCCTGCACGCCAGACCTGAACTGGCGCGAGGTGCAGCTGCCGCCCACCCCCCTGCAGGCCCTGCTGCCCTGCAAGCCGGACGAGGGAGAGCGGCCGGTGCTGCTCGCCGGCCTGTCCGTGCGCATGCACATGCTGGGCTGCGATGCCGCTGGCGCCACCTTCACCGTGGCCTGGGTCGAGGTGGCCGAGCCGGCGCAACTCGGCGCGGTGCTCGGGGCCTGGCAGGACGCGTCGCTGGCCCGCATGGGCCTGGTGTCCGGGCCCGACGCGCCGGCCGGGCGGGCCTTCGTGCCCGCCGGCGCCATTGCGCTGCCGCAGTCGGTGCGCCTTGCGGCCACCGGGCGGCGGCCGGACGAGGGTGGTGCGGTGAGCGTGCAGGCGGCCTGGTTTGCCAGCACGCGCGCCGGCAAGGCCTATGCCTACCAGGCGGCCATGTACAGCCCACGCGTGGAACCGGCCACGGCCGAGAACTTCCTGGCCGGACTGCACGTGCCCTGACGGCCGGCACATAATCCGATGGTGCACCGCAACGCCTCGCCCAACCGCATCTTCATCATCGCCCACGCGCCGCTGGCCCATGCCCTGCGCCAGTGCGTGCTGCACGTGTTCCCGGACGGTGGCGAGGGCGTGATGGCGCTCGATGTGCAGCCCAACGTCTCGCCTGAGGAGACGCTGGCGTCCGCGCGCATCATCTTGCAACAGCAGCGCGGCGGCGGCACGCTGGTGCTGACCGACGTGTTCGGCGCCACCCCCTGCAACGTCGCGCAGCGGCTGGTCGATGGCGTACGCTCCAAGCTCGTGACCGGCGTCAACCTGCCGATGCTGCTGCGCACCGTCACCTACCGCCACGAGGCGCTCGACGCGCTGGTCGCGCGCGCGGTGGTCGGTGGCACGCAGGGCGTGATGCAGGTCGCCATCACCGCACCGCAGAACCAGACCCGTCGCAAACATGATCCAGAAGAACATAACCATCAGCAATAGGCTCGGGCTGCATGCCCGGGCGTCGGCCAAGCTCACCAAGCTCGCCGGCAGTTTCCCGTGCGACGTGTGGATCGCACGCGGCGAGCGCAAGGTCAACGCCAAGAGCATCATGGGCGTGATGATGCTGGCCGCGGGCATCGGCACCGAGGTCCGGATCGAGACCGAGGGCGCCTCCGAGCAGGCCGCGATGGACGCAATCCTGGCGCTGATCCAGGACAAGTTCGGGGAGGGCGAGTGATCCAGCGCCCCTTGCTGCCCGGCCGCGGAGGCGCCGCGTGACCTTCGCCGTGCATGGCCTCGCCGTGGCCCGTGGCATCGCCATCGGGCGGGCGGTGCTGGCGGCGTCCAGCCGGATCGACGTCGCGCACTATTTCATCGACCCCGGCAGCGTGCTCTCCGAGATCGCGCGCGTGCGCTCGGCGCGCGACGCCGTGAAAGAGGAGCTGCAGCGGCTGCAGCAGACCGTGGCGCTGATGAGCGCCAAGGAGGCGCCGCAGGAGCTGTCGGCGATCCTCGACGTGCACCTGATGCTGATGCAGGACAAGGAGCTGGAGGAGGGCGTCAAGCACTGGATCATCGACCGGCTCTACAACGCCGAGTGGGCGCTGACCACCCAGCTCGAGGCTATCTCGCGCCAGTTCGACGAGATGGAGGACCCCTACCTGCGCGAGCGCAAGGCGGACCTGGAGCAGGTGGTGGAGCGCATCCTGCGCTACATGAAGGGCGTGGCCTCGCCGGTGGCGCCGCCGCCCGCGCGGCCGGCGCCGCGCCAGCAGGACCTGCAGCTGGGCGACACCGAGGACGTGCCGCTGGTGCTGGTCGCGCACGACCTGTCGCCGGCCGACATGCTGCAGTTCAAGCAGAGCGTGTTCGCCGGTTTCGTGACCGACGTGGGGGGCAAGACCTCGCACACGGCCATCGTCGCGCGCAGCATGGACATCCCGGCGGTGGTCGGTGCGCGCAGCGCGAGCCAGCTGGTGCGCCAGGACGACTGGGTGATCATCGACGGCGACGCCGGCGTGATGATCGTCGATCCGTCGGCCATCATCCTGGCCGAGTACGGCTTCAAGCAGCGGCGCGGCGACCTGGAGCGCGAGCGCCTGGCGCGGCTGCGCCACACGCCGGCCGTCACGCTCGACGGCGAGCGCGTGGAGCTGCTGGCCAACATCGAGATGCCCGAGGACGCGGAGGCGGCGCTCAAGGCCGGCGCCGCGGGCGTGGGCCTGTTCCGCAGCGAATTCCTGTTCATGGGCCGGCAGGGCCACCTGCCCGACGAAGAGGAGCAGTACCACGCCTACCGCCGCGCGGTGGAAGGCATGCAGGGGCTGCCGGTCACCATCCGCACGGTGGACGTGGGCGCCGACAAGCCGCTGGACGACACGCGGCGCGACAACGCCCACCTGAACCCGGCGCTGGGCCTGCGCGCGATCCGCTGGAGCCTGGCCGACCCCGCGATGTTCCGCACCCAGTTGCGCGCCATCCTGCGCGCCGCGGTGCATGGGCCGGTGCACATGATGATCCCCATGCTCGCGCACGGCAGCGAGATCCGCCATACGCTGGCCCTGATCGACCATGCGCGCGCCGAACTCGACAACGCCGGCATCGCCTACGGCAACCCGCAGATCGGCGCCATGATCGAGATTCCCGCGGCCGCGCTCACGCTGCCCCTGTTCCTGCGCTACTTCGACTTCCTCTCCATCGGCACCAACGACCTGATCCAGTACACGCTGGCCATCGACCGGGCGGACGAGTCCGTGGCCCACCTGTACGACCCGCTGCATCCGGCCGTGCTGCGCCTGGTGGCCGACACCATCGCGGAATGCCGGCGCCAGCGCAAGGGCGTGAGCATCTGCGGCGAGATGGCGGGCGACACCAGCATGACGCGCCTGCTGCTGGGCCTGGGCCTGCGCACCTTCTCCATGCATCCGGCGCAGATCCTCGCCGTCAAGCAGGAGGTGCTGCGCTCCAACACCACGCGCCTGGCGCCCTGGGCGCAGCGCGTGCTGCAGGCCGAGGACCCGGCCGCGGCGATGGCCGGCTGAGGATGCCGCCAGGCGCCATGGCGCGGTATGGACGCCGTTTCCTGGAAATTTTTGGAAAAAAGTGGCTGTAGCCCAGGTGATATCTGGGTTTGTTGCTATAAAATATATAGCAAAGCAGGCATCACTCGCCCAGCGGCCGCAGCAGCTCGGCCACGTCGTTCTCGGTGAACAGGGGCTCGCGCCGCGCCACGGCGCCGCTGTAGAGGCTCTCGGCCAGCGCGGCCTTGCGCGCCTGCAGGCCCAGGATGCGCTCCTCGATCGTGCCCTCGGCCACCAGCTTGTAGACGAACACCTGGCTGCGCTGGCCGATGCGGTGGGCGCGGCCGGTGGCCTGCTCCTCCACCGCCGGGTTCCACCACGGGTCGTAGTGGATGACGGTATCGGCCTGCGGCAGGTTCAGGCCGGTGCCGCCGGCCTTCAGGCTGATCAGGAACAGCGGCACTTCGCCGGAGGTGAAGCGGGCGATGGCGCGCTCGCGCTGCTGCGTCTGGCCAGTGAGCTTGGTCCAGGCGATACCGCCGCGGGCCTTGAGCTCGTCCTCGATCAGGCCGAGCATGGTGGTGAACTGCGAGAACAGCAGCACGCGCCGGCCTTCGGCCAGCATCTCGGGCAGCAGCTCCATCAGCAGTTCGAGCTTGGCGGACTGGCGCAGGCGTTGGGCCGCCGGCACCGAGGACACCAGGCGCGGGTCGCAGCAGACCTGGCGCAGCTTGAGCAGCGCATCGAGCACCTGGATCTGCGATTTCGCCAGGCCCTTGTCCTGCAGCGACTGGCGCACGGCCTTCTCGGTGCTCAGGCGGATGGTTTCGTACAGGTCCGCCTGCGCGCCGCCGAGCGTGACGCTGGCGATGTTCTCCACCTTGGCGGGCAGTTCATCGGCGACCTCGCGCTTGTTGCGCCGCAGCATGAAGGGCGTGATGCGGCGGCGCAGCTGGTCCATGCGCTCGGGGTCGGCGTGCTTCTCGATCGGCGCGCGGAACAGGTCCTTGAAGCGCGCCTGGCTGCCCAAGAAGCCGGGCATCAGGAAGTGGAACAGGCTCCACAGCTCGCCCAGATGGTTCTCCAGCGGCGTGCCGGTCAGGCACAGGCGGTGCCGGGCGTCGAGTTCGGCCACCACCTGCGCCGCGTGGGTGCTGGCGTTCTTGATGTTCTGCGCCTCGTCCAGCACCACCAGGTGCCAGGGCTGGACCTGCCAGCGGGCACGGTCGCGCTGCAGCAGCGAGTACGGCGCGATCACCAGGTCGCAGTGCGCCAGCGCATCGGCTGCCGCATGCCGCTCCTTGCCGTGCCAGACCTGCGTGCGCAGCTCCGGCGCAAAGCGCGCGGCCTCGTGCCGCCAGTTGCCCAGCAGGCTGACCGGCGCCACCACCAGGCAGGGCCGGTCGAGCCGGCCGGCCTGCTTTTCGATCAGCATGTGGGCCAGCGTCTGCAGTGTCTTGCCCAGCCCCATGTCGTCGGCCAGGATGCCGGCCAGGCCGTGCGTGCGCAGGAACTGCAGCCATTCCAGGCCGCGCTGCTGGTAGGGCCGCAGCGTGGCGCGCAGGCCCGCGGGCGGCGGCACTTCGGGCAGGCGCTCATGGCCGCCCAACTGGCGCAGCATCTCGCGCAGCTGCGCCGCGCCTTGCCATTGCGCACCTTCGCCCAGCGAGGCGCCCAGGCGCAGCGCCTCCAGGCGCGAGAGCCGCAGCAGCTCGCCTTCCAGGTCCTGCGCGCTGCGGTCGCCGACCAGGTCGAGCAAGGCCTGCAGCCAGGGCCGCAGCGGCGCGGAGGGCAGGCGCACGAAGCCGCCGTCCTCGCGCGGGCGCCAGATCCATTCGGGCAGCTCGGCGCCCTCTGCCGTGGGGCGCAACTGCTCCAGCAGTTCGGGCAGCCAGGGCAGCACGTTCTGGCGCCGGCCGTCGATCTCGATGCCGAGCGAGAGGTCGAACCAGCGCGAACCGCCCGCTTCCTCCGGCACCTCGCCGTGCAGCTCCAGCGCGTCGTCCGTGGCGGCGGACACCAGCCGCACGTCCAGCGCGTCGGCATGCTGGATGAAGCCGTGCAGGCGCGGGTCCAGCTCCAGCGCGAAACCGGAGGCGCGCAGCGGCGCATAGTCGCTGTCGGCCCAGTCCAGCCAGGGCGAGGGGCCGGCGCCGGGCATCAGGTGGTGCCGGCCCTGGCCGTCGTCTTGCAGGCCCAGGCGGTTCAGCGCCTGCCGGGCGTCCAGTTCCGTGGCCATGTGCCGCTGCAGCAGCACCCGGCGGCCGCCGTGCTCCACCAGCACCCGGCCTTCGTGGTGCGGCCAGTAGTGGCAAAGGCCCTCGTAGTCAAAGCGCAGCGTGGCGCGCAGCAGGCCGAGCCGGGCCGTGTCCTGTGGCGGCACGGGCTCCAGGCGCAGCCGCGCGACCGGGATCACGTCCCGCACCGTCTCGGGCGGCGTCACCGTCGGCGGCAGCGGCAGGCCCGCCAGGCGGCCCAGCAGCGCGGCCTGCTGGCTGTCGAAAGCGGACTGCGGGATGGGCGGCGCGCTCAGCAGCAGCGGCAGATGCTGCTCGGCGATGCCGGGCGCCTCTGCCACGCCGCACAGCCCCGCCGCGGTGTCCAGGTAGAGCGGCGGCTGGCTGGTGAACAGGCGCGCTTCGGCGGCATGCCCGGCCAGTTGCGGGCGCAGCGCCCACAGCGGCTCCGGAACCGATGGCCGGGTGAGTTCGCTCCACTGCCAACCGATGCCGCGCGGCGGGCCCCACTGCAGCGCCTCCCCGCTGATCTGCCCCTGCGCGTCGGCCATGAACAGCCGGCCCGTGCCTGCCGCCAACTGCAGGGCCAGCACGCCGGCGCGGCCTTGCACCACGCCCTGGAGCGTGCCGTAGCCCTGCTGCTGCAGCGAGGCGATCAGCCGCATGCACTCCTGGTCCTCGGCGGTCTCGCCGGTCGCGCTGCCGCCGTAGGGTGTGTAGTAGGGGGCCTTGACCTTGGTCCAGCCGCCGCGGCGCAGCGGGCGTGCGCGGCCCCAGCGCAGCATCAGCAGCCGCGGGCCCCCGTCCTCGCGTGTGCGGCGCTGCTCGGACAGCAGATAGACGTTGCGGTCCAGCGTGGGAGCGGGCGGCGCCGGCGCGGCATCGGCTGCGCCGAACAGGTCCAGCCATTGGCTCACCTGGCCTTGCGCCCGCGCCAGCATCTGCGCGGGTAAGGGCGGCGCGGCGGTGGGGGCGGTCTGCCGCTGGACGCCGCCGGTCTTGTAGGCGGCCTTGAGCGTGAGCGCCACGGCATGCTTGCAGTTGTGGCCGACCGGGCAGCTGCATTCACCCGCGAAAACGGTGATGCGGCCCTGGCCATCGACTTCGAGGTCGACGCTGGTCTCGTAGGGCTCGCGCTCGCTGCCGCGGACTTCACCGTCGATGTGCCACTCGCTGCTGCTGGCCGCGCTCAGCGCGTAGTCAAGCACGCATTGCTTGCGGTAGACCTCCAGCGCGCGCGCATAGGTGGCCGGCGAGACCCGCGCCAGCAGCGACTGCGGGTCGAGCAGGAAAGCGGCCGGCATCAGGCTCCGGCTGGGTTCAGGACGTGTTCGGCTTGCTGGTCCGCGTGGTAGCTGGAGCGCACCATCGCGCCGACGGCGGCGTGGGTGAAGCCCATCTTGTAGGCCTCTTCCTCGAACATCCTGAACACGTCGGGGTGCACGTAGCGGCGCACCGGCAGGTGGCTGGTGCTGGGCGAGAGGTACTGGCCGATGGTCAGCATGTCGATGTCGTGCGCGCGCATGTCGCGCATGACCTGCAGGATTTCCTCGTCGGTCTCGCCCAGGCCGACCATGATGCCGCTCTTGGTCGGCACGCTCGGGTGCAGCGCCTTGAACTTCTTCAGCAGGTTGAGGCTGAACTGGTAGTCGCTGCCCGGGCGCGCCTCCTTGTAGAGGCGCGGCGCGGTCTCCAGGTTGTGGTTCATCACGTCGGGCGGGGCGGTCTTGAGGATCTCCAGCGCGCGGTCGTCGCGGCCGCGGAAGTCGGGCACCAGGATCTCGATCTGGGTCTGGGGCGACAGTTCGCGGATGTTTCGGATGCACTCGACGAAATGGCCGCTGCCGCCGTCGCGCAGGTCGTCGCGGTCCACGCTGGTGATCACCACGTACTTCAGGCGCAGCCTGGCGATGGTGCGCGCCAGGTTCAGCGGCTCGTCCTTGTCCAGCGGGTCGGGGCGGCCATGGCCGACGTCGCAGAACGGGCAGCGCCGGGTGCACTTGTCACCCATGATCATGAAGGTGGCAGTGCCCTTGCCGAAGCACTCGCCGATGTTGGGGCAGGAGGCTTCCTCGCACACGGTGTGCAGGTTGTTCTCGCGCAAGATCTGCTTGATCTCGTAGAAGCGCGTGCTCGGGCTGCCGGCCTTGACGCGGATCCAGTCGGGCTTCCTGAGCGCCTCGCCCTGCTCGACCTTGATCGGGATGCGCGCGAGCTTGGCCCCGGCCTTCTGCTTGGCCAGCGGGTTGTAGGTGGCGAGGCTCTGGGCTTCGCGGACGACTTCTGTGGTGCTCATGGCGCGTTCCGGCGGGGCAGGGGTGGGGTCAGGGTGCGAGGTAGATGCCGAGCTTGTGCCCCAGCACCGATGCGGCCTCGTCCCAGGAGGCGGTGACGCCGATTGTAGAAAGGTCCACCGTGCGCAGCCCGGCGTAGCCGCAGGGGTTTATGCGCAGGAAGGGCTCCAGATCCATCGCCACGTTCAGGGCGATGCCGTGGTAGCTGTAGTGCCGGCTCACCTTGATGCCCAGCGCGGCGATCTTGCCCAGGCCGCGGAACGGATCGCCTGCGGGCATCGGGCCGGCGAGCGCGGCATGCGAGAACGGGTCGTCCAGCCGCACGTAGATGCCGGGCGCACCGGTCACGCGGTGGCCCGTGACCCCGAAATGCGCCAGCGTGCTGATCACCGACTCCTCCAGGCGGTAGACGTATTCCTTGACGTGGCAGCCCGCGCGCCGCAGGTCCAGCAAGGGGTAGGCCACCACCTGGCCGGGGCCGTGGTAGGTCACCTGGCCGCCGCGGTTGGTGGGCACGACCGGGATCGTGCCCGGATGCAGCACGTGGTCGGCCTTGCCGGCCAGGCCCTGGGTGAAGACCGGGTCGTGCTCGCACAGCCACAGCGCGTCGGCCGTGTCCGCCGTGCGCCGGGCGGTGAAGTCCTGCATGGCTGCGTACGTGGCGGCGTAGTCCACGCGCCCAAGCCGGGTGGCGGCAAGGCTCATGGGGCGCTGCGCGAGGTCACAGCACGACCTTCACCATCGGGTGCGAGGACAGCGCGCGGTACAGGTTGTCGAGCTGCTCGCGGCTGGTCGCCGTCACGGTGATGGTGATGCCCAGGTAGTTGCCTGCCTTGCTGTCGCGCAGTTCGATCGTGGAGGCGTCGAACTGCGGGTCGTACTCCTCGGCGATGGCCGTGATGGCGTGCACCAGTCCATCGACCTTGGTGCCCATGACCTTGATCGGGAACAGCGAGGGGTATTCGATCAGCGAGTCCTTGCGCGGGTCGCTGCCGGGCGTGGTGGGCGTGGTGCTCATGCGTTGTCCTTGGTGGAGAGGTGCGATGCGGCGCGGCGTGGAAGAGTGCGTGTTTCGCCGATGGCCATCACAGAGAAGTCCGCCTCGCCCAAGCCCCGCGCCGCGCGGGCGGCGGCGAGGTCGCGCGGCGGCTGGTCGAGCGCCTCGTCGGTGAGGGCGAAGGTGCCCCAATGAATGCCGAAGCTGCGCTTGGCGCCGAGGTCCAGGTGGATCTGCACCGCCTCGCGCGGGTCCACGTGCTGCTTGCGCATGAACCAGCGCGGCTCGTAGGCGCCGACGGGAATCAGCGACGCATCGAAGCCGCCGCCTTGTGCCGCGCCCTGCCGGGCCGCGAAATGCGAGCGGATGTCGGTGAAGTCGGGCGAATAGCCGGTGTCGCCGGCGAAGAACAGGTGGAATTCCGGCGTCAGCACCGCGAAGCCACCCCACAGCCTGGCCAGCCGGTCCCGCAGGCCGCGGCCGCTCCAGTGCTGGGCCGGCGTGAGCGTGGCCTCCGCCACGGCGCCGCCCGTCTGCACCAGGTGCGTGTTCCACCAGTCGAGTCCGACCGCGCCCCGCACCCCGTGGCGCGCCAGCCAGGGCCTGATGCCCAGCGGCACGATGAACAGCGGCGGCCCGCCGGCCTGCGCGGCGAGGGCGCGCACCGACGCCGTGTCCAGGTGGTCGTAGTGGTTGTGGCTGATCAGCACCAGGTCCACGTGCGGCAACTGCGCCGCCGCCAAGGCCGGCGCCTGCATCCGGCGCGGGCCGATGAAGGGCAGGGGCGAGGCGCGGTCGGAAAACACCGGGTCGGTCAACAGCGTGAGGCTGCCCGCGCCGGCAGGCAACTGCGCCAGCATGGAGGAGTGGCCGATGGAGGTAAGGGCCGGCTGCATCGCTGCGCCCGCCTCTGCATTGGCCCGCAGGAAGGCATGGTCGGGCGCCACGACACGGGGCACTTCCCGGGGCGCGTGCGGCGACCCGGCGCGCCTCGCCTCGCGCCTCCAGCGCAGCAGGTCACGCAGGCCGCGCGGCGTGAAATCGCCATAGCGGTTCTGGAAACCATGCGGGCGATGGTGCGGTCTGGCCGCGTCGTAATACGGGTTCAAGATCAGCGGGGCGGTTGCCGGCAGATGCTGGCCTTCGGGTTGGAAAACCCTCTGCCGGAGGCTCTGCGCGCCATTGTCGCGCAGCATCGAAAGGCGACCGCGCAAGCAGTCTTTCCCGATGAGCCGCCGGGTCATGGAGGAAGTGCCCGGGCTTATACCTATAATCAATGGCTTTGCTGAATTTTGGAAACCGTAACACAGGCTTCGCTCACAGATGAAACCCGTGGCTACAGATTCCGACATGGAGGCAGGCGAGCCCGAATTCAAGCCGCTTACCGCCGATGAGGCGCAAAGGTTGCGCGAACGGCATCCGCAGGTATCGCCCTGGCGGGTGGTCGCCGGGCAGGTGATCGTCGGTGTACTGCTGGCCCTGGGGGTCTGGGTGGTCACCGGGCAGTCACGCATGGCATGGTCGGCCGCCTGGGGCGCGCTGGCCGTGGTGGTGCCCGCAGCCTTGTTCGCGCGGGGCATCACGCGCCGGCGGGCTGCTGGAAATGCGGCCGCCGCGGTGGCCGGGTTTCTGGGATGGGAAATCGTCAAGATCGTACTGACCGTTGCCTTGCTGGCGGCGGCGCCCCGGGTGATCCCGGGGCTCAGTTGGCTCGCGCTGTTGCTGGGCATGGTGTTGACGATGAAGGCGTATTGGATCGCACTGCTGGTGCGTTCGAAGCGCACAACCGGTTGATGGATCGTTCATTGTCGAGAAGAGTTCAAGGAAGTTACTGAGATGGCCGCAGAAGGACACGCCCCGACCGCCAGTGAATACATCGTTCACCACCTGACGCACTGGCAGGTCAACTGGGATTTCGAACCTGTCAAGCAGGTCAAGATCATCGATTTCAATGTCATCAACCTTGACTCGATCCTCTATGCCGCCGTGCTCGGGGCGCTGGGTTGCTTTGTCCTGTGGCTGGCCGCGCGCAAGGCCAGCTCGGGTGTGCCCGGCCGCTTCCAGGCCGCCGTCGAGATGCTGGTCGAGATGGTGGACAACCAGGCCAAGGCCAACATCCACAACGCCAAGAGCCGCCGCTTCATCGCGCCGCTGGCCCTGACGGTGTTCGTCTGGATCTTCCTGCTCAATGCCATGGACATGCTGCCGGTCGACTTCCTGCCGCTGGTGTGGCAGGCCGTGCACACTGCGGCGGGCGGCGATCCGCATCACGCCTACATGCGCGTCGTGCCGACCGCCGACCTCTCCACCACCCTCGGCCTGTCGACCTCCGTGCTCCTGCTGTGCCTGTTCTACAGCGTGAAGATCAAGGGCGTGGGCGGCTGGGCGCACGAACTCGTGTCGGCTCCGTTCGGCACCAGCAAGAATCCCGTGTTCGCCGTGATCCTGGGCATCGTCAACTTCTTGATGCAGGTCATCGAGTATGTCGCCAAGACCGTGTCGCACGGCATGCGGCTGTTCGGCAACATGTATGCGGGTGAACTGGTCTTCATGCTGATCGCGCTCATGGGTGGCGCGGCTGCGGCGTCGTTGTCGGGGGTGCTGCTGCCTATCGGGCACATCATCGCCGGTACGGTCTGGGCGATCTTCCACATTCTGGTGATCACGCTCCAGGCCTTCATTTTCATGATGCTGACCCTGATCTATCTGGGCCAGGCGCATGAAGCCCACTAGTTCACGCTAGTTCTCTTCGTTCCCTTTCCAACTCTCTCAATCTCTCCAAAGGAATCATCATGGAAAACGTTCTCGGTCTCGTCGCTCTGGCTTGTGGTCTGATCGTGGGTCTCGGCGCCATCGGCGCTTCGATCGGTATCGCATTGATGGGCGGCAAGTTCCTGGAGTCGTCGGCACGCCAGCCTGAACTGATCAACGAGCTGCAAACCAAGATGTTCATCCTGGCCGGCCTGATCGACGCGGCTTTCCTGATCGGCGTTGCCATCGCTCTGCTGTTTGCCTTCGCCAACCCCTTCGTTCTGGCCTGATTCCCGTCCAACGCCCTCTTTAGAAAGGTGTTGCCGTGAGTATCAACGCGACCCTGTTCGTTCAGGCGATCGTCTTCTTGATCCTCGTGCTGTTCACGATGAAGTTCGTGTGGCCGCCGATCGCGAAGGCGCTTGATGAACGAGCCCAGAAAATCGCCGATGGCCTCGCTGCTGCAGATCGTGCCAAATCCGAACTGACCGCTGTCAACCAGCGCGTCGAGAAGGAACTGGCCGAGACGCGCAACGAAACCGCGCAGCGCCTGGCAGATGCCGAGCGCCGCGCGCAGTCCATCATCGAGGAAGCCAAGGCCCGTGCCGTCGAGGAAGGCAACAAGATCGTTGCCGCCGCTCGCGCAGAAGCCGAGCAGCAGACCGTCCGTGCGCGTGAAGCGCTGCGTGAAGAGGTGGCGGCACTGGCCGTAAAGGGCGCCGAACAGATCCTGCGCAAGGAAGTCGACGCCCGTGTCCATGCCGACCTGCTGTCGCGCCTGAAGACCGAGTTGTAGAAGGACGACCACCATGGCTGAACTCGCCACGATTGCGCGCCCCTATGCCGAAGCGCTGTTCAAGTCCGCAGCCGGCGGCGACCTGACCGCCACCGCGGCCTGGGTCGACGAACTGGCCGCGATCGCTGCGAACCCGCAGCTCGCCCAGTTCGCCGACAACCCCAAGGTGAGCGCCGAGCAGGTCTTCGACCTGATCGCAGGCGTTGCCCGTACGCCGCTGCCCGACGCGGCGCGCAATTTCCTGCGCGCCGTGATCGAGAACGGCCGCCTCGCGGCGCTGCCTGAAATGGCCACCCAGTTCCGTGCGCTGAAGAATGCGCAGGGCGGTTCTTCCGACGCGGTGGTCTACAGCGCCTTTCCGATCGACGCCGCAGCCCTGGCCGAACTCGGCCAGGCGCTGCAAAAGCGCTTCGGCGGCCAGCTCAATCTGAGCGTGCAGCAGGATCCGTCGCTGATCGGCGGCGTGCGCGTCGTGGTTGGCGACGAGGTGCTCGACACCTCGGTCAAGGCCCGTCTTGAACAAATGAAGGTGGCCCTCTGCGCGTAATGCGCGGCCCGGGCTTCCCGCTAACCTCAAAGAGAAGGAAAGAGTCATGCAACTCAATCCCGCAGAAATTTCCGAACTGATCAAGAGCCGCATCGAAGGGCTGGCGGGCAGCGCCGACATCCGCAACCAGGGCACCGTCGTGTCGGTGACCGACGGCATCGTGCGCATCCACGGCCTGTCCGACGTGATGCAGGGCGAAATGCTGGAGTTTCCGGCCGGCTCCGACGGCCAGCCGTCTTACGGCCTGGCACTGAACCTCGAGCGCGACTCGGTCGGCGCCGTGATCCTGGGCGAGTACGAGCACATCTCCGAAGGCGATACCGTCAAGTGCACGGGCCGCATCCTGGAAGTGCCGGTCGGCCCCGAACTGGTGGGCCGTGTGGTCAACGCACTGGGCCAGCCGATCGACGGCAAGGGCCCGATCAACGCCAAGATGACCGACGTCATCGAAAAGGTCGCGCCGGGCGTGATCGCCCGCAAATCGGTCGACCAGCCGCTGCAGACCGGCCTGAAGTCCATTGACTCCATGGTGCCGATCGGCCGCGGCCAGCGCGAGCTGATCATCGGCGACCGCCAGACCGGCAAGACGGCTGTGGCGATCGACGCCATCATCAACCAGAAGGGCCAGGGCGTAACCTGTATCTACGTCGCCATCGGACAGAAGGCGTCGTCGATCAAGAACGTGGTGCGCGCGCTGGAGCAGGCTGGTGCCATGGACTACACCATCGTCGTGGCGGCGTCCGCTTCCGAATCGGCCGCCATGCAGTACGTGTCGGCCTACTCCGGCTGCACCATGGGCGAGTACTTCCGCGACCGCGGAGAAGACGCGCTGATCGTCTATGACGACCTGTCCAAGCAGGCCGTGGCCTACCGCCAGGTGTCGCTGCTGCTGCGCCGGCCGCCGGGACGCGAAGCCTACCCGGGCGACGTGTTCTATCTCCACAGCCGTCTGCTCGAGCGCGCCGCGCGCGTGAACGCCGACTACGTCGAAGCCTTCACCAAGGGTGCCGTCAAGGGCAAGACCGGCTCGCTGACCGCGCTGCCGATCATCGAGACGCAGGCCGGCGACGTGTCGGCGTTCGTGCCGACCAACGTGATCTCGATCACCGACGGCCAGATCTTCCTGGAAACCAGCCTGTTCAACGCCGGCATCCGCCCCGCCATCAACGCCGGTATCTCGGTGTCGCGCGTCGGTGGCGCCGCGCAGACCAAGCTCATCAAGGGCCTGTCCGGCGGCATCCGTACCGACCTGGCCCAGTACCGTGAACTCGCTGCGTTCGCGCAGTTCGCCTCGGATCTGGACGAAGCCACGCGCAAACAGCTCGACCGCGGCGCCCGCGTGACCGAACTGCTCAAGCAGCCCCAGTACAGCCCGCTGCCGATCAGCCTGATGGGCGCCACGCTGTTCGCGGTGAACAAGGGCTTCCTCGACGACGTGGACGTGAAGAAGGTCCTGTCCTTCGAACACGGCCTGCACCAGTTCCTCAAGACCAGCCACGGCGCTCTGCTCGACAAGCTCGAGAAGGCCAAGGCCATGGACAAGGACGCCGAGGCAGAACTCACCACCGCGATCACCTCGTTCAAGAAGTCCTTCGCCTGATTCCGGTCGGGTGAAGGTCTAAGGAGTCCCAATGGCAGCAGGCAAGGAAATCCGCGGCAAGATCAAATCGGTGGAAAACACCAAGAAGATCACCAAGGCCATGGAAATGGTGGCCGCGTCCAAGATGCGCAAGGCGCAGGACCGCATGCGTGCGGCCCGCCCGTACAGCGAGAAGGTTCGCGCCATCGCCGCCCACCTGGGCGAGGCGAATCCGGAATACACGCACCCGTTCATGCAGACGAACGATGCGAAGACCGCCGGCTTCATCGTGGTCACCACCGACAAGGGTTTGTGCGGCGGCATGAACACCAACGTGCTGCGCGCCGTCACCACCAAGCTGCGCGAGCTGCAGTCGCAGGGCGTGCAGGCCGAGGCGGTGGCGATCGGCAACAAGGGCCTGGGCTTTCTCAACCGCATCGGCGCACGCGTGGTTTCCCACGTCACGGCGCTGGGCGATACGCCGCACCTGGACAAGCTGATCGGCCCGGTCAAGGTGCTGCTCGACGCCTATGCGGAAGGCCGCGTCAGCGCCGTCTACCTCTGCTATACCCGCTTCATCAACACGATGAGGCAGGAGTCGGTGGTGGAGCAACTGCTGCCGCTGGCCACCGAGACGCTCAAGAAGGAGCCCGGCGCACCGGCCTGGGATTACATCTACGAGCCCGACGCGCAGACGGTCATCGACGAACTGCTGGTGCGCTATGCCGAGTCCCTGGTCTACCAGGCGGTGGCGGAGAACATGGCGTCGGAGCAGTCGGCCCGCATGGTGGCCATGAAGGCCGCCACGGACAACGCCGGCAACGTCATCGGCGAACTGAAGCTGGTCTACAACAAGACGCGCCAGGCAGCGATCACGAAAGAACTTTCGGAGATCGTTTCGGGTGCCGCGGCTGTCTGACGGCCCGCAAGTCACGTATACATTTTTGGAGCAAACAATGGCTCAAGCCAACATCCAAGCAGGCGCGCAGGGCAAGATCGTGCAATGCATCGGCGCCGTGGTCGACGTGGAATTTCCGCGCGACCAGATGCCCCGGATCTACGACGCTCTCAAGCTCGAAGGTTCGGCCCTGACGCTCGAAGTGCAGCAGCAGCTCGGCGACGGCGTGGTGCGCACGATTGCGCTGGGCTCTTCCGACGGCCTGCGCCGCGGCCTGATGGTGTCCAACACCGCGGCCCCGATCACCGTGCCGGTCGGCAAGGCCACGCTTGGCCGCATCATGGACGTGCTCGGCGCGCCCATCGACGAGCGCGGCCCGGTCAGCCAGGAACTCACCGCCTCCATCCACCGCAAGGCGCCTGCATACGACGAACTGTCGCCCTCGCAGGAACTGCTGGAAACCGGCATCAAGGTGATCGACCTGATTTGCCCGTTCGCCAAGGGCGGCAAGGTGGGCCTGTTCGGTGGCGCCGGCGTCGGCAAGACCGTGAACATGATGGAGCTCATCAACAACATCGCCAAGGCGCACTCGGGCCTGTCGGTGTTCGCCGGCGTGGGCGAGCGCACCCGTGAAGGGAACGACTTCTACCACGAGATGGCCGACTCCGGCGTGGTGAATCTGGAGAACCTGTCCGAGTCCAAGGTGGCCATGGTCTACGGCCAGATGAACGAGCCCCCGGGCAACCGTCTGCGCGTGGCGCTGACCGGCCTGACCATCGCCGAGTCGTTCCGCGACGAGGGCCGTGACGTGCTGTTCTTCGTGGACAACATCTACCGCTACACGCTGGCCGGTACCGAAGTGTCGGCGCTGCTGGGCCGCATGCCTTCGGCCGTGGGCTACCAGCCGACGCTGGCTGAGGAAATGGGCCGCCTGCAAGAGCGCATCACCTCGACCAAGGTCGGATCGATCACCTCGATCCAGGCCGTGTACGTGCCGGCCGATGACTTGACCGACCCGTCACCTGCCACCACCTTCGCCCACCTGGACTCCACCGTGGTGCTGTCGCGCGACATCGCCTCGCTCGGCATCTACCCGGCGGTCGACCCGCTGGACTCCACCAGCCGCCAGCTCGACCCGAACGTGGTCGGCGAGGAGCACTACAGCGTGGCCCGCGCCGTCCAGGGCACGCTGCAGCGCTACAAGGAACTGCGCGACATCATCGCCATTCTGGGCATGGACGAACTGGCACCGGAAGACAAGCTGATCGTGGCCCGCGCGCGCAAGATCCAGCGTTTCCTGTCGCAGCCCTTCCACGTGGCCGAAGTGTTCACCGGTTCGCCGGGCAAATACGTGCCGCTGGCCGAGACCATCCGCGGCTTCAAGATGATCGTCTCCGGTGAGGCCGATCATCTGCCCGAGCAGGCGTTCTACATGGTCGGCACCATCGACGAAGCTTTCGAGAAAGCCAAGAAGCTGGCGTAAGCGGCGTATCCGGGCGCCTGGCGGCGTCGCCCGTGCTCTCAACGTACTCCGGTGCGTTTCGCGCGGCGTCTAGCCAGGGACCCGGCTACTTGCGCACCCCCGCTTCTTGCGAAGCGTTTCAGAACGCAAAGGAAACCACATGGCCAACACCATTCATGTCGACGTCGTCAGCGCGGAAGAGTCCATCTTCTCGGGCGAGGCGCGCTTCGTGGCGCTGCCCGGCGAAGCCGGCGAGCTGGGCGTGTACCCGCGGCACACGCCGCTGATCACGCGCATCAAGCCCGGCACGGTGCGCATCGACACCGCCGACGGCGGCGAGGAGTTCGTCTTCGTGGCCGGCGGCATCCTCGAGATCCAGCCCGACTGCGTGACGGTGCTCTCCGACACCGCGGTGCGCGGCAAGGACCTCGACGAAGAGAAGGCCAATGCCGCCAAGGCATCTGCCGAAGAGGCGCTGAAGAACGCCAAGACCGATCTCGACCTGGCCAGAGCGCAGTCGGAACTCGCGGTCATGGCCGCCCAGATCGCGGCGCTGCGCAAGTACCGCCAGAAGCGCTGAGCGCACCGCACTGCCGGCACTGATGAAGAAAACCGCCCGAGGGCGGTTTTTTTCTTGGGCGCTCGATCCGTGCGGATGCGGATGGGATTTGTTGCAGGCCCGGGACCGCGCCGCGCTAGTCTGACGAGGATGAAACACCTCCAGGCTGCGCGCGTTGCGTGCTGCTCTGCTCACCCGCCGGGCCGGGCGCAGTGCCAAGGACCGCCGCCATGAACCTCATCGTGGCGCGGCCCGAGGGCCTGTACTGCCCGCCCGGCGACTTCTACATCGACCCCTGGCGGCCGGTCGAGCGCGCGGTCATCACCCATGCGCATTCCGACCATGCGCGCCGCGGCCACCGGCATTACCTCGCGCATACCGACAGCACAGGCACGCTGCGCATCCGGCTTGGCGCCGATATCGACCTGCAGACGCTGCCCTACGGCGAGGCCATCGTGCACCACGGCGTGCGGCTGTCGCTGCACCCCGCGGGCCACGTGCTTGGCTCGGCCCAGGTGCGGCTGGAGCACGGCGGGCAGGTCTGGGTGGCCTCGGGCGACTACAAGCTGCAGGACGACGGCACCTGCGCGCCGTTCGAGGCGGTGCGCTGCGACACCTTCATCACCGAATCCACCTTCGGCCTGCCGATCTACCGCTGGCCAGCCCAGCAAGTGCTGTTCGCGGACATCGACGCCTGGTGGCGCGCCAATGCCCAGGCCGGGCGTGCCTCGGTGCTGTTCTGCTATGCCTTCGGCAAGGCCCAGCGCATCCTGCACGGCGTGGATGCCGGCATCGGGCCCATCGTGGTGCACGGCGCGGTCGAGCCGCTCAACGCGGTCTACCGCGCGGCCGGCGTGCGGCTGCCGCCGACGCGCCGCGTGACGGACGAGGGCGTGGACGCCGCCCTGCTGCGCAGCGCGCTGGTGCTGGCGCCGCCCTCGGCCCAGGGCACGCCCTGGATGCGGCGCTTCGGTGCCTACGCCGACGCCTTCGCCAGCGGCTGGATGCAGTTGCGCGGCACGCGCCGGCGGCGCGGTGTGGACCGGGGCTTCGTCATGTCCGACCACGCGGACTGGCCGGGCCTGCTGCAGGCCATTGACGCCACCGGCGCCGAGCGCGTCTTCGTCACCCACGGCAGCGTGGCGGTGCTGGTGCGCTGGCTCAACGAGCAGGGGCTGCAGGCGCAGGGCTTCAGGACCGAATACGGCGAAGAGGATGAGGCCGACGCCGCTTCCCCGCCGCCCGCGGCGGCCGCAGCGCCGCCCGCGGCGGCCGCAGCGCCGCCTGGCCCCGCATGAAAGACTTCGCCGCGCTCTACCGCGCGCTGGACGCCACCACCTCCAGCCTGGCCAAGCAGGCCGCGCTGCAGCAGTACCTGCGGCAGGCCGCGCCGGCCGATGCGGCCTGGGCGGTGTATTTCCTGGCCGGCGGCAAGCCGCGCCAACTGGTGCCTACGCGGCTGCTGCGCCAGATCGCGCGCGAGGCGGCCGGCCTGCCGGAGTGGCTGTTCGATGAGAGCTACGAGGCGGTCGGCGACCTGGCCGAGACCATTTCGCTGCTGCTGCCGGCGCCGGATGAGGCGCACGAGCTGGGGCTCGCGCAGTGGGTCGAGCAGCACCTGCTGCCGCTGCGACAGGTGCCGGCGGAGGCGCTGCCCGGCCTGCTGCGCGCGCAGTGGCGGCAACTGGCGCTCGACGAGCGGCTGGTGTATTTCAAGCTCATCACCGGCAGCTTCCGTGTCGGCGTCTCGCGGCTGCAGGTGACGCAGGCGCTGGCCACGGTGGCCGCGGTCGATCCCAAGCGCATCGCGCAGCGCCTGATGGGCTACACCCACATCACCGGACGGCCCGCGGCGGCAGACTACGGCCGGCTGGTGGCGCCCGAGTCCGAGGCCGAGCGCGACCAGCAGACCAGCGGCCAGCCCTACCCGTTCTTCCTCGCGCATCCGCTCAACCTGCCGGTGGCGGCGTTCGACGCGGCGCTAGGGGCCCCGCAGCGCTGGCTGGTCGAGTGGAAGTGGGACGGCATCCGCGCGCAACTGGTGCGGCGCGGCGGCCAGGCCTGGGTCTGGTCGCGCGGCGAGGAACTGGTGACCGAGCGCTTCCCCGAACTGCAGGACATGGCCGGCGCGCTGCCCGACGGCACGGTGCTCGACGGCGAGATCGTCGTCTGGCGCGACGAGCGTGTGCAGCCCTTCGCCGAACTGCAGAAGCGCATCGGCCGCAAGACGCTGGGCCCCAAGCTGCTGCGCGAGCTGCCGGTGGTGCTGCTGGCCTACGACCTGCTGGAGCAGGATGGCCGCAACCTGCGGGCGCTGCCCCAGCACGAGCGCCGCGCCCGGCTCGACGCGCTGCTGGCCGCCACGCGGCACCCCGCGCTGATCGCCAGCCCGCTGCTGCAAGGCGACACCTGGGCGGCGCTGGCCACCGTGCGCGAGCAGGCGCGCGCCCTGGGGGTCGAAGGCATGATGCTCAAGGCGCAGGACGCGCAGTACGGCGTTGGCCGCACCAAGGACGTGGGCACCTGGTGGAAATGGAAGATCGACCCGCTCTCGGTCGATGCGGTGCTGGTCTATGCCCAGCGCGGCCATGGCCGGCGCGCCAGCCTCTACAGCGACTACACCTTCGCGGTCTGGGACGGGCCGCAGGGCGCGGCCGAGCGCCGGCTGGTGCCCTTCGCCAAGGCCTACTCGGGCCTGACCGATGCCGAGATGGCGCGCGTGGACGCCATCATCCGCAAGACCACGGTGGAGAGCTTCGGGCCGGTGCGCAGCGTGACGCCGACGCTGGTGTTCGAGCTGGGCTTCGAGGGCATCGCGCGCAGCGCGCGGCACAAGAGCGGCATAGCGGTGCGCTTCCCGCGCATGCTGCGCTGGCGCGAGGACAAGCCGGTGGCCGAGGCCGACACCCTGCAAACCCTGGCTGCGCTGCTGCCGCACTCGGACCCGTGAAGGCGATGGCCCTCCGTCAGCGTGTTTCGTAGTAGCGGCGCGCGAGTTCCGGATAGGTATCAGGCGGCTGGCCGCTGAGGATCAGGCGCCGCGCCTGGGTGTCGAATGCTTCCAGGGCCCGCGGCGGGTAGTACCAGACGGCATGCACCGCATAGCCCGCCGTCGCGACGACGAACAGGACGAGCGCAGGACGGGACACATGGCGCGGCATCGATGCCTGCAGGATCCACCGCCATCCCACGAGCAGCACGATGGTGGCGAACGGCCAGGCCGCGCAGCTACGCAGCGAATGGGGCTGACCTTCGCTGGTCAAGGCCGCGCCGGTCAGCGATGCCAGCCAGCCAGCGCATGCCACCAGCAGCAGGAACCGCACGCGCGCCGTCTGCGGGTGCGGCTTTGGCGGCCGCCGGATGGCTGCCATCACGGCCGCGGCGGCCAGACCCAGCACCGGCGCAAGCGCCGCCAGACCGAGCAGCCCCTGAAACCCGGTGCCGTGCCGCAGATTGGGATCACCCGTGAAGAACAGGGTCGCGGGATCGAGCAGCCGGAGCATGTTGGCACCGAAGGCCCGCAATCCTTCGGCAAGGCTTGCGCCGTGGAAAACGCTGAGGAGCCGCGCCCGCACCAGCGCTTCGGGTTGCAGCATGAACTGCAGCAGTGGCAACGCAAGGATTGAACAAGCGATTAGGGTCGCCATGAGTTCGCGCGCGCCGATGCGCTTGTGTTGCCAGAACACCGCATAGGCACCCGCGAACAACAAAGGAGCGGTCACGCGCATCGGCGGATACAGGTACGCCAGCAGCAGCAACAGCACGGGAAACAGGACCAGCAGAACGCGCCGGCCCCGGTCCGATCCAGGGAGCACGATGCGTGAAAACGCCCAGAAGCCGCTTGCGACGATCAGCGGCACGAGCGCGGGATCCCAGGCGACGCTGCCCTGTATCCAGTTCCACGGCAGCGCCAGGGCGATCGCGGCTGCCAGCCATGCGTCGCGCCGGCCGAACCACCGCTGGATCGCCAGACACAGAACAGCGATCGCCATGAAGGTACCCGCCAAAGAAAAGGCACGGATGGCCCACTCGCTGTTGCCGAACGCCGCGATCCACGCCGTCAGCGGGTACAGATAGATGGCGGTGGTGAAGCCGCCTCCCAGCGCGGGCGAAAACAGGGGGTGCGGCGTGCCCCAGGCATCAAGGCCATGGTGCAGCATGGCGATCGCATGCGCTGCGCCGGCGGCTTCGTCCATATAGAAGCCCGGGGGGACGAAGGTGAGGAATGCGACGCGGACCGTGGCCAGCACGAGCACCGCCACCACCACCCACCACAATCGGACGGAGGGGGCCGGCGAACGATCCGGGGGCGGCACTGCGCCGTCGGCGGGGTTCGCTTGCTGCAGGCTCATCGAAGGTATCGAACTTTCTCCGTCCGATTCGACGGCACGCGGGGCCAAGGAAGGTGGCGGGATCCGGATTCTAGGGTGTGTCCAGCGGCATCTGCTGGCGCGTTTGGATACGTGCCCGCGCCGCGTCTGCGTTTCAATCGGGCGGTATGCCTGTCGCCGGATCGTCCCGCCGCCCCGCGCCTGCCCTGGCCGCGCGGCAGGCCATCGCCGATTGGTTCGCCCGGCGCGGCTGGGCCCCTTTCCCGTTTCAGAAGCAGGTGTGGAAGGCCATGGCCGAAGGCCGCTCGGGCCTGCTGCATGCCAGCACCGGCGCGGGCAAGACCTATGCCGTGTGGCTCGGTGCGCTGCAGGCCTTTGCCGATGCGCTGCCAGCGGCCGATGAGCCTGCGCCACCGCGCCGCCGCAGCGTGGCCAGCGTGCCGCTCACCGTGCTCTGGATCACCCCCATGCGCGCGCTGGCGGCCGACACCCTGGCCGCGCTGCAGGCGCCGCTGGCGGCCCTGGCGGCAGGGCACGCCGGTTGGGCGCGCTGGAGTACGGGCGCGCGCACCGGCGATACCAGCAGCGGCGAGCGCAGTGCGCAGTCGCGCCGGCTGCCCACGGTGCTGGTGACCACGCCCGAGAGCCTGTCGCTGCTGCTGGCCCGCGCCGATGCGCGCGACGTGCTCGGCCGGGTGCAGCTGGTGGTGGCCGACGAATGGCACGAGCTGCTCGGCAACAAGCGCGGCGTGCAGCTGCAACTGGCGCTGGCGCGGCTGCAGGGCTGGAACCCGGCACTGCGGGTCTGGGGCATGTCGGCCACGCTCGGCAACCTGCCCGAGGCCATGCACACCCTGCTTGGTCATGAAGAGGGCGTGCTGGTGCAGGGGCAGGTCGACAAGCAGTTGCGCATCGACACCCTGCTGCCCGAGCGGCCCGAGCGCTTCAGCTGGGCCGGCCACCTGGGCCTGCGCATGCTGCCCCAGGTGGTGCGCGCCCTGGAGCAGAGCGCGACCACGCTGGTCTTCGTCAATGTGCGCTCGCAGGCCGAGCTCTGGTACAAGGCCATCCTCGACGCGCGGCCCGACTGGGCCGGCACGCTGGCGATCCACCACGGCTCGCTCGACCGCGCGGCGCGCGAGTGGGTCGAGGCGGGCCTCAAAGCCGGCACGCTGCGCGCCGTGGTCTGCACCAGCAGCCTGGATCTGGGCGTGGACTTCTCGCCGGTGGAGCAGGTGCTGCAGATCGGCTCACCCAAGGGCGTGGCGCGGCTGCTGCAGCGCGCCGGGCGCTCCGGCCATGCGCCCGGCCGGCCCTCGCGCATCACGCTGGTGCCCACCCACAGTCTGGAACTGGTCGAGGCCGCCGCCGCCCGCGCCGCGGTCAAGGCCGGGCAGGTCGAGCTGCGCAGCACCCCGCGCCAGCCGGTCGACGTGCTGGTGCAGCACCTGGTCACCGTGGCCCTGGGCGGCGGCTTCGAGCCCGCCGCGCTGTACGACGAGGTGCGCCGCACCGCCGCCTACCGCGGCCTGCCGGCCGGGGTGTGGCAGTGGTGCCTGGACTTCGTGCGCCGCGGCGGCCCGTCGCTGCAGGCCTATCCCGACTACCAGCGCGTGGTGCCGGACGAGGCCGGCGTCTGGCGCGTGCCCAGCGCCCGGCTGGCGCGCCGGCACCGCGCCAACATCGGCACCATCGTCAGCGACGCCAGCATGGTGGTGCAACTCCAGCACGGCGCGCGCCTGGGCAGCATGGAGGAGAGCTTCCTCGCGCGGCTCTCGCCCGGCGACTGCTTCCTGTTTGCCGGCCGCGTGCTCGAGCTGGTGAAGATCCACGACATGACCGCCTACGTGCGCCGCGCCGGCGCCGGCCGGCCCACCGTGCCGCGCTGGGCCGGCTCGCGCATGCCGCTGTCCACCGTGCTGGCCGACTTCGTGGTGCAGCAGCTGGCGCTGGCCGGCGACCACCATTTCAACGGACCCGAGCTGCGGGCCGTGCGCCCCCTGCTGGAGGTGCAGCAGCGCTGGTCGGCGCTGCCCACGCCCACCACCCTGCTGGCCGAGACGCTGCGCACGCGCGAGGGCTGGCACCTGTTCCTCTACCCCTTTGCCGGCCGCCATGCGCACACCGGGCTTGCCAGCCTGCTGGCCTGGCGCGCGGCGCAGGGCGCGGCCGGCACTTTCTCCATCGCGGTCAACGACTACGGGCTGGAACTGCTCAGCGCCACCGAGCGCGACTGGGCCGCGCTGCTGCCCGGCCTGCTGCACACGGGCGCAGCGCCCGGCGCGCCCCCGCCGGCGCAGGGGCTGCGGGCCGACGAGGCCCTGGCCATCCGCAACACCGCCAACGCCGCCGCCCAGGACGCCGCCGGCAATGCGCAGGCGGCGCATGACCCGGCGCACCGCGCGCTGCTGCACGAAGTGCTGGCCAGCCTCAACGCCACCGAGATGGCGCGGCGGCGCTTTCGAGAGATCGCGCGCGTGGCCGGCCTGATCTTCCAGAGCCACCCGGGCGAGCGCCGCAGCGCACGCCAGTTGCAGGCCTCGTCGCAACTGTTCTTCGAGGTCTTCAGGAAGTACGACGCCGGCAACCTGCTGCTGCGCCAGGCCGACGAAGAAGTGCTGAGCCAGGAGCTGGACGTGGCCCAATTGCTCGCCAGCCTGAGCCGCATGCAGGCGCAGACCCTGATCGTGAAGGGCCTGCTGCGGCCCAGCCCCTTTGCGTTTCCGCTGATGGTCGAGCGCTTCCGCGAAAAGCTCAGCAACGAGAACCTCGCCGACCGCATCGCGCGCATGCTGCAGCAGCTGGAGTCCGCGGCCGATGCGCCCGTGCAGCCGCCCCGGGCCAAGGGTGATGCGATCGTGCCGCCCGAGCCGGCGGCGCGTGCGCGTGCGCGGCGCGGCAGCCCTGCCGCCGCAGCGTCCGCGGCCGATTCCTCCCTGCAGGACGCGACGCAGGCGGTGCACCGCATGCTCGATTTTTCGCTAACTTCTCCTGCTGGCGACCTGACGGCGGGCAGCCGGCCGCGGCGGCAGCGCAAGCCATCGCGGCCACTGCCGCGCCTGTAGCCGGCATAACCAGTATGGACCGTCTTTCCCACTACTCCCCCGCTGCCGCGCTGCCGCTTGCCCTGGCCGGCGAGCCGGTGCTGCTGCTGCCCGACCCGGCCCTGTGGTGGCCCGGCGGCCATACGCTCTTCATCGCCGACCTGCACCTGGGCAAGGCCGCCACCTTCCGCGCGCGCGGCCTGCCCGTGCCGGGCGGCACCACCGCGCAGAACCTGCAGCGCTTGTCGCAACTGCTGGCGCGGCACGCCGCGCGGCGCCTGGTGGTGCTGGGCGACTTCCTGCATGCGGCCGAGGCCCAGACGCCCGCCGTGCTGGCCGCCTTAGAGGCCTGGCGCGCCGCGCATGCAGAACTGGAGCTGGTGCTGGTGCGCGGCAACCACGACAGCCATGCCGGCGATCCCCCGGCCACGCTGGACATGGCCATCGTCGACGAGCCCTGGCGGCTCGGCCCTTTCGCCTGCTGCCACCATCCGCAGCGCCATGCCACCCACTACGTGCTGGCGGGGCATGTGCATCCGGCGGTGCAACTGCGCGGGCCCGGGCGCGATGCGCTGCGGCTGCCGTGCTTCAGCGTGGAGCCGGGGCTGGCGGTGCTGCCGGCGTTCGGCGAATTCACCGGCACCCATCTGCAGCTACCGGCGCCAGGGCAGTTGCTGTACGCCGTGGGGGGCGGGCGGGTCTGGCCGGTCATGTCTGCGGTGGTCCCCGGCCGCCAGGAGCGTGCGCGGTAGCCCTCGCGCAAAGCGGCAAGCGGTGCCCAGCCATGGGGCTTGCTACATACTTGGTGCTTCTGGACACGATATGCGCACCTGATGGCAACGCTCATCCAGGCTCTTGGCTCCTGCGCCGCCCGCATGACTTCTGGCGAAAAGCGCCTGGCCGAGCGGCTGGAGCAGAAGCTCGAAGGCGACTACCTGCTGTGGTGGGATGTGCCCATCGGCCCCAAGCAGACGCGGCCCGACTTCGTGGTGCTGCACCCACGCCGGGGCGCACTGATCCTGGAGACCAAGGACTGGCGCCTGGACACCATCCGCAGGGCCACCCGCGAATACTTCGAGATTGCGCCCGACGGCCAGCCCAAGGTTGTCATGAGCCCGCTGCAGCAGGCGCGCCACTGCGCGGTGCAGGTGGTGCACGCGCTGGAGCGTGACCCGCAGCTAGTGCAGGGCAGCGGACCGCACCGTGGCAAGCTGGCGTTTCCGTGGGGCCACGGCGTAGTGCTCACCCGCATCACGCGCGGGCAGTTCGAGGCGGCCGGGCTGGGCGATGCGATACCGCCGCACCTGGTCATCTGCCAGGACGAGATGTTCGAGGACGTGGAGGCCGAGACCTTCCAGCAACGCCTGTGGGCCATGTACCCGCACAGCTTCGGCAAGGGTGCCATCAGCCTGCCGCAGCTCGACCGCGTGCGCTGGATCCTCTTTCCCGAAGTACGTGTGCCGCAACAGCAGAGCTTGTTTGGCGACAGGGCAGACAAGGACGCCGAGTTGCCCGACATCATGCGCGTGATGGACCTGCAGCAGGAGCAGCTGGCCCGCAGCCTGGGCGAGGGCCACCGCGTGATCCACGGCGTGGCCGGTTCGGGCAAGACCATGATCCTGGGCTATCGCGCGGAGCATCTGGCTCAGACGCAAGGCCCCGGCAGCAAGCCCATCCTCGTGCTTTGCTACAACGAGCCGCTGGCCGTCAAGCTGGCCGCGAGCATGCGGGCCAAGCGGCTGGAGGCGCGCGTACACGTGCGCAATTTCCACAAATGGTGCCGCGATCAGTTGGTGGCCTACCACCAACTGCCCGGTGCGACGCAGGGCTGGCCGACGGACAAGCTCATGGAGGAGTTCGTGCGCCGCGTCATCAAGGGCGTGGAGGCCGGCCATATTCCCGGCGGCCAGTACCACGCAGTCCTGATCGACGAGGGGCATGACTTCGCGCCCGAGTGGCTCAAGCTGGTCACGCAGATGGTAGACCCGGCCACCAATAGCCTGCTGCTGCTCTATGACGATGCGCAGAGCATCTACGACCGTGCCAGGAAGAAGAACTTCAGCCTCAGGAGCGTGGGCATCCAGGCCTCCGGCCGCACCACCATCCTCAAGATCAACTACCGCAACACGCGGCAGATCCTGCAACTGGCCCATCGCATGGCCGGCGACGTTCTGCAGCCTGAAGAGGCCGCAGGCGGTGAAGACGGCATTCCCTTGCTGCATGCCATGAGCTGTGGCCGCGAAGGCCCCGAGCCCCTCGTGATCGATCTGCCCACCCTGCCCGAGCGCGTCGCCAAGGTGGCCGAACTGCTCGCCGACCAGCACGCGCAGGGCCATGCCTGGGGCGATATGGCCATACTCTGCCGTCATTACAGCGAGATGGATCTGTGCGCCAGCGCGCTGGCCCGCAGGGGCCTGCCGCACCGGGTGCGCAAGCGCTCAGGCGACTACCGGCCGGAAGAGAATTCCATCAAGGTCATGACCATGCATGCGAGCAAGGGCCTGGAGTGGCCCGTGGTGGCGGTTCTGGCGAGTGATGGCAGTCTGAATGCCAATGGCGCCGAGAACCTTGCGGAACTCGAAGCACGCCTGATCTACGTGGCGGCGACGCGAACGACGCAGCGGCTGCTGGTGCTGCTCGGGGGAAATGGGTGACGGCCACTTGCGCGCGGCCCAACTGCGCGTCACCCAAATACACCGGCGATGAGCGAAAAATGCCCCGTAGCCAAAGCTCTACCTTTGCTACCAGCTACTCTTTCAATAGCGCATCGCCTTCCAGCACCGGCGCATCACCCAGACCAGCGTCTCGGTGGTGCCGCCGGGCGGGCTGCCCACGATGATGGTGAGCGGCTTGTCCTGCGCCGTGGACGGCAGTGGCATGGCAAGCAGTGCGCAGAGCGCGGCCATGCCCGCGCGCCGGTTCAACCTGTGCATCCTGTCTCCTCGTGAGGGGGGCGGATGCTCATCGTAGGAAGAGCGGCCCGTTGGTTCAATGGAACCTGCTGGTTCTGTCGGCCAGACCGGTGTGCGCGGCAGGCACCGGTCCGGCCCGCGATGGAGCAGGCCGGGTATAACAAGAAGCATCCAGCCGCTGCGCGCCCGTTTCCCCACCGGTCCCACGCCCGTCCCCTTCGAATACCAGAACGCCTCCCTGCACTTCGACCAGTTCCTGGTCGATGCCCGTGACAACGCCGGCCTGGCCACCACCAACATGGCGTGGAACATGGTCGTCGGGGTGCTGCACACCTTTCGAAGGCGGCTCGCGCCCCGGCAGGTGCTGCGGTTCGGCTCCGTATTGCCGCCCGTGGTGCGCGCGCTGTATCTCGAAGGATGGGAGGTGGACGCGGCGCCCCAGCCCTTTACGGACCGCACGGCGCTGCTGGCGGAAGTCCGCGCGGTCCGGCACGAGCACAACTTCTCGCCCGACAACGCCATTTCCGCCGTGGCCGCGGCGCTGCGCAAGCGGGTCGATCAAGAGGCCTTCGATCGGGTGCTGGGGGCTTTGCCGGAGGGGGCGCGGGACTACTGGTCCTAGGGCGGAGTCCGGCGATCGGGCCGCGCCAGGAGCCAACACCTGACGGTCTCTATTTCCGGACAGTGGAAGGTACCCTCTGGACACATCAGAAACTCGCCAGGATGACCGCCTGTGAGTTGGTCGCACCTATAACCTGGGTGGCGCCCCAGACTTCGATCCACCAGAAGGTCGATCTTCCCGTGCAACAGCTCATGCAATCCAGCGGGTGGCTGACCTATCACATCCCGGACGATCATATGGCCGCCCGTGGAGCAGATGCGGATGTGTCTGATGCCATTCCTTCATCGCCTGCAATGGCGTCTTGCTCTTGGGCGCTGACTGCGGCGACTGGTGGTGGTCAGGGCCACATAGCGCAGCAAGGTCTGCTCCATGTCCTCGCGGCTGTTGAACCGGTGGGTCTTGAGCACGTCCGCTATGCGGCCATTGAACCGTTCCACCATGCCGTTGGTCCTCTGTGTCCTGGGCTTGGTCAGCCGGTGCTCGATGCCCAGTTCCCGGCACAACTGGTCGAATTGATGATCGCCGCTGGGCTCGCGCCGCCTGCTGGCAAACAGGCGGTCCGTGAACTCCTTGCCGTTGTCGTTCAGCAGTTTGGTGATCCTGATCGGGCAGGCCTTGTGCAGCGCCTTGAGGAAGGCTCGTGCACTGGCCGCTGTCTTGTTGGTCTTGAGTTGCATGAACACCCACAGGGTGGCCCGGTCGATGGCCACGAACAGGTAGCGCCTGCGGCTCTCGTCCTGCATCTGCGGCAGGTACTTCACGTCCACATGCACATAGCCCGGCTCGTAGCGCTTGAAGGCCTTGTGCGTCACCGCAGGCGCCCGGGGCTTGAGCGCGTTGAGATTGCCTGCTCCATGCTGGCGCAGGCAGGGCGTGGCCTCCGAGGGGGATTGGAGCGACTCTATCAACTCCTGCAGCACGGCTCTGGTCATGAACAGCGGGTAGCGACTTCCGCTTATGCAATCATCCGGGATGTGGCGCATAGGCGCCCCATGCACGGCGGTGCCCGGGCACTCTCCCCGTGCACCATTTGCGAAAGAAAAGTGCCCGTAGCCCAGATTCCACCTGGGCTGCCAGCTATTCTTTCAGTAGCGGATCGCCTTCCAGCACCGGCGCATCCGGCAACTCGTTGATGCGCGCGCCGGCCTCGCCCTCGTCTGCGGGCGCCGGGAAGTACTCCACCAGCAGCGCCGACACTTCCTCCAGCGCCTGGGTCAGCCCGTCCTCGTAGCGGCCGGCGCCGAAGGCGTCGCCCATGTGGGCCACCAGGTGCTGCCAGCGCGTGGCGTCGATGTGGCGGTTCAGGCCGCGGTCGGCCACGATCTCGATGGCGTGGTCGGCCAGCAGCAGGTAGATCAGCACGCCGTTGTTGTCCTCGGTGTCCCAGACGCGCAGCTTGCCGAACAGCGTCACGGCGCGCTCGCGCGCGGTGGCGTGGCGCCAGAGGTAGCTGGCGGGCAGGCCGGCTTCCACGCAAATGCGGATCTCGCCGGTGTGGCGCCGCTCGCTGGCGGCGACGCGGCGCATCAGGCGCTCGACCATCTCGGGCGGGATGGCGCGGCGCGTGTCGCGCTCGTCGTGCCAGCGGTGGCGCACGATGCGCGCCAGGGTTGCGATCAGGCCTGCCATCACCAGTCTCCCGAGGCGCCGCCGCCACCAAAGTCGCCGCCTCCACCGGAGCGGAAGCCGCCGCCGGAGCTGAAGCCCCCGCTGTCGCGGCCGCTCCAGCCGCCGGTGCCCAGGTTGCCCAGGCCGCCGAAGCTGCCCGGCAGCACGCCGCCCAGGGGGCCGGTGCGGGCCAGCAGGCCGAACAGTAGCGCCGCCAGCGCCGCGATGCCGGCCAGCAGCAGGCTCAGCGTGAAGACGAAGGCCAGCAGGCCGACTGCCGCTCCGCTGGCGACCGCCCCGAGCGGGCGGCCCAGCACGCGGCGCAGCAGCGCGGTCAGTACCGGCACGGCCAGGAACAGGAAGACCGCCAGGTCGAACCACTGGAAGCCCAGCGGGCTGCGCATGTGCTCGTCGCCGTCGATGGAGGCCTGGGCCGCGTCGGGCCGGGCCGCGGGCGCGGGCAGGGCCTCGGCGCGGATGCGCGTCTCCAGCCGGTCGAGGGCGGCGGTAATGCCGCCCGCGTAGTCGTTGCGCCGGAAGGCCGGCGTGATGGCCTCGTCGATCACCTCCTTGGCGGCCAGGTCGGGCACCGCGCCTTCGAGCGCCTTGGCCACCTCGATGCGCACCTTGCGGTCGCGCTTGGCCACCAGCAGCAGCAGGCCGTCGCCGATGGTCTTGCGGCCGATCTTCCAGGCGTTGGCCACGCGGTTGGCGTAGGCGGCGATGTCCTCGGGCGCGGTGGTCTGCACCAGCAGCACGGCCACCTGCGAGCCGGTGGCCTGCTCGAACGCGGCCAGACGCTGCTCCAGCGCGGTCTTCTGCTCGGCGCTGAGGGTGCCGGTGCTGTCGGTCACGCGGCTGGCCAGGGGCGGCACCGGCTGCAGCTTCTGGGCGTGCGCGGCCGGCGCCAGCGCCAGCAGGCCGGCGGCCGCGAGCAGCAGCCAGCCCAGCAGGCGGCGCAGCAGGGCGCCCGGTGCGGCTGCCGGATCGGGGAGGCGAAGCAGCATCGGCGCTTACTTCTTGCCGGTGCCGAAGTCCACCGTGGGCGGCGCGGAGATCTGCGCCTCGTTCTGCACCGTGAAGCTGGGCTTGGGCGGGTAGCCGAACACCTTGGCGGTGAGGTTGGTGGGGAAGCTGCGCGCCATCACGTTGTACTCCTGCACCGCCTGGATGTAGCGGTTGCGCGCCACGGTGATGCGGTTCTCGGTGCCTTCGAGCTGCACCCGCAGGTCGCGGAAGCCCTGGTTGGCCTGCAGCGTGGGGTAGTTCTCGGAGACCGCCAGCAGGCGCGAGAGGGCGCCGGTCAACTGGCTCTGCGCCTGCTGGAAGCGCTCGAAGGCCTGCGGGTCGTTCAGCGTCTCGGGCGTGACCTGGATCGAGGTCGCCTTGGCGCGCGCCTCGATCACCTTGGTCAGCGTGTCCTGCTCGAAGCTGGCCTCGCCCTTGACGGTGGCGACGATGTTGGGGATCAGGTCGGCGCGGCGCTGGTACTGGTTGAGCACCTCGCTCCAGGCGGATTTGGTCTGCTCGTCCAGGCGCTGGAAGTCGTTGTAGCCGCAGCCGGTGAGGGCCAGGGTGGTGATGAGAAGCAGGAAGAGGCGTCGCATGCTGGGCATCCGGAGTTCAGGAATGCGGCCAAGTATCCACGCTGCGGCAGGTGGCCGCAAATGCGGTGCCGCCGCGCCGCTGTGGCATCCTCCGCGCCATGAGTACCGCACCGCTTCGCGCCGCCAGCCTCGGCGGCACCGCCGACGACGTGGAGGCCCAGTTCTACGAAGCCCTGCAGAAGGGCGACATCACCCAACTGATGGCCTGCTGGGCCGACGAGGACGAGATCGTCTGCGTGCACCCCGGCGGCCCGCGCCTGGTCGGGGTGGGCCAGATCCGCGCCGCGTTCGAAACCCTGTTCAGCCACGGCACGCTGCGGGTGCGCACCGAGGGCGTGCGGCGCATCGAGGCGATGGCCAGCGCCGTGCACACCCTGGTCGAGCGCATCGAACTGGAGTCGCCCGGCGGCCGGCAGGAGGTCTGCGTGGTGAGCACCAACGTCTACCACAAGACCGCGCAGGGCTGGCGCATGGTGGCCCACCATGCCAGCCCCGGCACGGAGCAGGAGGCGCAGGCCATGGCCCTCGACGGGCCGCAGGTGCTCCACTGAGAATTCTGGAGCAAGAGTGCCTTTAGCCGAGGTTCTGCATGGGCCTGTAGCTATGAAATATGTAGCGCCGTACTGGCTGCCCGGCGGCAACCTGCAAACCATCTGGCCGGCGCTCTGCGGGCGCCGCGGCCCTGGTGCGCCGCCGGCCTACCAGCGCGAGCGCTGGGACACGCCCGATGGCGACTTCATCGACGTCGACTTCCTGCGCGCGGGCGGCGCGGCCGGCGGCGCGCGGCCGCTGCTGGTGCTGTTCCACGGCCTGGAGGGCTCCTCGCGCAGCCACTACGCCGAGGCCTTCGCCGCATGGGCCGCAGGGCGCGGCTGGGACTACGCGGTGCCGCACTTCCGTGGCTGCGGCGGCAGCCTCAACCTCGCGCCGCGCGCCTACCACTCGGGCGACTTCGAGGAGATCGGCTGGGTGCTTGAGCGCCTGCGCGCGCAGCGCGGGCCGGAGGCCGGCCCGCTGCTGGCCGTGGGCGTCTCGCTGGGCGGCAACGCCCTGCTGCGCTGGACCCAGGAGGCCGGCGAGGACGCGCGCCGCACCGTGGCCGCCGTGGCCTCGGTCTGCGCGCCGCTGGACCTGGCCGCCGGCGCCGAGGCGATCAGCCGCGGCTTCAACCGCTACATCTACACGCGCATGTTCCTCTCCAGCATGAAGCCCAAGGCGCTGGCCAAGCTGGCGCAGCACCCGGGGCTGTTCGATGAGCAGGCGCTGCGCGCCGCGCGCGACCTGCATGCCTTCGACGACATCTTCACCGCGCCGCTGCACGGTTTCCGCGACGCGCGCGACTACTGGGCGCGCGCCTCCGCCGCGCCGCATCTGGGGCGCATCCGCGTGCCGGCGCTGGTGCTCAACGCCCGCAACGACCCGTTCGTGCCGGCGGCCTCGCTGCCGGACGCGGCCCCCGTCCCCTGGGTGACGCTGTGGCGGCCCGCGCAGGGCGGCCACGTCGGCTTCCCGCAGGGCTGGCCGCCCGGCCACGTCCTGGCCATGCCGCGGGCCGTGGGCGGCTGGCTGGCAGAATCGATGCATGGATGACATCGTCAAGCAAGCCCTGGCCAAGTGGCCGAACGTGCCCGCCTGCTACGGCTGGCTGGGCCTGGATGCGCGCGGCCGGTGGTACATGCGCGACGACCCGACGCAGGCCGCCGGACCCTTCCCGCAGAGCCGCGGCTCGCTGCTGCGGCATGACAAGCTGGTCGACTTCATCCAGCGCAACTACGAAGCCGACGCCCATGGCCGCTGGTTCTTCCAGAACGGGCCGCAGCGCGTCTATGTCGAGCTGGAGGCCACGCCCCTGATCTGGCGCGTGTCCGGGAACCTGGAGGTCACCGCCCACACCGGAGCCGAGGCCCGCGTACAGCGCTGCCTGGTCGACGAAGCCGGGCGTGTGTACCTGGAGACGCACCTCGGCTTCGGCCTGGTGCACACGCTGGACATGGCGCTGGTCGGCGACGCGGTGGAGCAGGGCCTGTGGGTGCCGCAGGAGGTCCGGGCCGCCACCCTGCCGCAGCGCTTCGGCTACGTCATGAGCCCCGCGCAGCAGCACGCCACGAGCGCCCAGTAAAAAAGCCGGTCTGAAGACCGGCTTTGTTTACAGCGGCCACTACTGGCGCTGCCTATGCGCAGGATGCCGCGGAACCGGCTTCGCCGGGCCGCTGGCATCGCCCCCTGGAAGGGGGTTGGCGAAGACACGAAGTACGCAGCCTGGGGGTTGAGCCCTACTTCGCTGCGTTGGCCATGTACTCGACCGCCGCACGCATGTCCGCGTCCGAGGCCTGCGAGCCGCCGCGCGGGGGCATCGCGCCCTTGCCCTGGATGGCGATCTTGGTCATGCCGTCGATGCCGTCCTTCATGCGCGGCGCCCAGGCCGCCTTGTCGCCGAACTTGGGTGCGCCGGCCACACCGGCCGCATGGCACATCTGGCAGACCTGCTTGTACAGCGCCTCGCCCGCGCCACCAGTGGCCGAGGCGGTCTGGGGCGCCGCTGCGGGTGCTGCCGCCGGGGGCGCGGCTTCTGCAACGGGAGCAGGCGCGGGCGCTGCGGCGGCTGTCTCTTATACACATCTGACGCTGCCGACGAAGAGAACCTAGTGGAGGGGGCGGGGGGGGGGGGGGGGGGGGGGGGGGGGGGGGGGGGGGGGGGGGGGGGGGGGGGGGGGGGGGGGGGGGGGGGGGGGGGGGGGGGGGGGGGGGGGGGGGGGGGGGGGGGGGGGGGGGGGGGG